>NZ_JBEZFA010000017.1:0-135688 GCF_040649215.1 Micromonospora sp. NPDC049044 | reverse complement strand
GCCGCCATCTGGCACAACCGCAACACCGGCCAACCCATCACCCGATCCCTGATCGCCTATGACCACTAACCAGGGTTAGGACTTACTCGTCTAGGGCTGTCCGCCTGCTCGCGCCAGGCTCGGGGTGAGCGCCGTCGGGACGCGGTGGCACCCCCGCCGGTGGCGGCTGCGCGGCACCGCCGAGCTGGGCGTGCCCGCGCAGGCCAGGGAGGCGTACGCCTTCGCGCGTGGGCCGGAGCGACCGGGCCCTGACCAGGCGCTCAGGGGGCGGCCGCGGATGCGCAGGGCTCGGGCCGGGCTGCGGAGTACGACAGGGCCGATAGACTCTCCGGTCATGAGTGTTGAAGAGGACACGGCCAACCACGGCCGGTTGCTGGGGACGGTCCGCGGTCCGCAGGACGTCAAGCGGATGTCCGGTGAGGAACTGGACGTCCTCGCCGCCGAGATCCGGGACTTCCTGATCACCAAGGTCTCCCGCACCGGCGGGCACGTCGGGCCCAACCTCGGTGTGGTCGAGCTGACGCTGGCCATGCATCGCGTCTTCGACTCCCCGCGCGACCGGCTCCTGTTCGACACCGGTCACCAGGCGTACGTACACAAGATCATCACCGGGCGTCAGGCCGGCTTCGACAAGCTCCGCCAGCGCGGTGGCCTCTCCGGCTACCCCAGCCAGGCGGAGAGCGAGCACGACCTCATCGAGAACTCGCACGCCTCCACCGCGCTCTCCTACGCCGATGGCCTCGCCAAGGCGTACGCCCTGCGGGGCGAGGCGCGCAGCGTCGTGGCAGTTGTCGGCGACGGCGCGCTGACCGGCGGCATGTGCTGGGAGGCGCTCAACAACATCGCCACCGCCGGCAACTCCCTGGTCATCGTGGTCAACGACAACGGCCGCTCCTACTCGCCCACCATCGGCGGGCTGGCCGACCACCTCTCCTCGCTGCGGCTCAACCCGGGCTACGAGAAGGTCCTGGACACGGTCAAGGACGCCCTCGGCTCCACCCCGCTGGTCGGCAAGCCGATGTACGAGGTGCTGCACGCGGTCAAGAAGGGCATCAAGGACGCGGTCGCCCCGCAGGCCATGTTCGAGGACCTCGGCATCAAGTACGTCGGCCCGGTGGACGGGCACGACGTGGCGGCGGTCGAGTCGGCGCTGCGCGCGGCGAAGAACTTCGGCGGCCCGGTGATCGTGCACGCGGTCACCCGCAAGGGCTACGGCTACCGCCCCGCCGAGGAGGACGAGGCCGACTGCCTGCACGGCCCCGGCGGCGCCTTCGACGTGGAGACCGGCGCACTGCTGGCCGCCCCGGCGGTGAAGTGGACGCACGTCTTCTCCGACGAACTGCTGGCCATCGCCGACGAGCGGCCGGACGTGGTGGGCATCACCGCCGCCATGGCCGAGCCGACCGGCATCGCCAAGCTGGCCCGCAAGTACCCCGAGCGGGTGTACGACGTGGGCATCGCCGAGCAGCACGCGGCCACCTCGGCGGCCGGGTTGGCCCTCGGCGGCCTGCACCCGGTGGTAGCGGTCTACGCCACCTTCCTCAACCGCGCCTTCGACCAGGTCCTGCTGGACGTGGCGATGCACAAGCTGCCGGTGACCTTCGTGCTGGACCGGGCGGGCATCACCGGCCCGGACGGCCCCAGCCACTACGGCATCTGGGACATGTCGGTCTTCGGCGTGGTGCCCGGCCTGCGGATCGCCGCGCCCCGCGACGCCGCCACGCTGCGCGAGGAGCTGCGCGAGGCGCTGGCCGTCGACGATGGCCCGACGGTGGTGCGCTTCCCCACCGGCACGGTCGCCGCGGACCTGCCGGCGCTGCGCCGGGTCGGGCCGGTCGACGTGCTGGCCGAGTCGGCGCGTACCGACGTGCTGCTGGTCGCCGTTGGCTCCTTCGGTCAGCTGGGCATGGAGGTCGCCGCCCGGGTCGCCGAGCAGGGCTACGGGGTCACAGTGGTCGACCCCCGTTGGGTGCGCCCGGTTCCGGCGGAGCTTGTCGACCTGGCCGCCCGCCACCGCCTGGTGGTCAGCGTCGAGGACGGCGTCCGGGTCGGCGGGGTGGGCGACGCGCTCGCCCAGGCGATGCGCGACGCCGACGTCCGGGTGCCGCTCAAGGACCTCGGCGTACCGGCCGACTGGCACCCGCACGGCACCCGCGCGCAGATCCTCGCCGACCTGCGCCTGACCGCCCAGGACGTGGCCCGCGACGTCACCGGCTGGATCTCCGGCCTGGATGCCACCCCGGACCGCCTGACCCCCAGCGACGCGGCTGCGCAAAACTGACGAGAACGAAAAGACGGCGGGCGCCCCCTCCCGGGGACGCCCGCCGTCGCCGTTCCCGTGGGCGGCGGAGCGTGCCGAGCCCGTCGATCATGGACTTGTGGTGGTTGATTTTTACTGAATAGCCCCTTTCGTGGGGCACCACAACTCCATGATCGACTCGTTTGGGTGGGGTGCGGTGCGGTGCGGTGGGTTAGTGGGGTTTTACTGAGCGGTAGTGGGTTTTGTCGGAGTTTGTGAGGCTGTAGGTCTGGGAGCGCGACGGGCTGGGGACGACCGCCAGGCCGGGGCGCTCGACAAGCAGCGGAGTGCCGGGTGGCACAGACAGGGAACTGTCCCGGGTGGCCCGCCAACTGAGCACCACGAGCGGCTGGCCGGGCACGGGAAGTTGGTACGCCTGCAACGGGGTGGCCCGGTCCGCGGGCGAGACGACGGGTGCGCCACCGTCGGCCGGCCGGTAGACCACAGCGGTCATCGCGCCGGCGTCGGTATCCCAGCTGAGCTGCTGCAACTCCGCCGCCGCACCACCGCCGAGGGCGACCTCGCCGAGCGAGCGGACGGTGAGTTTCGCCATCGGCCAGGACGTCGGCACCGAGCGCGGCGCGTCCCGGTCACCGATCCGGCGTGGAATGCTGCCGAACGGACCCCGGTCGCCGGCCAGCACACAGGTGTCCAGGCCGGCAAGCGCCCGCCGTCCCGTGCCGGACTCGTCGCGGACCAGCGGGTACCGCGGATCCACGGTGCCGGTGCCCAGGTCGAGCAGCCGGTCGGCGGCCCGCCCGCGGGGCAACGACTCGGTGGTACGCAGGGTCGCGGTCACCGCCACGGCCGTGCAGGCCGGCACGTCGACCGGGGCGCTGAGGCCGTCCGCGACGGTGAGCGTCCGATCCTGTGGCCCGACCAGGGTCTGCACCCGGGCGGAGATCAGGTAACGCCGGCCGCCAGCGGTCTGCACCGGCAGCACGTCGGAGTAGACCAGGTAGCCCGGGTCGGTGTACTCGCTGGCGCGGGTCACCGCGTACCGATCGCCGTCGCGGGTGAGTTGCAGCAGCCAGGAGGCGCTCTCGCCGGGTACGTCGACGGCCACGATCGCCGTCGCGGCGCCGTCGACCCGACCGGAGAAGAGGATGCCGGACGTGGGCAGGTGTGCGCGGTCGTCGTCCGGTGACCGCCAGTCACGAACCGTGTCGGTGATCGCCGCCGTCGCCGTGGCGTCCGCCGCCAGATCGCCACGCGGCGGCCACACCGCCAGCGTGCCGTCCAGGCTGTCGTACCCGACCCGCAGGTCCTGCGGCTGTCGCTCGGCGACCGGACCACACGCCGTGGTGACCAGCAGCGCACTCAGCACGACGGCGAGCGCCCTGCCGTACCGACGGCCTGCAGTCACCTGGCCCGCCCCCGATCTGCTCACCGTCGCTGCCGGAAAGCGCCATAGTATCGAGATGTCCGATGCCAGACCTCGGGTGGTGGTCGTCCGACCGACCACAGTGGACGTCACCGGGGCTTTAGTGCGTTTTGGTTGCTCCGGTAGACTCCGCCGACTGTGACGCCTGCCGAGTCCCGCGCCCTGCCCGCGCCGCACCCGGAGTCGGCAGCCGGCTCCGACGAGATGGTGAGCTATCGCACTCCGGTCGGCCTCTTCGCCGGCCCCGTCGCGCTGACCAGCACCCGCACCGCGTCGGCCGAGGCCCCGCATCCGACCGCCCCCACCCTCACCGCCCCCGCCGCGCTGGCCGAGACGATCGCGCCGGTCCCCACCGAGACAGCCGCGTCGGCTCCGGCTGAGACGGTCGCGCCGGCTCCGGCTGAGACCGCCGCGCCGGCTCCGGCTGAGACCGCCGCGCCGGCTCCTGCCGAGACCGTCGCGCCGGCTCCGGCCGAGATCGTGGAGAGCGCGGCGGCCGTACCGGCGCGGGCTTGGTGGCGTGGGTGGACGCGGCGACGGCAGCACCTGGCGGTGGGCGGGCTTTTCCTGCTCGCCGCGCTCTGGGTGACAAGCCGGATCTGGCTCGACCCGTCCGGCCGGGTGGCGTCGCTCTACACCGGTGACCCGGCGCAGGTGCAGTTCTTCCTCGCCCACTCGGTACGCGTGGTGCTGCACGGTGAGTACCCGTTCTACACCGAGCAGTTCAACTACCCCGACGGCGTCAACCTGATGGCCAACACTGCCGTGTTGGCGCTGGGTATCCCGATGGTCCCGGTGACGCTGCTGTTCGGGCCGGCGGTCTCCTTCGTGGTGCTTGTCACGCTCGGTCTCGCCGGCACCGCCATGGCGTGGTACCTCATGCTCTCCCGCCACCTGGTACGCACCCCGCTCGCGGCGGCGGCCGGTGGCTGGTTCTGCGGCTTCTCACCAGCGATGCTCTCGCACGCCAGTTGGCACCCGAACATCATCAGCCAGTTCCTGCTGCCGTTCATCGTCTGGCGGGTGCTGGTGCTGACCCGCTCGACCCGGCCGGTCCGCGACGGCGCGCTGCTCGCCCTGCTGGTCGCCGTCCAGGCGTTCATAAACGAGGAGATCCTGCTCTTCACGGCGTTGGCGTGCGGCGTCTTCCTGCTGGCGGTGCTGGTACAGGAGCCGGCCCGCTGGCGGGCCGCGTGGCGGCCCCTGGGCGCCGGTGTGGCGACCTGCGCGCTGCTGGCCGGGGCGCTGCTGGCGTACCCGCTGTATGTGCAGTTCGCCGGGCCGATGGCCTACCACGGGCTCAGCGACGCGGTGAAGGACTATGGCAACGACATCGCCGCCTTCTTCGCCCCGGGCTCACCCACCCTCGGCGGCAACCAGCGAGCCAACATCAATCTCGCGCCGAACTACTCCGAGGAGAACGCCTTCTTCGGCTGGAGCCTGTCGCTGATCGCCATCGGCATCGTGGTCTGGCTGCGCCGGGAGCTGATCGTCCGGGCGCTCGCGGCGACCGGCCTGCTCTTCGCCGTGCTCTCGCTCGGCGAGCGGGTCTCCTGGTGGGACCGGGAGTTGGTCACCGGGCCATGGCAGGTGCTTGTCCACCTGCCGCTGCTGGACGCGGTGGTGCCGACCCGGTTCGGTCTGATCACCAGCGTGGTGGTCGGTCTGCTGCTCGCGCTCGCCGTCGAACGGGCCTGGGGGCTGCGGCCGGCCGACCGGCGTACCGTGCGGACGCTCACCGCGGCGGGCCTGGCGTTCGCCCTGCTGCCGATCGCCCCGATGCCGCTGCGGATGGTCTCCCGGCCGCCGGTGCCGGACTTCATCACCGCCGACCGCTGGCGGGCCTACGTCGGTCCCGACCAGACGCTGGTGCCGATCCCGGTGCCCAGCATGGGCAACACGCACGGCATGCGCTGGGCGGCGGCCACCAACCTCGACTTCAAGATTCCCGGCGGTTACTTTCTCGCCCCCCGCAACGGCAACACCGGTGACGCCGGCCGGTTCGGCGGCCGACCCAGCGGGGTGGGTCAGATGCTTGAGGAGGTGGCGACGACCGGCCGTACGCCGAAGCTCGACGACCGGCAGCGTCGCCGCTTCACCGACGAGCTGCGGCACTGGCGGGCGGCGATCCTGGTGCTGCCGTTGCGACAGCACAACGCCGAGCCGCTGCGCCGGACGGTCGAGGAGCTTGTCGGTCCGGGGCGTCAGGAACTGGACGTCTGGGTCTGGGACGTGCGGGCGCTCACCGGCCGTTCGGTCTGATGTCCACCGGGACGACGTCGGAGACCACGTCGCCCCGGGCGACGGCAGGCACGCCCCGGCCGGCCCGGCTCCGTGGCCTGGAGTGTCCGGGACCAGGTCGACTGATCAACCTACCAGCGCGCGGACGTCCCAGACCCAGACGTCGTCGACCCGCTGCGGCGGCCCGATCAGACCGGTGACCAGCTCGCGCAGCACCGCCTCGCGCGGATGCGCACCGAGCACCACCACCGACGCGCGCCAGAACCGCAGGTCCTCGACGGCCTGGCGGCGGTTCTCGTCGGTGAGCGCCGGGACCTCGTCCTTGTCCATGGTGGCGTAGATGAGGGTGCTGGTGGGCCGGTTCGGGGCCCCGAAGACCCCCTCGCCCAGCTCGTTCGGGCCGATGAAGTAACCGCCGGGCACCGGGAACTCCTGCCCGGTCATCGCACTCCAGCGCAGCGTCGGCAGGCCGTGCACGTTGCTCGGGATCGGCACCGGCACCAGGGTCCGGCCCGCCGGCACGTACGGTCGCCAGCCGCCAGCGGTGATGAAGTGCGGCGGCGGGTCGATCTGCTGGGCCGGCAGCGGCCGGGGCAGCAGCGGCAGCACGGCGAGGGTGACCGCCGCGTACCCCACCGGGCGCAGCCACCGACGGCGCACCGGGACCGGCGCGGCCACGCCCGGGTCGTCGGACGTCGCCGGGGTCGGCTCGCCGACGCGCTGGGCCGGCACCCGCACCGGGTCGGTCACCGCGCGCCCCTGGCGGTGCGCGGCGTCCCAGGTCAACGCCAGCAGTACGCCCACCGCGGCGGCGACCACAAGGGTCAGCCGGGTCGGCATCATCATCTCGACAAGCGGCAGGTCGTCAGGCACGTACGACCACGGGCCGCGCACGTCGGTCTCGACGCCGTTGAAGCGCACCATCGGCCCGATCGCGGCCACGGTGAACACCACGATCAGCACCGCGACGATCCGGGTGGCCAGCGACCGGCGCACGAGCAGCACCAGAGACACCAGCGAGAGCAACACCAGCGGCCAACCGAACCAGGTGTTCTGCTCGGTCAGCCCGATGGTCTTCTCCACCGCCGGGTCACCGGCCCAGGTGTCCCGGGCGAAGGTGACGAAGGCCATCAGGTCCTCGCCCCAGTTGTGGAAGACGCCACCCTGCAGGCCCCGGTAGGACTGCGGGCCGTTGAACTGGAACCAGATCGGGTACGCGGCCAGCACCAGGGTCAGCCCGCCGGCGACACCGAGCCCGGCCGCGAACGTGCCGGCGGCGGCCCAGGCGGCCCGCGGTCGCTGCACGGTGTACGCCAGCACCACGACCAGGCAGGCCAACGCGGTGAGCAGCAGCATCTCCTCGTTTATGAAGATCTGGTACGTCACCAGCGCACCGAGCACCAGCCCGTTGCGCCGCCACCGGCCCGGCTCGCCGAGGCGCAGCACCCGTACCACGATCAGTGGCAGCAGGAAGTTGGACACGAAGTTGGGCTGGCCGTTGGCGTGGTGGATGATCCCCGGCGCGAAGCCGAGGAACGCGCCGCCGACGAAGGCCGCCGCGCGCGAGCGCACCAGGTGGCGGGAGAGCATCCAGTAGCCGGTGCCGGCGGTGGCCGCCAGTGCCGCACCCAGGTAGAGCGCGTACATCACCTGGGGGCCGAGCAGCATGGTCAGCGGGGCCAGCGGCAGGGTCACCCCGAGCAGCGAGGTGTTGGCGATCATGTTCACCCCGTCCGGGGCGTTCTGCCGGGCCGTGAAGAGCGGGTTCTCCAGGTGCCGCACCGAGTACGCGCCGTGCGCGAACAACCACTCGAACCAGCTGTGGTCGGTGGGCAGGTGCGAGGAGACCCGGCCGGTGACGTCACCCCAGTAGTTGAGGCAGACGAAGACGCCCAGCAGCACATAGGCTCCGAGGGCCAGCAGGTCGGCTCGGGCCGGGCGGCGTCGAGGCCGCCGGGTCGGCTCGGCCTCGGCCGGGTCGGCGTCGGTAACGGGATTCAGCGAAGGGTCTACCACCGGCACAGCCACGACGCGCCATCGTACAGGCGGGGGTCCGTCGCTTTTGCCGGGCCGGGGCGCTCACGGTCGGTTTGCCGGACATCACCTCGCCGGCCAGCCTGACGCGGTAACGGAAGGACGGTAGTTGTCGATCATCGACCTCGGTGAGCTGCGGCGCGGACCGGCCCTGGCGCCGCTGCCCCGCCCACCCCGCGCGCACTGTCGACCGGTGCGCTGCGCGCTGGTTCTGCTGCTCGTGCTGGCCACCCTCGGCTCCGCCGCCGTGCCGCCGTCTCGGCCGGCCGCGCTGACGTTGCCCGCGCAGCTCGCCGCCGAGACGCTGCTCACCGCCGACCTGTTCGTGGTCCTCGACCCGGACCCGGGGCAGCCGACGCGGCGGCGGATCAGCGCCTACCGGCTGCCCGACGGTCTGTTGCTCTGGCAGACCGAGGTGCCGGTGCAGGGCCGCAACTGGACGATCACGTCGGTGGGCGACACGCTGCTGGTCACTGTCTACGAGGTGCTGTCGCCCGAGCGGGGCGTCCTGTCCGTGGCGTTCGACGGGGAAACCGGGGCGTACCGCTGGCAGGGACCGGGGCACCCCGAGACGCTTGCCGACGGCAACGTGTTGCTGCAGTCCGGCGCGGACGACGAGCCGGTCACCCTGCGCGCTGTCGATCCGTGCTGCGGCACCGTGCGCTGGCAGCTGACCGACACCGCCGAGTACGTGAGCCTGCGGCACCGCGCCCACGGCGTGGACCGGGTGGTGCTGCACCGCAGTACCGGTTTCACCGAGGTGCATGATGCGATCACCGGCACGGAGTTGGCCCGCGCCGACCTGCCCCCACCCCGGGGCGAGTCGTTCCTGTCCGTCGAGGTGGTGAAGGATCTGCTGCTGACCAGCAACGGCGCACCGGCCACCATCACCGCCTATGGGCTGGACCGGCTGGACCGGCGCTGGAGCACCCCCACCGATCGGATCGACTTCATCAATGACTGCGGTCCCGTCCTGTGTCCACAGCGACATGGCGCCGGGCTGTGGGGGATCGACACCGCGACCGGCCAGGTGCGGTGGCGTAGTGACCGCTGGGCGGGCCTCTTCCCGTACGACGGGCGGGTGGTGGCCACCGAGGCGGGCACCGTCAGCGTCCCTCCGCAGCGGCTCTTCGTCGTCGATCCGCTGACCGGGCGGGAACTGGCCGACCTGGGCCGGTGGGAACTGGCCCAGGTCGGCCACGACGGACCGCTCGTCGGCCTGCGTCCGCTGCCGGACGGCGGGATGATGGTCGCGGAGTTGGACGTACGTGCCGGCAGGACGCGCGTGCTTGACGTGTTTCCGGGCGTCACCGGGAACTGCCAGGCGGTCACCGGCCTCCTGCTCTGCCAGGTGGTGGACGGGTCGTACCGGCTGATCCGGCTGCCCCGGTGACCGGCTCGGTGATCGACCTCGGCGAGCTGCGGCACGGACCGGCGCTGGAGCCGCCGCGGGCGCCTCGCCCACCCCGCGCCAACGGTCGGCCGTTGCGCTGCGCGCTGGTCCTGCTGCTGGTGCTGGCCACGCTCGTCTCCGCCGCGCCGCCGCCGGCCGGGCGGGCCGTGGTGACGGTGCCCGCCCAGGAGGGCGCCGACGTGCTCATCGACGACGACCTGGCCCTGGTGATCAATCCGGTCACCGTCCAGACGCCGCAGTGGCGGCTGGCCGCCTTCCGGGTGTCCGACGGCGATCCGCTCTGGGACGCACCGCTGCCCGGACAGCCCCGCTACTGGGGGCTCCGGCCACGGTCCGGGATGCTGCTGGCCACCGGTTACGAGATCGGCGCGGACGGGCGGGACACCATCACCGTGGCGCTGGACCGCGCGACCGGGGCGTACCGCTGGCAGCAGCCGGGCAGCTCCGTCGAGCTGGCCGACGGCAACCTGCTGCTCCAGTCCGGCGGCGAGGACCAGCCACTCAGCCTGCGCGCGGTGGACCCCTGCTGCGGCACGGTGCGGTGGCAGCTGACCACCCCCACCGCCGGTGTCACCGCGCAGTCCGCCGCCGAGCGGGTGGACCGGGTGGTGCTCAGCGACGTGAAGGGGCCGGTCGAGGTACGTGACGCGCGCACCGGCGCGGTGCTGGTCCGCGCCGACCTGCGCCCACCCGACGGGGCGCCTCTGGGGTACGTGCAGGTGGCGGGTGACCTGCTGCTGACCGTCGGTGGGCAACCGAACGCGATCACCGCGTACGGGCTGGACCGGCTGGACCGGCGCTGGAGCACCCCGGTCGACGAGATCGATCTGGTGCAGGACTGCGGACCCGTCGTGTGTCTGCGGACCCGCTCCGCCGGCTTGTGGGCTGTCGACACCGCGACCGGCGAGGTGCGCTGGCGCAGCGACCGGTGGACCTGGGCCTGGCTGTACGACGGCCAGTTGCTGGCCATCCCGGCCAGCAGCGAAGGGCTGGGGAGGTACTTCGTCGTCGACGTGCGGACCGGCCGGGAACGTGTCGACCTGGGCCGGTGGGAGTTGTTCCAGATCGACACGAACGGCCGGCTGCTCGGGGTACGCCCGCGTCCGGGCGGCGGGATGCTCGTCGGGGAGCTGGACGTCCGCGCCGGCAGGACGCGCATCGTCGACGTGCTGCCCGAGGCCACCGGCCACTGCCAGCCGATCTCCGACCACCTGGTGTGCGGGCAGCCTGACGGCTCGTACCGGAGCTGGCAGTTACACGACTGATCACCGGGCGAGAGACGATGGTTGCCAACCGGCACTAGGTTGGCGGTGGTCAGCAGCGAGGAGGCCGGGATGCGGGTACTGGTGGTGGAGGACGAGCGCAACCTCGCCGACGCGATCGCGCGCGGGTTGCGCAAGCGGGGGATGGCGGTCGACGTGGCGTACGACGGCGACGCCGGCCACGAGGCGGCGTTCGTCACCAGGTACGACGTGGTGGTGCTGGACCGTGACCTGCCCGGCGTGCACGGTGACCAGATCTGCGCGGACCTGGCCGCCTCCGGCGCGCTGACCCGGGTGCTGATGCTCACCGCGAGCGGCACGGTGGCCGACCGGGTGGAGGGGTTGCAGCTCGGCGCGGACGACTATCTGCCCAAACCGTTCGCCTTCGACGAGTTGGTCGCCCGGGTGCAGGCGCTGGGCCGCCGGGCCACCCCGGCCGCGCCGCCGGTGCTCGAACTGGCCGACCTGGTGCTCGACCCGGCCCGCCGGGTGGCCACCCGCGCCGGGTTGCCCGTCGACCTGACGAACAAGGAGTTCGGGGTGCTCAGCGAGCTGCTCAAGGCGCGCGGCGCGGTGGTCTCCAGTGAGGAGCTGCTGGAACGGGTCTGGGACGCGAACACCGACCCGTTCACCACGATCGTCCGCGTCACCGTGATGACGCTGCGCAAGAAGCTCGGTGACCCACCGCTGATCGAGACAGTGGTGGGCGCGGGCTACCGCACGGCCGAGGTGGGGCTGTGAGCGCGAGGAGTGAGCCGGGTTTGCGAACCCCGCAGTCGCGAACCGGGGGTGCGCTGTGAGCGCGAGGAGTGAGCCGGGTTTGCGAGCCCCGCAGTCGCGAACCGGGGGTGCGCTGTGAGCGCGAGGAGCGAGCCGGGTTTGCGAGCCCCGCGGTCGCGAACGGAGGGAGCACTGTGAGCCGCCGGGTACGGCCCACCCTGCGGTTGCGGTTGACCCTGCTCAACGGGGTGCTCCTTGTCGGCGCGGGGGCGATCCTGGTGGTGCTCGCCTGGCTGCTGGTCCGTGACGCGCTGCGCCCCACCGACGAGTTGCTGCCCGGCACGACTGTGCTGCTCTCCGACGGCGGGCGGATGGACGCCGCCGAGTGGCAGCAGCGACTTGTTGACTCCGCCTCGGGGGAGCTGCTGGCCAAGGGCCTGGTCGCGCTGTTGGCGATAAGCGTGGTCGGGGTGGCCGGCGCGTACGCGGTGGCGGGCCGGGCGCTGCGCCCACTGCACCAGGTCACGGCGACCGCGCAGCGCCTCGGCGAGGCCACCCTGGACCAGCGCATCGGCTACTCGGGCGCCGACGACGAGGTGGCCGAGCTGGCGAAGACGTTCGACGCCATGCTCGACCGGATCGCGTCCGCGTTCGAGGCGCAGAAGCGTTTCGTGGCGAACGCCTCGCACGAGCTGCGTACCCCACTTGCCGTGATGCGGACCGAAATCGACGTGACGCTCAGCGACGACGACGCGGACGCGGCCGAGTACCGCCGGATGGCGACAGTGGTCCGCGACGCGTCCGAGCGGGCCAACGGCCTGGTAGACGCGCTGCTGGTGTTGGCGCGCAGCGAGGCGCAGGCCGGGCGACAACTGGGCCGGCGTACCGAGTGTGACCTCTCGGCGGGCACCGCCAACGCGTTGTCGGCGATGCGCCGCGAGGTGGAACGGATCGGCCTGCGGGTGCAGACGTCGTTGGAGTCCGCGCCTGTCGTCGGTGACCCGGGGCTGCTGGACCGGTTGGCCGGAAACCTCATCGAGAACGCGGTTCGCTACAACCACCTGCACGGCCGGCTCTGGGTGCGTACCGGTACCGACGGTGAGCGGTCCTGGCTGGTCGTGGGCAACACCGGGTTCGAGGTGGACCAGGCCGACGTGCCGGGGCTGTTCGAGCCGTTCCGACGCGGTGGCCGGGAACGCACCGGGGCCCGTGGTTCCGGTCTGGGGTTGTCCATCGTCCGGGCGGTCTGCCAGGCGCACGGCGGCACCGTCCGGGTGGTGGCCCAGCCCGGCGGCGGCCTGGAGGTGACCGTCACCCTGCCGACGGCGGACGCGCCCGCGCTGACCGGTTCCGCGTCCGCCGGCGGCTGAAACGGGGTTGCGCGCAGCGCTCGGCCGCTGGAAAGATCACCCGGGTCAGCTCGAGAGCGAGAGGGGGTGCGTCGATGTCCACCAACCACGACTCCGCGCCCCGGGTCTGCGCCGGCTGACTCCCCGAGGCGGGGGCGTCCCATCCCATTCGGAGGGGAACACCCGTGTATCCACGGATCCGCAGCATCAGCTTCGATTGTCACGACACGTACGCCCTGGCCGGCTTCTGGTCGGCAGTGCTCGGGTACGCCCGGCACGGCGAGGATGCCCCCGGTGATCCGGAGGCGGCCCTGCTGCCGCCGGACGAGGCCACGCCCAACCTGTTCTTCCAGGCGGTGCCGGAGGACAAGGTGACAAAGAACCGGCTGCACATCTGCCTGGAACCCGTCGACCGGACCCGGGACGAGGAGATCGAGCGGGTGCTCGGCCTCGGTGCCACCATGGTCGCCGACCGACGCCGCGCCGACGGCACAGGTTGGGCGGTGCTCGCCGACCCGGAGGGCAACGAGTTCTGCGTCGTACGCGGCGCCGGGGAGCGTGTCGTCACCACCACTGTGGAGGACCAACTGTGAGTTCGACGATCCACAACATCAGCTTCGACTGTCACGACACGTACGCCCTCGCCGGTTTCTGGTCCCAGGTTTTCGACTGCCCGCGGCAGCCGGACGACTTTCCCGGCGACCCGGAGGCGATGCTGCTGCCTCCGGGCGGGCCGGAGGTGCTGTTCCTCGCCGTGCCCGAGGGCAAGGCGGTGAAGAACCGGCTGCACCTGGACCTGCAACCGGCCGACCGGTCCCGGGCCGAGGAGGTCGAGCGGCTGCTCGGCATCGGCGCGACGCTCGTGTCCGACCAGACCCGGCCGGACGGCAGCGGCTGGGTGGTGCTCGCCGACCCGGAGGGCAACGAGTTCTGCGTGTTGCGCAGCGCTGCCGAGCGGGCCGCGGCACCGGCGGGCGTCCCGGCGGCGGATGCGGCCGAGCCGGTCTAGGGGCTGCTGCGCTGTCCGCCGCCACTGATGATCAACAGGGGCGGCGCGACCGGCTGCCGTGGTGTTAGATGAGCGGCCACGGCAGCCAGACGAAGGATGTGTGGGCAGATGGACACGACGGGGACCGAGCCGGTACGGGCGTACCTCACCGCGACCGGCGAGCGGCTTCGCGCCGACGGTTGTGAGGTGCGGACCGAGGACTGGGGCGGCGTACCGGTGCTGATCGGCCACCGGGGCGATTTCCGGATGCGGTGGATGGCGACCAAGCTGCACCTGTTCACGGTGGCCGCGCCGGCGACGCTTGTCACGGCGGACGCCCTGCAGCGGTTCACCGCCACGGCGATGGACTACGTCCTGGCCCGCAAGGGGCAGCTGCGTGGCTTCCAGAACGGCGTGGCGGTGTTTCCCGCCCTGGTCGGCACCCAGGTCGAGCCGGCGGCCGCGGCGTGGGCACAGGGGGGTCAGCAGGTGAAGTTTGCAGCGGTGGCCCGACCGGTGGCGGTGGAGGTCGGCAGCGGCACGGCCAGCGCCTACCGCGGCAACCCGGTGCTCGGCTTCATCTACGCGGCCCACCTGCGCAGCAAGCTGAACGCGTACTTCCCGGTCGCCTGAGCGGTCCGGGTCGGACGGCGTGGGGCCCCGGCCACCCTGGGGTGGCCGGGGCCCCGGCCGTCCGACGGCTCGTCAGCGCTGCTCGACCTGGCCCCGGATGGTGACGAACTCGGCCTCCACCTGCTTGGCGGTCTTGAAGTAGACCACCACCATGCCCACGCTGCCGCGGTCGGCCCAGACGCACACGCCCAGCTGGATGTTCCCGGCGGCCTTGCCGTCGCCGCACTTCGCGTCGCCGCCGAGCGGGCCGGCCTCGACCACCGCCATGTTCGTCACGTTCAGCTCGGTGGAGAGCCCGGCGACAGCGGTGTCCAACTCCTTCTTGGGGTCCGTCATCAGACCGGACGCGGCGGCGATCATGACGAGGTCCTGCTTGATCGGGTCGCCGTAGAAGGCGCCGACAGTGCTCGTCTCGCCCTGCACCTCCGCCTTCATGTTGTTGACCAGATCATCGGCGGCCGCCTGCAACTGCGGGTCGGTGACCTTCGGCCGACCGGCCAGGGTCGCCGGCGCGACAACCCGGGTCTTGGTGGCGTCCACGGCCTCGCTCACCGGCCCCTTGAGAGCGAACCAGGCGACCGCCGCGCCGCCGAGGCAGAGCACCAGCACCACTGCCAACACGATCAGCACGATCTTGCCGACGTTCGACTTCTTCGCCGGAGGCGGACCGGCGGGCAGGTACGGCTGACCCGGCTGCGCGGGCGGGAACCCCTGCTGCTGCGGCGGCGGCCACCCACCGGGCTGCTGCGGCTGCCCCGGGTACTGCGGCTGCGGCTGGCCCGGATACTGCGACTGGCCCGGGTACTGCGGCTGGCCCGGGTACTGCGGCTGGCCTGGCTGCTGCGGCGGGTTGGGGGAGTCGTGCGGCGGGCCGTACGGGGTGGCCGGCGGCTGTGACATCAGTTAGCTCCAAGTCAGGGGTGCAAAGCGCGTGATCCTAACCCGGTGCGGCGACCGGTGATGTCCCTCGCGGGGAACGCCCCGGACGGCCGAGTGATCACAAACGGTCGCGGTGGTCGGCCATCCACGCGGGACGGTCCGACCACCGCGACGGTGGGCTGCGTGCTTCTCAGGCCGGCAGGCTCGCCACCCCGGTCGGCAGGAACCGCTTACCGGTGACCCGCTCGGAGGTGCCGGTGCGGTCCAGGTAGGGCGTCACACCACCCAGGTGGAACGGCCAGCCGGCACCCAGGATCATGCACAGGTCGATGTCCTGCGCCTCGGCGACCACGCCCTCGTCCAGCATCAGCCGGATCTCCTGCGCGAGCGCGTCGAGCGCGTTCTGGCGTACCTGCTCGGCGGTCAACGGCTGGTCACCGACGACGAGCAGCTTGGCCACCTCGTCGTTCACCTGGTCGTCGACCACGATCGGCTGCCCGGAGTCGGCGATCCGCTTGAGGTTCTCGCTGACACCGAACCGGTCCGGGTACGCCGCGTGCAGGGTCCCACCCACGTGGTACGCCACGGCCGGCCCGACCAGCTGCAGCAGTGCCAGCGGGCGCATCGGCAGGCCCAGCGGGTCCAGTGCGCTGTTCGCCACGTCCAGCGGGGTGCCGGCGTCGACGGCCGCGAAGACGGTGCCCAGGAAGCGGGTGAGCAGCCGGTTCACCACGAACGCCGGGGCGTCCTTGACCAGCACGCTCGACTTCTTGAGCTGCTTGCCGACAGCGAACGCGGTGGCCAGCGTGGCGTCGTCGGTGCGCTCACCGCGGACGATCTCCAACAGCGGCAGCACGGCGACCGGGTTGAAGAAGTGGAAGCCGACAACCCGCTCCGGGTGCTCCAGCTCGGCGGCCATCTCGGTGATCGACAGCGAGCTGGTGTTGGTGGCGAGCACCGCCTCCGGGGAGACGATCTTCTCCAACTCGGCCCAGACCTGCTTCTTGACGCCCAGGTCCTCGAAGACCGCCTCGATGACGAAGTCGGCGTCGGCGAAGGCGCTCTTGTCGACGGTGCCGCTGACCAGGCCGTACAGCTTGGCGGCGGTGCCCTTGTCCATCCGGCCCTTGGTGACGGCCTTCTCGATCTGGGTGTGCACGTAGCCGATGCCCTTGTCCACCCGGGACTGGTCCAGGTCGCTCATCACGACCGGCACCTGCAGGCGGCGGGCGAACAGCAGCGCCAACTGACTGGCCATCAGGCCCGCGCCGACGATGCCGACCTTGGTGATCGGTCGGGCCAGCCCCTTGTCCGGTGCGCCGGCCGGCCGCTTGGCCCGCCGCTGCACCAGGTCGAAGGCGTACAGGCCGCTACGCAGCTCCGCGGAGAAGATCAGGTCCGCGAGGGCCTCGTCCTCGGCGGCGGTGCCGGCGGCGAAGTCGCCGTCCTTCGCCATCTCCAGCAGGTCGAGGGCCTTGTTCGCGGCCGGGACCGCACCGTGCAGGCGCTGGTTCAGCGTCTCCCGGGCGAAGTAGAGCACGCCCGCCCACATGTCCTTGTCGACCTCGGGACGGGTCACCGTCACCCGACCGCGCACCACGTCGGCTGCCCACTCCAGGGACCGTTCCAGGAAGTCGGCCGGCTCCAGCAGTACGTCCGCGATGCCCAGCTCAGCGGCCTGCTTCGGCTTGAGCATCTTGTTCTGCATCAGCGGGTTCTGGATGATCACCTGGGTCGCGGCAGGGATGCCGATCAGGTTCGGCAGCAGTTGGGTGCCACCCCAGCCGGGCACCAGACCGAGGGAGACCTCGGGCAGCGCGAGGGCGCTCGCCCCACCGGAGAGCGTCCGGTAGTGGCAGTGCAGCGCCAACTCCAGGCCACCGCCCATCGCCGCGCCGTTGACGAACGCGAAGGTGGGGACCGTGCTGTCCTTGAGCCGGGCGAAGACCCGGTGACCGAGCCGGCCGATCTCCAGCGCCTGCGCGCGGTCGGCGAGCTGCGGCAGGCCCAGGATGTCCGCGCCCACCGAGAAGATGTACGGCTTGCCGGTGACCGCGACGAACGCCGGGTCGGCGGCGAGCGCGGCGGTGATCGCCTCGTCCAGGCTGACCAACCCACCCGGGCCGAAGGTGTTGGGCTTGGTGTGGTCGAAGCCGTTGTCGAGCGTGATCAGGGCGGCCGGGCGGTCCAGCCCCGGTACGTTCACCTGACGCAGCAGCGCCCTGGTGACGACCTCGTTCGGTGCCTTCACTTGTCGCCCTCCCAGTGCGGGTTCTCCCAGATCACGGTGCCGCCCATGCCGATGCCGATGCACATCGCGGTCACGCCGTAGCGGACCTCGGGGTGCTCGGCGAACTGGCGGGCGAGCTGCGTCATCAGCCGTACACCCGACGACGCGAGGGGATGGCCGATGGCGATCGCACCGCCCCACGGGTTGACCCGGGGGTCGTCGTCGGCGATGCCGAAGTGGTCGAGGAAGGCGAGCACCTGCACGGCGAACGCCTCGTTCAGCTCGAACAGGCCGATGTCGTCGATGGTCAGGCCGGCGAGACGCAGTGCCTTCTCCGTGGACGGGATCGGGCCGACGCCCATCACCTCCGGCTCCACCCCGACGAAACCGAACGACACCAGCCGCATGGCTACCGGCAGGCCCAGCTCGCGGGCGGTGGCCTCGTCGGCGAGCAGGCTCGCTGTGGCACCGTCGTTCAGGCCCGCCGCGTTACCCGCGGTGACCTTGCCGTGCGGGCGGAACGGGGTCTTCAGGGTGGCGAGCTTCTCCAGCGAGGTGTCCCGCGGGGCCTCGTCCACGGTGGCCAGGCCCCAGCCACCCTCCTCGTCGCGGATCGACATCGGCACCAGGTCGTCCTGGAGTTTGCCGTTGGCGTACGCCTTGGCGGTCTTCTGCTGCGAGGCGAGCGCGAACGCGTCGGTGCGCGCCTTGGTGATGTGCGGGACCAGGTCGTGCAGGTTCTCCGCGGTGGCGCCCATCACCAGCGCGGACGGGTCGACGAGCTTCTCCGCGATGATGCGCGGGTTGGGGTCGACGCCCTCGCCCATCGGGTGGTGTCCCATGTGCTCGACGCCGCCGGCGATGGCGACGTCGTACGCGCCCATGGCGATGCCGCTGGCCACGGTGGTCACGGCGGTCATCGCACCGGCACACATCCGGTCGATGGCGAAGCCCGGGACGGTCTTGGGCAGGCCGGCCAACAGGGCGGCGGTGCGGCCGATGGTGAGGCCCTGGTCGCCGATCTGGGTGGTGGCCGCGATGGCGACCTCCTCGACCCGCTCCGGGGGCAGCTGCGGGTTGCGCCGCAGCAGCTCACGGATACAGCGGATCACCAGGTCGTCGGCGCGGGTGTTGGCGTACATGCCACCCGCCTTGCCGAACGGGGTACGGACGCCGTCGACGAAGACGACATCCCGAACTTCACGGGGCACTTGGGCCTCCTTCTCGACCATCATTCGGCTTCCGCGCCGCCGGGCGGCGCTCCGGGCCGAACAGCTGTCGGCCGGCACGGGCACGTTCCATCGAATGCTACTCGCCAGTAACCAAGCCCGTCCCAACCCCCCGCTGTGGCCCACCCCACACCCCATCCCACCCGCGCCCTCCCACCGCGCGCTCCCACCCCGCCCCCGCGTGCGTCGCGCGCCCGCCCTCGCCCTCCGTTGATCATGAAGTTGTTGTCGCGACACGCCGATGCGGGTGGCAACAACTTCATGATCAACCGGCGGGGGCGGGTCGGTGGGGGGTGGGTCGGTGGTGGGGTTAGGGGAGGGTGGGGGGTGGAGGGGTCAGGGCTTCGGTGAGGTCGGGGGTTAGGAGGCCGATCTGCCATTCGCGGGCGTTGAGGCCACGCAGGGTTTCCGCGACCGTCTCCTCGGTGAGCACCTCCGGCGGGGTCCAGGCCAGCCGACGGATCGAATCCGGGGTGATCAGGTTTTCCGGCGGGAGGTTGTGCGCACCGGCGATGCGGATCACCACCTCCCGGCAGCGGGCCAGTCGACCGGCCGCCACCGGGTCGCGTTCGGCCCAACGGTGCGGCGGGGGCGGGCCCTCCACCGCCGGGGCGACCGGGAGCGAGTCGTCCGGCAGTTGCCGGGCGTCGTCGAGGGCGGCGAGCCAGGTGCGGGCCAACCGACGAACCGACCGACCACCGAAACCGGGCAGGGTCAGCAGGGTCTTCTCGTCCTTCGGGTCCAACTCGGCAGCCGCGATGATCGCCGAGTCGGGCAACACCCGGCCGGGCGCGGCGTCCCGCCGGGAAGCGATCTGGTCCCGGGCGTACCACATCGAGCGGACCCGGGCCTGGGCCCGCGCTCCGCGCAGCCGGTGGATGCCGGAGGTACGCCGCCAGGGCTCCGCCCGGACCCGCGGCGGGCGCGCCCCGGTGCGAACCAGCGCGGCGAACTCCTCCGCGGCCCAGGCCGACTTGCCCTGTCGGGTCAGCTCGGCGTCGAGCGCGTCGCGCAGGTCGGTGAGCAGCTCCACGTCGAGGGCCGCGTACGTCAGCCACGACTCGGGCAGCGGTCGGCTCGACCAGTCGGCGGCCGAGTGGTGCTTCTCCAGGGTGAACCCCAGCAACTGCTCGGTGAGCGCGGCCAGCCCGACCCGCTCGAAGCCCGCCAGCCGGGCCGCCAGCTCCGTGTCGAACAGCCGGCGCGGGCGCAGCCCCACCTCGGCCAGGCAGGGCAGATCCTGGCTGGCCGCATGGAGCACCCACTCGGCGTCCCCGATCGCCGCGTCAAGCGCGCTGAGGTCCGGCAGTGGCAGCGGGTCGATGAGCGCCGTACCCGCGCCGGCCCGGCGTAGCTGCACCAGATAGGCGCGCTGGCTGTAGCGGTAGCCGGAGGCGCGCTCGGCGTCCAGGGCGACGGGGCCGCTGCCCGCCGCGAAGCGGGCCACGACCTCGGCAAGCTCGGCCGGGGCGGCCACCGGATCGGGGGTGCCGTCACGCGGGGCGGTAAGCGGAACGGGCCCACCGTCGGTCGGGTCGACCCCGTCGTCCGCCGGCTGCGGCTGGGCCGACGGCGGTTGCTGGGGTGCGGTTCCCGGGAGTGCTTCGGCGGGCCGACGGCGCTGGGGTGGTTCGTCGGTCACCTGCCAACCCTAGTGCGCGCGGTGAACCGGCGGGTGCAGCCGGTCCGGCGTGTGACGGTCAGGTGTCCACGAGGTGTCCCCGTGGATACCGGACGTTCCAGCGGACAAAGCCCGTTCGTGCTGCTAGGTGCCATCGAACCGCGTCCTCCCGTGACCGCCCGCCCCTGACCGGTGCGATCAGGCTGCGCCGGCCGCCCGGCGGTCGGACAGGGCGGTGACCCCCGGTGGGGGCAGGCCAGCCGTGGAGGCGAGCAGCGTGCACCAGCCGAGCAGGTGCGGGGTCAGCTCGTCGTCGACGGGCGTCCACGAGGCGCGGATCTCGATGTCGCCGACGGTCGGTGGGCCGGCGAGGTCACCGAACCGGGTCGACATGGTCTGTGTCACAGTGCCGCCGATCGCCCGGTGGCCGGCACCCTGGGCGTCCAACGCGTCGGTAAGCCACGTCCAGCCGACACCGGGCAGCAGCGGGTCGGCGGCCAGGTCGACCTCCAACTCGGCGGTCACGTAGGTGACCAACCGCAGGGTGCCCTGCCACGCCTCGTGGCCGACGGGGTTGTGCAGCAGGATCAACCGGCCGGTCGCCACCTCGTCGCCGTCGCGCAGCACTGTCGCGGAGAGCGCGAACGCGTACGGGGCCAGCCGCTGGGGGGCACCGACCTCCTCCAGCGTGATCTCCGGCCGGGGGGTCGCCGATCGCAACCCGGCGACCGCGCGGGCGAACGTCTCCGGGAGCGCGATCGGGGGGGCCATGTCCGCAGCCTATGCCGCAGTCGGCCGCCGGCTTCGACGGCGCGCCGACACCCGTGCGCCGCCGGAGGCCCTCAGCTGTCGCTCTTCCCTTCACCCCAGGTGGGGTGGGGGTGGTGGGCGTGGCACGATTGCGGCGATGACCACGGACACCACGGGCACTGTCGCCCGAGACGGAGAACCCCGCCCCGGCGGACCGGCCGACTCGCCCTTCGTCAGGGCCTGCCAGCGCCGGCCCGGCCCGCACACCCCGGTCTGGTTCATGCGCCAGGCGGGCCGCTCGCTGCCGGAATACCGGGAGATCCGGGCGTCCGTGCCGATGCTCGAGTCCTGCCGCCGCCCGGAGTTGGTCACCGAGATCACGCTCCAGCCGGTGCGCCGGCACGGCGTGGACGCCGCGATCCTGTTCAGCGACATCGTGGTGCCGGTCGCGGCGGCCGGTGTCGACCTGGACATCGTGCCGGGCACCGGCCCGGTGGTCGCCGAGCCGGTCCGCACCGTCGCCGACGTCGAGCGGATCCGCCCCATCACCCGCGACGACGTCCCGTACGTGGACGAGGCCGTCCGGCAACTGGTGTCCGAGCTGGGCGACACCCCGCTCATCGGTTTCGCCGGTGCGCCGTTCACCCTGGCCAGCTACCTGGTCGAGGGTGGGCCGTCGCGGACCCACGCGAAGACCAAGGCCCTGATGTACGGCAACCCGGAGCTGTGGCACACGCTCTGCGGCCGGCTGGCCGAGATGACGCTCGCCTTCCTGCGGGTGCAGATCGAGGCCGGCGTGTCGGCCGTGCAGCTGTTCGACTCGTGGGCGGGCGCGTTGTCCGAGGCCGACTACCGCCGTTACGTGCTGCCGCACTCCAGCGCCGTGCTGAGCGGGCTGGCTGACGCCGGGGTGCCGCGGATCCACTTCGGGGTGGGCACCGCCGAACTGCTCGGCGCGATGGGCGAGGCCGGCGCGGACGTGGTCGGCGTCGACTGGCGTACCCCGCTGGACGTGGCCACCCACCGGATCGGCCCGGACAAGGCGGTGCAGGGCAACCTGGACCCGGCCGTGCTGTTCGCGCCGTGGCCGGTGGTCGAGGCCGAGGTGCGCCGCATCCTGGAGCAGGGCAGGGCGGCCCCCGGGCACGTGTTCAACCTCGGCCACGGGGTGCTGCCGGAGACCGACCCGGAGGTGTTGACCCGGGTGGTCGCGCTGGTGCACGAGCTTTCCAGCCGCCGGGCCGACCAGGGCTGACACGGTGACGCGGCAGCCCTGGCGGGTGGCGGTGGTCGGCGGCGGGATCGCCGGGTTGGCCGCCGCGGTCCGCCTGCGCGACCACGCACCGGCCGGCACCGAGATCACCGTGTACGAGCAGTCCGGCGCGCTGGGCGGCAAGCTCCGTACCGGAGAGCTGGCCGGCCAGCCTGTGGAGTTCGGAGCCGAGTCGTTCCTGATGCGGGACCCGGCCGGGGCGGAGTCCGCAGCGGTGGCCCTGATCCGGCGGCTCGGGTTGGCCGACCGGATCGTGCACCCGACGGTGGGCCAGGCCGCGCTCGTCATCGACGGTGGGCTGCGCCCCATCCCGGGCGGCACCCTGGTGGGCGTACCCGGGGATCTGGATCGGGTGACAGCGGTCGCCCGCCCGGCCGCGGACGCCGACACCGACGACGGGCGGCCACTCGTCGGACCGGACGCGGACGTCGCGGTGGGCGCGCTGGTCCGGTCCCGGTTCGGCGACGAGGTGGTCGAGCGGCTTGTCGACCCGATGCTGGGCGGCGTGTACGCGGGCCGCGCCGACGATCTCTCCCTGGTCACGACGATGCCGGCGCTGGCCCGTGCGGCCCGGGTGGAGCACACCCTGACCGGCGCGGTCCGGGCCGCACAGGCCGCCGCGCCGCGCGCTCCCGGCGCTCCGGTCTTCGGCACCCTGGTCGGTGGGCTGGGCACCCTGGTCGAGGCCGCCGTGGCAGCCAGCGGCGCGACGGTACGGCGGGACGCCGCCGTCCGCGAGGTGACCCGGACCGAGACAGGTTGGCGGCTCACCGTCGGCCCGACCCGGGACCCCGAGTTGGTGGACGTGGACGCCGTGGTGCTGGCGGTGCCGGCGCGACCGGCGGCCCGGCTGCTCGCGGGCCCGGCCCCGGCGGCCGCGGCGGTTGTCGGGGAGTTGGACTACGCGAGCGTCGCGCTTGTCACGCTGGCGCTACCCGAACCGCGACTGCCCGAGTTGTCCGGCTTTCTGGTGCCCAGCACCGAGGGCCTGCTGACCAAGGCGGCGACCTTCTTCACCACCAAGTGGGGGCACCTGCGCCGGCCGGACGGGGTGGCGTTGGTGCGCGCCTCGGTCGGCCGCTATGGCGAGGAGGCACATCTGCAACGCCCCGACGCGGACCTGGCGGCCACCGTGCACCGGGAGCTGTCGGCGGTGCTCGGCACCCCGTTGCCCGCCCCGGTCCACGGTCACGTGCAGCGGTGGGGCGGGGCGCTGCCGCAGTACACCCCCGGGCACGCCGACCGGGTCGCCACCGCCCGGGCGGCGCTACGGGCCGCGTGCCCCACAGTGGTCCTGGCCGGCGCCGGTTACGACGGCGTCGGCATTCCGATCTGCGTCCGCTCCGGCGAGACGGCGGCCGACGAGATCATCACAGCACTTGGAGGATCGGCGAGATGACCGAGCAGACAAACGCGGCCCGGCTGCGGGAGCTGAACGACAGCATCCGCTACACCATGTGGTCGGTGTTCCGGGCCAGCGCCCCGCTGCCGTCGCTGCGCGACAACGTCACAGGTGAGGTCGAGTCCCTCTTCGAGGAGCTGGCCGGCAAGGACGTGGTGGTCCGCGGCGTGTACGACGTCGCCGGCCTGCGCGCCGACGCCGACGTGATGATCTGGTGGCACTCCGCGTCGAGCGACGCGCTGCAGGACGCGTACCTGCGGTTCCGCCGCACCACGCTGGGGCGGGCGCTGACCCCGGTCTGGTCGCAGATGGCGCTGCACCGGCCGGCCGAGTTCAACAAGAGCCACATCCCGGCGTTCCTGGCCGGCGAGGAGGCCCGCCCCTACATCTGCGTGTACCCGTTCATCCGCTCCTACGAGTGGTACCTGCTGCCCGACGCCGAGCGGCGCGAGATGCTGGCCGAGCACGGCAAGATGGCCCGCGGCTACCCGGACGTACGCGCCAACACGGTGGCCTCGTTCGCGCTTGGCGACTACGAGTGGATGCTCGCCTTCGAGGCGGACGAGCTGCACCGGATCGTCGACCTGATGCGGGACCTGCGCGCCTCCGGCGCCCGCCGGCACGTCCGTGAGGAGGTCCCGTTCTACACGGGCCGCCGCCGCTCGGTCGCCGAGATCGTCAACTGCCTGGTCTGACGCCCGCCGGCCGGCGCCGCACCCCCGCCCGGGTGCGGCACCGGCCGGGGATCAACTGGTCGTCGTGCAGGAGACCAGCGGAACCGGGTTGCTGCCGTTCCACGAGCCGAGGAATCCGAACGTGGTGCTCGCGCCGGCGGCGAGGGTGCCGTTGTGGTTGGCGTTGCGGGCGGTGACCAGCGTGCCGTTGGTGCTGACCGTCGCGTTCCACGACGAGGTGACCTGCTGGCCGTTGTTGTAGTTCCAGCTCACCGACCAGCCTCGGGTGGGCGAGCCGCCCGCTGTCACCTTCACCTCGGCCTGGAAGCCGCCGGACCACTGGCCGGTGACCTGGTACGTCGCCGAGCAGGCCCCAGCCGGCGGCGGGGTGGTCGGCGGCGGGGTGGTGGGCGGCGGGGTGGTCGGCGGAGGAGTGGTGGGCGGGGGCGTGGTGGGCGGCGGGGTCGTCGGCGGCGGCGTCGTCGGGTTGCTCGTGCCCCCGAAGGTGACGTCGCTGCACAGGTAGTACGACTGGTCCAGGTGGCTGGCCTGCCAGACGGTGTAGACGATGTGCCGTCCGGTGCGCCCGGACGCGTTCACCGGGATCTGGATGGAGACGCCACCGGTGTCCGGGTTCCACTGGGAGGCCGGAGTGTTACCGATCTGACCGGCCAACTCCAGGTCGTCCCAGCCGAGCGGCTCGGTGAGCGCGTCGAAGCCCTGCTTGGTCACGTACACCCGGATGTAGTCGGCGCCGTGACTGGCCTGGTCGAAGAAGCGCAGCCGGAAGTTGTTCGACACCGATGTGGTCTTCCACGCGCCGATGGTGTCCAACGAGTTGTAGCGCGGGCTCTGGGTGCGCCCGCCGCTGCACAGTTGGCCGTTCGGGACGGCGGCCTGGTGGTTACCGCCCACGCCCTCGCGGAACAGGCCGTTCCAGTTCCACATGGCGGCCGGGTCGGCCTGCCAGGCCTGCCAGCACATCGGGTCTTCAGTGGCCATCCGAGGGTTCTGGAAGTCGCCACCCCAACGTTGCCAACAGCTGTAGTTGCGCGAGGGCGGGTCGACGACCGACCCGTGCGCCGAGGCAGGCTGGGCCTGCATGGTGTTCAGTGCGGTCGTCAACAGGAGCGTGCTGGTCGCCGCGATGGCGAGCAACCAGAGCACGCGTCGTGATCGGGTGAGAGTGGACATGGAGCCCCCGGGGGGATGAGGTCGGACGACGACACCCGGATCGACGGGAGTTGCCCACTCCCGCGCCTAGTCGCTGGCTCCTGCGACGTTTCTACCCGGAACCATGCCAGTTAGATCGTCACCCGTCAATGACGTCGCGGCGCATCGGGGTGTGCGGAATGCCGTCCTCGACGTACTCCGGGCCGCTCAGCGCGAAGCCGTGCCGGGTGTAGAAGGCGACCAGGTGCGACTGGGCCTCCAGCACGCAGGACCGGTTGCCCACCACCTCCAGCGCCGCGCTCATCAGCCGGCCGGCGTGCCCGCCGCCGCGCGCCTGCGGGGCGACCACCACCCGACCGATCCGGGCGGTGCCGTCCGGGTCGACCAGGATCCGCAGGTACGCCAGCGGCGGGCCGCCGTCGGTCAGCCAGAGATGCCGGGTGCCCGGCTCCACGTCGCGTCCGTCGAGTTCCGGGTAGGGGCAGTGCTGTTCGACAACGAACACGTCGATGCGCAGTTTGAGCAGGTCGTGGAAGGTGCGGGCGTTGAGGTCGGCGAAGGACGCCGTCCGGAGTTCGGTGGTCTGCTGGGGCACCCACCGATGGTAGGCCCGTCAGGGATTGTCCGGCCGTGGTGCCAGGTAGGTGGCGGCCACGGCGGTGAGCAACAGCACGCCGCCGACGATGACCGGCAGCGGGAGTGGCTCGTGCAGCAGCGCCACCGCCAGCGCCGCGGCGGTGAGCGGTTCGAGCAGGGTCAGCACGGCGGCGACGCTGCCCGGGGTGGTACGCAGCCCGGCGTGGAACAACGCGTACGCCAGTGCGGTGGTGACCACGCCGAGGTGCAGCAGCAGGGTCACGGTGTCCAGGCGTACCGGCACGCCGACCCCGGCGACAACTGCGAACGGCGCGAGGGTCAGCGCACCGACCACTGTGGACACGGTGGTGAGCGTCATCGGTGTGGTGTGCTGCGAGACGTTCCGGCTGATCAGGGTGGTCACCGCGTACCCGAGGCCGGAGCCGGCCCCGGCGAGCAGGCCGAACAGTGGCGCGGGCGCCGCAGCGCTCGGGTCGGCGGTGGCGCCGGTGATCAGGGCGAGACCGACCACGGCCGCGACAAGGGTGCCCAGTCGCAGCGGGCCGGGCAGGCGTCGGGCGCGCACCGACTCCCAGGCCGCGGCGAGCACCGGGGCCAGGCCCAGGCTGACGACGGTGGCGACGCTGACCCCGGACCACGCCACCGCGGCGAAGTAGAGCGCCTGGTAGAGGCCGAGACCGAGGCCGGTGAGCAGCAGCGGTACGGGTGCCGCGCGCAGGGCGGACCGGAGTGTGCCGAGCCGGCCGACGGTGCACAGCAGGAGCACCAGCGCGGCGATCGCGAGACGATGGAACCCGATGCTCACCGGGCTGAGCCCGGTGCTGTCGCGCAGGAGTTGCACCGCCACGCCGGTGGTGCCCCACAGCACGCCGGTGACGGTGATCTGGATCAGGCCGGTGCGGGCCGGACTGGCGGCAGTGGCCGAGGCGGCCGACGGCACGGTACGGGTAAGGGACACGGAGGCGCTCCGATGGGTGAGCCGTTGACGGGGACGACGTCGACGGAGCGCGTACGGAAAGGGGCCGAGCCGGGTCGGTCACCCGGTCGGCGAGGGCACGGCGCTCCGGTCAGGAGCGCGGTGGGGGAAGAACACCCAGCGGTGGCCGCATGGCGACGACCGTACCGCAGGACGGTGGGACCGGGCGCGGCCTTTCTGGCCCGCGCGGCCAGGCCGGCGGTCGGGCCGGGCGGTCAGGTCGGGCCGGCGGTCAGGCCGGGCGGCCGGGCCGGGCCGGGCCGGATGGACGGTCAGGCCGGGCGGGCGCCGACGGCGTCGCGGATCTCGGCGCCCTCGGCGCCCTCGACCGCGCGGGCGCAGTGTCCGCAACAGAAGAAGCGGCCGTTGACCTCCACGCCGTGCCCGACGATCTTCACCTGGCAGTGCTCGCAGATCGGTGCCATCCGGTGGATCGCGCACTCGAACGAGTCGAAGGTGTGCACGTCGCCGCTGACCGTGTGCACCTCGAACGCCATCCAGTAGTCGTTGCCGCAGACCTCGCACGTGGCCATGGTCAACCTCCCTATTACGACATCCGACTCAGAATGCCCGCAATGCGGACGCACCTGCACCGAAATGCCGTTCTTCGGCGGTCAGGGCGGCGTGTCGGCTTCGGCGTGTTGTGCGTTGTGCCAGGTGAACCGCCGCAACCCCCGGAAGGGCCACAGTGATCAAGCGCAACAAGCTCTTCGGCAACCAGACCCGGGTGACCTTCTGTCTTCCCCGGGATTCCCCGCCCGGTCCGGTGAGCGTCGTCGGCTCCTTCAACGACTGGGAGCCGGGTCGACACGAGTTGGTGGTCCGCCGCGACGGCATGCGGACGGTCACCGTGAAGCTGCCGCCGGGGGAGTACGTGTTTCGATACCTCGCCGCCGGCGGCGTCTGGTTGGACGACGAGTCGGCCGACCGGGTCGACGACCGGGGCAGCCTGCTCCGCCTCTGACGGCAGAGTCGTCGCCATCGATTGATTTATTGATGGGAGTCTTTACTGTTAACAATGTTTAAATTATGTTGGGGGGCAATCACCGGACCCTGGAGAAGGAGCCGCCCCGATGCGTCGAAGAATCACCATCCCGCTGGTGGCGGCCGGTGCTGTCGCCGCCACCCTCACCGTCGCCGCCCCCGCGCAGGCGCACGGCTACGTCTCCGCACCGCCCAGCCGGCAGGCGCTCTGCGCTCAGGGCCGGGTGCCCGACTGCGGGCAGATCAGGTACGAGCCGCAGAGCGTCGAGGGGCCCAAGGGTCTGCGCAGCTGCAACGCCGGCATCGCCCAGTTCGCCGTCCTCAACGACGACAGCCGGGGCTGGCCGGCCACCTCGGTCGGCACTTCGCTGACCTTCACCTGGGTGAACACCGCCCGCCACGCCACAAGCAACTGGGAATACTGGATCGGCAACACCCGGGTCGGTGTGGTCAACGGCAACGGCCAGCAGCCGGGCGCGACCGTCTCGCACACCGTCAACCTGGGCGGCTTCTCCGGACGGCAGAAGATCCTCGCGGTGTGGAACATCTCCGACACCGCCAACGCCTTCTACTCCTGCATCGATGTGCAGATCGGCGGCGGAGGCGGGCCGGCCCCCACCCCCACGCCGAGCGCCTCACCCACCCCACGGCCCACCCCGACCGTCAGCCCGAGCACGACGCCCGCCCCGGGCGGCAGCTGGACGCCCGGCCGCGCGTACCAGGTCGGTGACCAGGTCACCTTCGACGGACGGACGTACCGCTGCCGGCAGGCCCACACGGCGATCCTCGGCTGGGAGCCGCCGAACGTACCGGCGCTCTGGTTGCAGGTCTGACCGCCCGGGTGTGGCCACCTGTCGCACCCGTGTCGCCGTCCCCACGTGAACGGAGCACCAGGCATGCCCGGTCGTACCCGTCTGGTGTCGCTTGTCGCGGCGTTGCTGCTCACCGGCGCCTGCGGCGGCTCACCCACGTCGAGCCCGCCGCTCGTGCCGCAACCGGGCCCCACGTCCCCGGCCGGAACGGCGTCGCCCGGATCCGGGTCCGGGGGCGCCGGGTCCGCGCCGGAGGCGATGAGCGGGATCGACGTGGTCTTCCTGACCACGATGGTCGGGCACAGCGAACGCACCCTGCAGATCGTCGCGCTGGCTCGGGGTCGGGTGCGCGACGATGCGCTGCGCACCCTGGCCGCCGCCATCGAGGCGACCGAGGCCGACGAGTTGGCAGTGATGCGCGGCTGGTTGTCCACTGCCGGGCCGGGTGCCGGCGCGGGCGCGCACCAGCACGAAGGGCACGGCGACGACGCCGCGCTCGACCGGCTGCGGACCGCGCCGGACGCGGACGTCGACCGGGCACTGCGCGAGGTGCTCGCCGATCACCAGCGGGCCGCCGCCGACCTGGCCCGGTCCCCGGTCGGCGTCGGCCGCGACGCGCAGGTCCGCGACCTGGCCCGACGGATCGAGCAGTCCCGGACCGCCGAGGTCGAGCTGCTTCGGGGTACGCCGTGAGCGCGCGTCACCGCACCCAAGCCGCTCAGGTCAGCGGGGTTCCAGCCGGACCGAGATCGAGTTGACGCAGTGTCGGGTGTCCTTCGGGGTGAAACCCTCGCCGTGGAAGACGTGCCCGAGATGGCTGTCGCAGCGGGCGCAGCGGATCTCGGTGCGGGCCATACCGAGGCTGCGGTCCTCGATCTCCTTCACCCGGCCCGGGATGGCGTCGTCGAAGCTCGGCCACCCACAGTGCGAATCGAACTTGGTGTCGCTGGAAAAGAGCTCAAGCCCGCAGGCGCGGCAGTGGTAGACCCCCTGGGTCTTGGTGTCCACGTACTCGCCCACCCAGGGGCGTTCGGTGCCGGCCTCCCGCAGGACGTGAAATTCCTCGGGGGTCAACCGGACCCGCCACTCGTCTTCGGTGCGGGGCAACTCGTTGTCGTCAAGACTCACCCGTCAACGGTACGTCGAACGTCGGAGGCGTGGCATAAGGTCGCGAGATGGCGGGCACCAAGGCAGCGGTCACCGAGGTCGAGGTGGCCGGGCACACCGTACGGCTGAGCAGCCCGGACCGGGTGATCTTCCCCCAGCGGGGCTTCACCAAGGCGGACGTCTTCCACTACTACCTCGCGGTGGGCGACGGGATCATGCGCGCCCTGCGGGAGCGGCCCACCACCCTGCAACGCTTCCCCGAGGGCGTCGAGGGCGAGGCGTTCTTCCAGAAGCGGGTGCCCACCCGAGGCGTGCCGCCCTGGGTGACGACCGCGCAGATCACCTTTCCCAGCGGTCGCAGCGCCGCGGAGCTGTGCCCGGCCGATCTGGCGCACGTGGCCTGGGCGGCGCAGATGGGCACCATCGTCTTCCACCCGTGGCCGGTGCGCGCCGCCGACGCCGACCGACCCGACGAGCTGCGCATCGACCTGGATCCGCAGCCCGGCACCGACTTCGCCGACGCGGCGCGGGCCGCCGCGGAGGTCCGCGCGCTCCTCGACGAGCTGGGCGTGACCGGTTGGCCGAAGACCTCCGGTGGCCGGGGTGTGCACGTCTACCTGCGCATCCAGCCCCGGTGGACGTTCACCGAGGTGCGCCGGGCCACCATCGCGCTGGCCCGCGAGGTGGAGCGTCGCCAGCCCGACCTGGTCACCACCGCCTGGTGGAAGGAGGAGCGCGGCAGCCGGGTCTTCGTCGACTTCAACCAGATGGCCCGGGACCGGACGATCGCCTGCGCGTACTCGCTGCGGGCCAACGCCCGGGCCACCGTCTCGACCCCGGTCAGCTGGGACGAGCTGCCCGACGTCGACCCGGACGACTTCGACCTGCGTACCGTGCCGGCCCGGCTCGCCGAGCGCGGCGACCCGCACGCCGGCATCGACGACGCCCCGTGGGACATCACCCCACTGTTGGAGTGGGCCGACCGGGACGCCGCCGCCGGCCTGGGCGACCTGCCGTACCCGCCGGACCACCCGAAGATGCCCGGCGAGCCCAAACGGGTGCAGCCGAGCCGCGCCAAGCGCGCCCCGGAGGGCGAGAGCGCCTGAGCGCGCTGGGTGCCGGCTGCCCGGGGCCGGCTCCTGAGGTTCACCGTCCGCGCCACCTGGCTGGCCGGCCGTTCAGCTCTTCTTGAGATTCAGGACGAGGGTGCGTAGCCAGGCCTGTTCGAGCGCCGGATCGCGTCCCACGGCAGCGGCGACGGCGTGGCGGCCGGCCCGGCTGCGGCCGTAGGCCACCAGTGCGGCGGCCTCGGCGAGGGCCTGCCGGGTTTTGTCGTCACGGCCGGGTCCTTCGGCTTCGGCCAGCCACCGGTCGGGGGACAACGAGCGGGTCAACTTCACCTGATGGTCCCCGAAGTGCGACCAGACCCACTCACGCAGCGACACGTTGACCACGGCGGCGGCTGGCAGCGTCCGGGTCCAGTCGGCGTGCTGGTGCCACCGGTACGTGTTCGGGCTGGTCTTGGTCCGGCTGGTGACACCGATGAAGCGCAGCTTGCGGCGGATGACCGACCATGGCTCGCGTTCCTGGTCGACCCAGTCACGCACGAGGGTGAACAGTTCGGTGAACGTCCCACCACGATGGACCACGTCGATCAGGACCGCCGGCCGGTCCCGCCGAGCCAACTCATGTGGCGTCAATCCGACGGCGGCCAGGAAGCGGCGTCCCTGGGCCACCTCGGCGTAGGTCAACGGCCGCCGCGGGCCGCCGAACTCGACAGGCGGACGCCGGAACGACAGCGGCAGCCGATGCAGTCGCTGCACGCCGATGGGCCCGGAGAGGATCCCACCGAGCAGGTCGAACATCGAGTCCAACGATCTGCCGACAAAGTACAGATCGCCGTTCCCGCTGCGGGCCAGCACCTTCCCTGTGCACGCGACCAGATCATCGAGGAACCACAGGTCCGGGGGTGCGGCACCATCGAGTAACGCTCCCAGCTGGTCCGGCGTGACCAGGTCCCATCGAAACGGCAAACTCTCCTCGACCGGCACCACACAGCCATAGTGACAGCCGGCTCGCCGGCGCGATGCCCCCGGGCGCCCCACCGGCGGCACGAGCGGATGCCTGGTTCACCACGTAACGAGCTCGGCCAGTGCGGCGCTTGTGGTCTCGTCGGCCGGGAGGAATGCTTCCAGTCGCACCTCGGCGATGGTGACGTCGGTGGCGGTGCCGAAGTGGGTGAGTGTGGTGATGAGCCGCAGGCCAGGGACGTGCCCGAGGGTCCGTCAGGGTGACGGCGCCGGCCGGCGTGGCAGCACCACGGAAGTTGTCGTACACCTGTTCTAATGTCGGCATGTGATCGACGAGTTGGCGTGGGCGGAGAGCGCGGTGGCGACCTGCACCGACGCGCCCACCTGGGCGCTCTCCGCGCACGATCTGATCGCGGCGCTCGACGCTGCGCACCGGGTTCAGCAGCGGCTGGCGGCGGTGCGGTTGGCCCTGGTGCGGGAGTTGGATGGTCGGGGCACCGCGGTCGCGCAGGGTGCGTCCTCGACGGCCGTGTGGTTGCGGCACCGGCTGCGGCTCGACGTCGCCGCCGCCCGTCGGCTGGTCGACCTGGCCGCCTCGGTCGACGCCGCCCCGGCCGGGGTGCGCGATGCGCTGGCCACTGGCGCGGTCCGCCTGGAGCAGGCCCGGGTCATCGTCGAGGCCGTCAGCGCCGTGCGGACGGCCGCCGGGCCGGAGGTCGCCGACAAGGCCGTCGGGGTGCTTGTCGAATGGGCCGAGCAGTTCGATCCCACCCTGCTCGCAAGCTCAGCACCCGCATCCTCGACCACGTCGCCCCCGAGATCGCCGACGCCGCCGCTCACGCGGCGCTGGACGCCGAGGCCGCCCGGGCAACCCGCGACCGGCATGTCACAGTCTCCGAGCAGACCGGTGGTCGGCTACGGCTCAGCGGCACCCTCGACGCGGAGACCGCAGCGCTCGTGCGCGCCGCCATCGACCCGCTCAGCGCACCCAGCGGGCCCGACGACACGCGCACCCCCGGCCAGCGCCGCCACGACGCCCTCGCCGACGTGTGCCGGCTTGCCCTGAGCACCGGTGAGCTGCCGGAGCATGGCGGCGAACCGGCCCAGCTCGTCGTCACCACCGGCTTCGACGAGCTGACCCGGCAGTTGCACGCCGGCACGCTCGACGTCGGTCTGCGCCTCGCTCCCGACACGGTGCGCCGGCTCGCCTGCGACGCCGCCATCCACATCCGGCACTGGGCCGACGGCGGCCCGACCAGCCTCGACAACGCGGTGCTGCTCTGCGGCCACCATCACCGGCACCTGCACCAGACCGACTGGGTCGTCCGGCTCGGCGACGACAGCCATCCGGAGTTCCTGCCGCCGGCCTGGCTCGACCCCGATCAGATCCCGCGTCGCAACCACTACCACCGCCGGACGTAGCCGACCCCGCCCGCTCGGACCGGGCGGGGGTGCACGGGACTCCCGGAACCCCCGCCGCCGGGTGCGTCGCAGCGTACGGGCGGTCCGGTGGCCACGCTGCGCGAATGGTGGGGTGCGGGATCAGCTGGGGCTGAGCAGGCAGAACTCGTTGCCTTCCGGGTCGGCGAGGACCTGCCACGGGACCTCGTTCGGGCCCAGGTCGACGTCGGTGGCGCCGAGCGTCCGCAGTCTGGCCGCCTCGGCCGCCAGGTCGTCGCCCGGGTACGGGCGAACGTCGAGATGGACGCGGTTCCATCCGGTCTTCGTCTCGGGGGTGCGGACGAACCGCAGATACGGGCCGACTCCCTTGGCGGAGCGCAGCACCGCGCTGTGCTCGGTCACCTCGTGCAGGGTCCAGTCCATGGCGCTGTCCCAGAAGCTGGCCATGGCTCGCGGATCGGCGCAGTCGACAACCACCGCGGCGATCGGGCCGGTGTCCCGGTAGCGCGGCTGAGGGTCCAGCACGCAGAATTCGTTGCCCTCCGGGTCGGCCATCACCGTCCACGGGGCGTCGCCCTGGCCGACGTCGGCAAGCGTCGCACCGAGATCCCGCAGGCGCGTGACCACCTGCGCCTGGTGCGCCGCCGAGGTGGTGGCGAGGTCGATGTGTACGCGGTTCTTCACCGTCTTGGGCTCCGTGGAGACGACGAGGTCGACGCACACGGCGACGGGATCGGGGTAGGTGAAGCCCTCGGGTTCGAGGTTCGTCACGCCGGGTTCCTCGCTGGCGATTCCCCAGCCGAGCGCCGCCGCCCAGAAACCGCCGAGTGCGGAATCGTCCCGGGCCTTCATGTTGATCTGCACGAGCCGCGTTGCCATGGCGACGATGCTAGGTCCTGAGCGGCCGACGGCGTCGACCCCCCGGTGGCTGTGGCGGTGTCGGTGTCGGCCGTGGCGGTTAGCCTGCCGGCATGGCGAGCCCGGAGCTGGATGAGTTGATCGTCGCGGATGCCGACGCCCTGCGCGCGTGGTTGTCCGCCCACCACGCCACGTCGCCGGGTGTCTGGCTCGCCCTTACCAAGAAGGGCGGCACGGCCACGACGCTCACCTGGCAGCAGGCGGTCGACGAGGGGCTGTGCTTCGGCTGGATCGACGGGCAGGCCCGCAAACGGGATCAGGAGAGCTCGTGGATCCGGTTCACCCCGCGCAGGCCGCGCAGCTCCTGGTCGCAGCGCAACGTCGCCAACGTGGCCCGGTTGGAGGCGGAGGGGCGCATGCTGCCCCCGGGTCGCGCCGCCGTGGAGGCCGCGAAGGCGGACGGGCGCTGGTCGGCGGCCTACGCGCCATCCTCGGAGGCCGAGGTGCCGGCCGACCTGCTCGCCGCCATCGCCGCCGAACCCGCCGCGCAGGCCATGTTCGACGTGCTCACCAAGGCCAACCGGTTCGCTCTCATCTACCGCCTCAACGCCGTCAAGCGGGTGCAGACCCGCGAGCGGAAGATCGCCGAGTTCGTCGCCATGCTGGCCCGCCACGAGGCGCTCTACCCGCAGAAGGCGCGGCCGGTCGCTGGGCCGACGCCTCCGCAGCCGGGCGGCGAACCTCGGCAGACCGATTGACTTTCGATAGGTAGCGAGCGAAACTCGATGCATGGTTGTAGAGCATCGAGCGGTAGCCGCTCTCAGAGTTTTCCTCGGGGTGCTGTTCGTGGTCCTGATCGGGTTCCAGACGTTCTCGCTGCCCGGGCAGTTCGCGCACATGGCCCAGGAGTCGCCGGAGCACGCCTACCTCCGGTGGCCGCTGACCGCCGTGACGGTCTTCTGGGTGCTGTGCGTCCAGGTGGTCATCGTGTCGACGTGGAAGTTGCTCAGCCTGGTCAAGAACGACCGCATCTTCACCGAAGCGTCCCTGAAGTGGGTCGACCTGATCGTGTGGGCCGTGGGCGCCGCGTGGGTCGTGCTCGTGGGGGTCTTCCTCTACGTCGGCTTCAACGCGGACGACCCGGGCGGACCGATCCTGCTGTTCCTGCTGACGATGGGCGTCACGGTGCTCGGCCTCCTCATGGTGGTGATGCGTGCGCTGCTGCGGCAGGCAACCACCCTGCGGACCGACATGGAGGCGGTGATCTGATGCCCATCGTCGTCCGCATCGACGTCGAGTTGGCCAAACGCAAGATGAGTGTCGGCGAGTTCGCCGAGCGGGTCGGGCTCACGCCGGCCAACGTGGCGGTGCTCAAGAACGGCCGGGCCAAGGCCGTCCGCTTCAGCACGCTTGAAGCGATGTGCCGGGTGCTCGGCTGCCAGCCCGGAGATCTGCTCGAGTGGGTAGAGGAGGAAACCCCATGAGGTACGCGCTGACCGTCGCCGCCGTTCTCGCGGTCGCCATCGGCGTCGCCGGCATCGTGCTCGGCGAGGCCGACGACTCGCCCGGCCTCCAGCTCCTGGGCGTCGTGCTCGTCATCGGAGCTGTGGCATTCGGCGTCCGCAACGTCCGGGGCGGCGGCTAACCGTCCGAGTCGCGCCGTCCGGCGGCCGGCGGTGCGAGGCGCGCGCCGGCGGCCGGCCGTGCGAGGCGCGCCGGCCGGCCTGAACCGACCCCTTCCCTAATAACGATCAAGTAACGGGCGCGAACCTTTCCCGGTGGGTGGCCTGTCTTGATGGTCGTCGGCCCGTCAGGGCCAGGGGAGGCGTCGGATGAAGCTGGTGTGGAGGCGGGCCCGAGAGGCGCGCGGGTTGCTGGTCGCCGCGGTGATCGCGGCCCTGGTAGCCGTCGCGTTGGTCACCGGGCTGTCCGACTACAACCGACGGGCGGTGGACGCCGGGCAGCGGTCGCTGGTGGCCGCCTCGCCGGCCGAGGAACGTGGCCTGCTGGTCAGTGGGTCGGGCGGCCGCGACGCGGCCGAGTTCACCACCCGGGACGCGGCGGTCCGCGCGGAGTTCACCGACGGTCTGGCCGGCGTCCCGGTAAGCGTCTCCGTCGCCCGGTACGGCACCGGGCGGGAGCTGACCGGCTCGCTCGGATCCGTGCCGCGTACCGGCGACGAGCCTGTCTTCGCCAACCTGGCCACCCTTGACGACCTCGCCAAGCACGCGGAGCTGACAAGTGGGGCCTGGCCCAGCCCGGGGGCGAACCCGACCCAGGTGAGCCTCCCCGAACGGGCCGCGGGCGCGCTGGGCCTCAGCGTCGGCCAACGCATCCCGGTCCGTGACCGGGCCACCGAGCGGCGCAGCGAACTGGTGCTCGCCGGCACCTGGCGGCCGCGCGACCCGGCGGAGGCGTACTGGCTGCTGGCCCCCGAGGTGGGGACCGGAAGTGCCGGTTCGGGCACGTCGTACGGGCCGTTCGCACTCGACCCGGCCGACTTCGCGGCCATCTCCCCCGGCTCGGTGTCGGCGTCCTGGCTCGTCGAACCGGACCTCGGCGGCGTCGACGCGGGCGATCTTCCCACGGTGCGCAAGGCCCTCACCGAGGCTTCCTCAGCGGTGCTCGAGGCCGCCCAGCTGGGCAGTTCCGGGCAGGCGGTGACCAAGATGCCGCAGCTGCTGGACCGGATCGGCCGCGCCGACATGGTCGGCCGATCCGCGCTGGCCACCCCACTGCTGCTCATCCTGGTGCTCGGCGGGTACGCGCTGGTGCTGGTCGCCGCGCTGCTGCACGAGGACCGTCGCGCCCAGACCGCGCTGCTGCGTGCCCGCGGGGCCGCCCGCCGACAGTTGGCCGGCCTGGCCGCCCGCGAGGCGACCCTGGTGGTCGCCCCCGCGGTTCTGCTCGCCCCGGTGATCGCCACAGTGGTGCTGCGATTCGTCCGGCCCGGCGGCGCCGAGCAACTTTCCAGTTCCGGCGGCAACACCACACTGGTCTGGGCAGCCGCCGCGGCCACGGCCGCCGGTTGTCTGGTGGCAATGGTCGCCCCGACGCTGCGCGGTGCCGGCACGTACGTGGCCGACATGGCCGCCCGGTCCCGCCCGAACCGGGCGGCGAGCGTCCAGCGGGCCAGCGTCGACCTGGTGCTCGTGGCGCTCGCCGTACTCGCCTGGGTGCAGCTTCGCCGGTACGCCTCACCGCTGGCCGGCTCGGGCGGCCGGCTCGGGCTCGATCCACTGCTGATCGCGGCCCCGACACTCGGGGTGCTGGCGGGAGCCGTGCTGGCGCTGCGGGTGCTGCCACCTGTCACCCGGTTCGCCGAGCGGTTCGTCGACCGGCGGCCCTGGACGGCCACCATGTTCGGCATGTGGCAGGCCGGTCGGCGTCCGCACGCCGGACCGGTGCTGCTGCTCGCCCTCGCCGTCGGCGGCAGCACCCTGGCCTGGTCCCTGATCAGCACGGGTGAGCGGTCCCAGGTCGAGCAGGCCGGGCACACTGTCGGCGCCGACCTGCGGGTCACCGAGCGGACCGGGGCCGCCCCGCTCACCCGGACCGCGGAACTCGCCGCGCTGCCGGGCGTGCGCCGGGTGCTGCCGGCCTGGCGGGACAACATCCGGGTCGGCCGGGAGGACCTGCCGGTGACCGTGATCGCCGTCGACCCGGCCAGCGCCCCCGGGGTGGTCCAACTCGCCGACCGGCTCAGCGACGACCCGGTGTCGGCGCAGTACCAGCGGATGATCCAGGCGCGCGGCGCCACCGGGGGAGTCGAGCTGCCAGCGGGCACCCGAGCGGTCACCGGCACCGTCCGTACGCCCGTCGTGCTGCCCGCCGAGCCGCACCCGGTCGCGGTCTCGCTGTTGTTGACCACCCCCGACGGGCTCGCCTTCAAGCTGCCGGCGGCCACCGCTCCGAGCACCGGGCGGGCCACCCGGTTCACCGTCAAGCTTCCGGATCTGGGCGGAGGACCTATGCGGCTGGCCGGCTTCGAGGCCGACACCGCTTTCGCGGGCGGCACCTCGTACGGTTTCGCGGTGCAGGGGCTGGCGCTTGTCGATGCCGGAGGCACGGCCCGACCGGCCGAGCTGCCCGGTGACTGGACGGCGACCTGGACCGGTGGGCCGCGGACGCCGGTGGTGTCGAGCGGCGCCGGGCTGGTCGCCGACCGCCCCATCACGCTGCTCGACGAGGGGGGTCGGCTGGATCGACCCGCGAGCCGGTTCGTCGTCGTACCGGGCGCGGCGCCTGTCGCCGCCCCGGTCCTGATGACCCCCCGGGTACGCGACGCGCTGAGCCTGCACCTCGGCGACACCGTCGAGCTGTCACTCGCCGGGGTGACGCTGCCGGTCCGCCTGGTCGGTGAACTGGACTCCGTGCCGACCACCACCGGTGAGGGCGTACTGCTCGACCTGCCGGCCGGGGTCGACGCGCTCATCGGTGCCGGCGGGACGATCCGCCCGGTACCGGAGTGGTGGATCGGCGCCACCGACGCGACGGCCGCCGCCGCAGCGGCCGGCGAGCTGCCGGGAGTCACGGTCCTCAACCGACAGGCGGTGATCACCTCCGCCGCGGAAGACCCCTACTGGCAGGGTTCGCGTACCGGAATGCTCGCCGCGGCGCTCGGCGCGGTGCTGCTCGCCGTCGTCGGCCTGATGGTGGACGTGTGGGCAACCGCCCGACGCCGGCTCAGCGAGTTCGCGGTCCTGAACACCCTCGGCGCCACGCCCCGGCTGTTGGCGCGGGCACTGCTCGCCGAACAGGCCTTCCTCGCCGGCATCGGTGTGGGAGTCGGCCTGCTGCTCGGTGCCGCGGTCGGAGCCACCATGGCCCCACTTGTCATCCTCACCCCGGCCGCTGGTCGGCCGATCCCCCCGGCGACGTTCGCGCTGCCCTGGGTGCCGATCGGTCTGACCGCAGTCGGTCTGCTGCTGGCGGCGCTCGCCTTCAGCGCGTTCATCGCCGCCGGCATCCGCCAGCGGGTGGCGGCGGTGCAGCTGCGAATCGGGGGAGAACGATGAGCGTCGGAGCGGTGGTCCGGCGGGTCCGGGTGTACGGCGGGCAGTTCCTGCTGCTGGCGGTGCTGACCGTGGTGGTCACGCTGCTGATCAGTGGGGTGCCCCGGCTGGTCAACCAGCTCGCCGAACAAGGGCTCCGGGCGCAGCTGAACAGTGAGCTGCCGGCCCGCCGGGACCTCTCGTACACAAGCGGGGTGGTGACCGCCCCGCCCCTGAAGCCGGCGATGGCCTACGCCCGTGAGCGGTTCGACGCCCTGGCCGCGGACCTGCCACCGCAGGTGCGGTCGGCGGTGAACGAGCGGTGGTACAACGTGGACATGGAACCGGCCCGCGTGGTCGGGCCGGACCTCGCCGCCCGTAACCTGCTTGTCGACCTGGGTCTGCGGGGCATGCCCGGCATCCAGGACGCCAGCACCCTCGTCGAGGGGGCGTGGCCCAGCGAGACGTACCTGCCCGACCGGCCGATCGAGGTCGCGCTCGACGCCGACGTGGCCGGCAAACTCAACCTGCGCACCGGCAGCCAACTGCGGATCGGCAAGGTCGACAACGAAAAGCGGCTCTACGACGCTGTCCCGCTGACGGTGGTGGGGCTGTTCCGCCCCGTCGACCGTACCGGCGGCAGCTGGGACGGGCTGCCGTCGATGCTGCAGGTGATCGAACCGCAGGGCGACGGTCAGCCGCTTGTCGCCTCCGGGATCGTCGCCCAGTCGGCCCTCGACAATCGGGCCGCGGCGGGTTGGCCGATCCGGGTCAACTGGCGGTACCGGCTGGGCGCCGACAACATCGACGCGCGCCGGCTGGACCGGCTGATCGACGGTCTCCAGGAATCGCAGCGGCGCCGGCCGGCCGACCTCTCACTGGCCCAGGGCATCGACATCCCGTTGCGTGCGTTCGCCGCCCAGGTGAACGCCGCCCGGACCCTGCTGGCGGTGATCGCGGCCGGGGTACTTGCCACGCTGGCCGGGTTGATCGTCCTCGCCGCCACCCTCGCCACCCGGCGGCGTCGGGCGGAGTTCGTCCTGATCCGGGCCCGCGGCGGCGGGACCACCGCCGGTGCCCGACGAAGCCTCGCCGAGTCGCTGCTCGTGGTGCCGGTCGCCGCCGCGCTCGGCTGGTGGCTGGGCACCCTGTTCCCGGGCGCCGCGGACCCGAGCATGCCGTACGTGATCGCCGCGGCGGTCCTGGTCACGGTGGCCCTCCCACTGGCCACGCTCGCCGTGTCGACCGGTGGGGCGGCCCGCCGCGACCTGGTCCGGATGCGCCCGTCGACCCGCCGACTCACCGCCGAGGTCTCCGTGCTGCTGCTCGCCGTGCTCGCCGCGGTGCTGCTGCGTCGACGCGGCCTCACCCTTGGTGAGGTGGACCCGCTGCTGGTGTCGGTACCGGTGCTGCTCGCGATCGCTGCGGCGGTGCTCGCGCTGCGGGCGTACCCCTGGCCGTTGTTGCTTGTCAGCCGGCTTGCCGCGCGGACCCGGGGCAGCGTCGCCTTCCTCGGCACCGCGCGGGCCGGCCGGTCGGCTGTCGCCGCGCCGCTCGTCGTCGTGGTGCTCGCGATCGGTACCGCGGCGTTCTGCGCGGTGGTTGCCGCCGGCGTCGACGCGAGCCGGGACCGGGCCGCCGAGCGGATCGTGCCCGCCGACGCGGTGATCCGAGGTGAACGGTTCGCTCCCGACACGATCGACGAGGTGGGTCGCCTGCCGGGGGTCCGGGCCGCGACCCGGGTGCTGTTCGCCTCCGACGAGCGGCTGGCAACCGACGAACTCGGCACCGACGCCCGGCTCGGCGAGACGGCCGTGCTGCTTGTCGACGGTTCGGAGCTGGCCACTGTGGCCCGGGAAGCGAAGGTGGGTCTGCCGCTTCCGGCCGCGCTGCGCACCGCCCGGCCCGAATCGGGCCCGGTGCCGGCGATCGTCTCGCCAGCTGTCGCCGCTGATCTCGCCAAGGCCGGACTGGACCGCTCCGCCTACATCTCGGTGCAGGGCCAGCGGTACGAGTTCCGGGTGGCCGGCAGCGAGGACAGCTTCCCCCTGCTGTCGGCGGACAACGACCGGTTCGTCGTCCTGCCCTGGCAGGCGCTGCCGGAGCGCACCACCGCGCCCGTGGCCACCAGCCTGCTTGTCGCCGGTGACCGGCTGGACGCCGAGGCGCTGCGCCGCGCCGGCGACCAGGGGCAGTCGCGGTACCAGCGGGACGGGACGGTGACCGGACGGGAACGCCCGCTCGGAGTCGTCGTCGACACCCGGGCCGATGTCCGCCGGGACCTCGGTGCGGGCGGTGCGAACGGCGTACTGGCCTTCGGGTTCGTCGCCGGTGCCGTCGGTGGCTCGGTGCTCGGGCTGCTGGCCATCGCGTTCACCGTGCTGGCCGGCGCGCGGGCCCGCGGCCAGGTGCTGTCCCGGCTGCGTACCCTCGGCCTGTCCCGCCGGCAGTGGCGCGGGCTGCTGCTTGTCGAGCTGGCCCCGCTGGTCGGGGTGTCGGTGCTCACCGGCGGGCTCGTCGGTGCGGCGCTGCCCCTGCTGCTCAACCCGGTGCTCGGCCTGTCCGCGTTCACAAGTGGCATGCCGGTCCGGGTGGCCTTCGAGCCCGGTCTGGTGGCGGCGGTGTTCGCGCTCGGGGTGGTCGCCCTCGGCTTCGCGGTCGCCGTCGAGGCCCTGAACAACCGCCGGTTGCGCCTCGGTGAGGTGCTTCGGCTCGGAGAGGAGAGCTGAGATGACCGCTACCGCCCAGACTTCACTGGTGCCCGACCTGGCCGCCCTGCAGCAGCGGGCCGCGCAACGTGCCGCCGAGCGGGCCGGCGGGCAGGACCGACTGCGCGGACACATCGTCTGCGACGGTCTGGTGCGCATCTTCAAGACCGAGGGGGTGGAGGTGGTCGCCCTGCAGGGGCTCGACCTGGTCATCGACCGGGGGGAGCTGGTGGCGATCGTCGGTGCGTCCGGCTCGGGCAAGTCGACACTGCTCAACATCCTCTCCGGCCTGGACACGCCCACCGCCGGCATCGCCCGGGTGGCCGACTACGACCTGCTCACCCTGTCCACCAAGCGGCGGCTCAGCTACCGGCGGGAACTTGTCGGCTTCGTCTGGCAGCAGACCGGCCGCAACCTGCTGCCGTACCTCACCGCCCTGGAGAACGTCGAGCTGCCGATGCAGTTGGCCGGCAAACGCGGCGGCAAGGCCCGCCGGGAGCGGGCCCGGGAACTGCTCGACATGGTCGGTGTGGGGTACTGCGCGGACCGCCGGCCCGGGCAGCTCAGCGGCGGCGAGCAGCAGCGGGTCGCGGTGGCGGTGGCGGTGGCCAACGACCCGGAGGTGCTCTTCGCCGACGAGCCGACAGGTGAGCTGGACGAGGCGACCGGCGCCGACGTGTTCGCGGCGCTGCGCACCATCAACGCCGAGTTGGGCGTCACCATCGTGGTGGTCACCCACGACCACGCCGTGGCCACCCAGGTCCGCCGGACCGTCGCGATCCGCGACGGCCGGACCGCCTCCGAGGTACGCCGGACCGCCCGGCTCGACGCGGACGGCAACACCGAGCTGGTCAGCGAGGAGTACGCGGTGCTGGACCGCAACGGTCGGATGCAGCTACCTGCCGCATTCGTCGACGCGCTCGCGCTGAAGGAGCGGGTCCGGCTCGACCTGGAGCCGGATCACGTGCAGGTACGGCCCGGCGACCGGGCCACGGACGAGCGGGGGGCACGGGCATGAGTCGTCGGGACATGGTGGTGACCGGTGCGGCCGGGTTCGGTGGCGCGGCCGGGTTCGATGGCACGGCCGCCACCCAGCCGGCCGAAGTGGTCCGGGTCAGCGGTGTGAGCCGTACCTTCGGCCGGGGTGAGCACGCCGTGCACGCGGTACGGGACGTCTCGTTCAGCGCCAACCGGGGCGAGTTGGTCGCCATCCGGGGCCGGTCCGGGGCCGGCAAGACCACGTTGCTGAACCTGATCGGCGGTCTCGACCGCCCGGACAGCGGTCAGGTGGTGGTGGCCGGGCACGAGGTGACAGCGGCCGGCGAGGCGGAACTGCTGCAACTGCGCCGGGGCACCGTCGGGTTCGTGTTCCAGACGTTCGGGCTGGTGCCGATCCTCTCCGCCGCCGAGAACGTGGGTGTGCCGCTGCGGCTGGCACAGGTGCCGGCCGCCGAGCGGGAGCAGCGGGTCGCGGTGCTGCTGGAACTGGTCGGCCTGGGCGGGCACGCGGCCCAACGCCCGTACGAGCTCTCCGGCGGCCAGCAGCAGCGGGTCGCTGTCGCCCGGGCCCTGGCCAACGAGCCGGACCTGCTCATCGCCGACGAGCCCACCGGTCAGCTGGACTCGGAGACCGGCCGGTCCATCATGGACCTGTTGCGCGCGGTGGTGCACGCGCGTGGCATGACGGCGCTGGTGGCCACGCACGACGCGGCCCTGATCGACCTCGCCGACCGGGTACTCACGCTACGCGACGGTCGCCTGGTCGACGGCTGAGCGACACCGGACGGCGGCCGTTCCCTGCGGCGGCGGTCGTTGCGACGGGAGCGGCGTGCCTGGCGGGGCGTAGCTCGGGGGTGTGTCTGTGGGCGTGCCCAGCCGGGGGAGATGGTGGTTCGCGCTCGCTTTGGAGCTGATGCCATAAACGAATCGGCTGCGGTGATTCATCCACGACATCAGCTCCAAAGCATCGGCGAAGCGGTGCGCGGGGCTGTGGGTCGTGTCGTGCGCGGGGCCGACCGGTCAGGGGGGTCCGGGTTGGTGGGTGCGGTTCGCGGCGTCAGCGTGTCTCCGGCCCTCGGGGAGGGTGCCGGCGAGCGGGATCAGCAGGTAGCCCAGCAGGGCCAGGACCAGACCTCCACCCGGCCCGGTCGACAGCAGTTCCTGCTCGACGTAGGGGTCGTTGGCCTCGAAGTACCAGAACACTCCGGTGAGGCTGCCGCAGGCGAGCACATTGGAGACGAGCATCCCCAGGCTGGCCTGCCGCCACAGTCGGCGGGCCGGGCCGATGGTGGCGAGCGACAGCGCCGCGAACACGGTGGCGATGACCGCGAACGGCAGCGCCCAGCCGAGCACCCTGGTGCCCGGGGTGACATCGGTCCGCCCGGGGTAGACGCTGCGCCATGCGGGCAACCAGAACGCGACGACGACAAGCAGGACGCCGACCGCCAGCAGCGCTGAGCCAGTCAGTCGCCATGGCGGGCGCGACGGCGCGGCGCCGGGCGTCGTCGGCCTGCTCATGGCGACGAACGTAACCCGGCCGGGGCGCGCCCGCTGCCCCCGCCGGGTGGGCCTGACGGCGGGTCAGAGCGCCAGCTTCATGCCCTCGTGGCTGGCCACGAAGCCGAGGCCCAGATAGAAGCGGTGCGCGTCCGCGCGGGTCTTGTCGGTGGTCAGCTGCACCAGGGCGCAGCCACGCTCGCGAGCCTGGTCGACGGCCCAGATCATCAACTGCCGCCCCAGCCCCTGGCCGCGCCGGTCGGAGCGGACCCGGACCGACTCGATGAGCGACCGCTCCGCGCCGTGCCGACCCAGGCCCGGAATGTAGGTGATCTGTAGGCAGCCGACGAGGTCACCGTTCTGCTCGGCCACGATCAGCTGGTTGCGCGGGTCGGCGGTGATGTCCGCGAACGCCCTCTCGTAGGCCTCGTCGACCTCGGTGAAGTCGCGGGCCTTGCCCAGGACGTCGTCGGCGAGCAGGGCGATGACGGCGGGCAGGTCGGCCCGGACCGCCTCCCGGAAGGTCACGTCGGTCACGCTGGTGAGCCTGGCACAACGACGGGGATCGAACTGGTGCCGGTGAGCCTGTTCCGCGAGACTCGTCGGTGCAGCGTGTCTTCGCGGTCGTCCGCGGATAGGGGGAATCTGAACGTGCACGGCGAGGATGACTGGCTTCGAGACGCTCCAGCCGACGTTCTGGCGGAATTCGGACGAGGCGGGTGGTATCCCGGTCGAGCGGTCGATGTGACCGCCTGGACCGAGGAGATCGTTTCGGACGGCTTTCTCGTCACCGAGACTGCTGCTGGGATCTGGCGGTCCCTCGGCGGCCTGGAGTTTCGTAGGCCAGGTCATCAATCCAGCCTGCTCATCGACCCGACCGTTGTGCAGGGTTACCTGAAGGCACCCTTCGCCGAGTGGCCGCTGCGTTTCGGGCAGCAATTTTGCCCCATCGGTGAATGGGACGTCTCATCCAATGTCTTCGTTGGTAGCGAGGGCGGAGTGCTGGTGTCGGTGGACGCGTCTTGGTGTCGGTGGCTCGCCGGACCCCCGGCGGTAGCGCTGCATCAGCTGCTCACCGATTGAAGCTGGAAGGGGGCCCGCCAGCCATGCCGTTGCGCGGGCTCCGCAGGATCGCGACGAACCCGGCGAGGTGCGCAGCGTGCCGCCCCGGGTGCTGGAGATGACAATGCATGACATAGACGGCTTTTTCGTCGGCCCATCGGGCGACAACGTGGGCCTGGACGAGACGGTGCGCTCGCACGACGATCTGATTGAGTTCTTGATGGCGTTGCGGAGCGACCTGATGGAACGGCGGGAGAGGTGGGAGAACCGGAATGTAGGCGACTACCTCGGATCGATCGCCAGAGCTTTCCAAGACATGGTCGGAGATGAGTACGAAGATCCCGATCGTTGGGCCGACACGGCTGGCTGGCTGTGGGTCGGACGGAACTACGAGTAGAACGCACGGAGGTGATCAGGGCCTTGAGCGCTGATTCGCACAAGTTGTCTATCGGCCACTTCCTCGGGTCGACCGGTCAGGTCGCTGACGAGTTCGACCGGCTCAACGAGACGGTGACAACCGAATCTGATCTCCTCGCATTTCTGGAGGCGATCCTGCGAGATGACCACTTTACGGACTGGGAGGGGTCGATCGAGGGGTACCTGGACGCGCTCATCTCCTGGTTGCGGTCGACCGAGGGTCGACGACGTATGCCGGCGTATTCGACCGAATTTGCGGCAATGGCGGCGGCGTTCTACGTGGGCATCGCCAGAAGTGGCTGATCCCGAGGTGTCTCCGCCGCCGCCAAACCGACCCGTCACCGGGCGGGGCAGCGCTTTCCTTCCTGCGGCACCGTCAGGTCGAGCAGGTACGCGTCGACGGCGTTGGTGATGCACGACGTCTGCGGATAGGCGGTGTGCCCCTCGCCCTCCCAGGTCAGCACCCGACCGACGCCCAGCATGGAGGCGAGCCGTGGGGTCTGCTCGTAGGGCGTCGCCGGATCGCCGGTGGTGCCGACCACCAGGATCGGCGGTGCGCCGTTCGCCTTCCCGGTCGGGTACGGGTCACGCCCGCCCGGCCACTCGACGCAGCTCAGCATGCCGACCGCCAGCGCCGGCCCGAACAGCGGGTATTTTCCGCGCCACTCGGACTGCAACTGCCGGATCTGCTCCCGGCTCGGCTTCTCCGTCTCGTCCGCGCAGTTGATGGCCAGGTTGGCGTCGAACAGGTTCGAGTAGTGCCCGTCGGACTCCCGGCCGGCGTACGAGTCGGCGAGCCGGAACACATCCTTTGGATCCCCCTCGGCCAGCTTGTCGATCGCCCCGGCCAACTCCTGCCAGCCGGACTCGGTGTAGAGCGACGAGATGACCGCGTAGAACACCCAACCGGCGGTGGCCTCCCGCCCGTTGGCGCCGCGGACCGGAGAGACCTTGGCCTTGTCGATGGCCGAGGTGACAGCGGCCCGCGCGTCCGGGGCGATCGGGCAGCGGCCGGCGTTCGCCGCGCACCAGCGGGTGAAGTTGGTGAAGGCCCGTTCGAAACCGCGGGCCTGGCTCTCCGAACCCTCCACCAGCCGCTGCTGCGGGTCGACGGCGCCGTCGAGCACCAGTGCCCGCACCCGCTGCGGGTAGAGCTGCGCGTAGGTGGCGCCGAGCAGGGTGCCGTAGGAGTAGCCCAGGTAGGTCAGCTTGTCGTCACCCACCGCGGCGCGTACCGCGTCCATGTCGCGGGCGGCCTGCTCGGTGCCGTACAACGGCAGCTGGTCACCGTAGCGGTCGCCGCAGCCGCGCCCGATCCGTTGGCTCAGGCCGACGAATCCGTCGAACTCCGACTGGCTCGCCGGGTCCGGGTCGAAGCCGAAGCTGGCGTCCAGGTCGGCGTCGGAGATGCACTTCACCGGGCTGGACCGGGAAACTCCGCGTGGGTCGAAACCGACGATGTCGAAACGTTCGGTGATCGAGGCGGGCAGCCCGCCGAACTGCGGACCGAACGACAGGTAGACGGCGGTGTCCACGCCGGAGCCGCCCGGGCCGCCCGGGTTGATGACAAGTGAGCCGACCCGGTCGCGCTGCTTGCTGGAACGGGCCCGCAGCAGGGCGATCTCGAAGGTCTCCCCGGCGCCCGGACCGGCGGTCGCTCCGGTGCCAGTGCCCCAGTCGCGGGGCACCGCGATCCGGGCACACTCGTAGCGCATGTTGGGTGCGCCGCGCCCGACCAGCTCGTCGGGCACCTCCGGGCAGGGGCGCCAGGTGGGCGCGCTGCCGGTCGGTGCGGCCGAGCTCTCCACCTCGGTGCGCGGCGCGAACGCCGGCAGCGTGCAGCCGGCGGTGAGCAGTGCCGCGACGGTGAAGGCGGCAAGGGTGCGACGAACCCGGCGACTGGTCGCCAGCCGCAGCTGATGGGCGGTGCGGATCACGTGCTCCTCCGGGGTCGAGTCGACGGCCAGGCTACGCCGGGCCATCAGCGGCCCGGTCCACGGTGGTCGCTGGATCGCCGCGCAGCACCTGATCCACATCAAAGCGGATCGGCCGGTCGAGCTGGTCGTAACGGCACGACCGGGGATCGCGGTCCGGACGCCAGCGCAGGAACCGGGCGGTGTGCCGGAACCGTTCGCCCTCCATCGCGTCGTAGCCCACCTCGACCACCAGCTCCGGGCGGACCGGCTCCCACTCCAGGTTCTTCGTGCCGGTCCACCGGCTCACCCCACCCGGGATGCGTTGGCCGCGCTCGTGGTCGCCGTGCACCCACGGGTGCTCGCCGCCGGTGTCCCGGTAGGGGGCCAGCTCGTCGAGCAGCTCGGCACGACGGGCCATGGTGAACGACGCGCTCACCCCCACGTGGTGCAGGACCCCGGCGTCGTCGTACAGGCCGAGTAGCAGTGAGCCCACCACCGGGCCGGACTTGTGCCAGCGGAAGCCGGCCACCACCGCGTCCGCGGTGCGGGTGTGCTTGACCTTGAACATCAGCCGCTTGCCCGGCTCGTACGGCAGGTCGGCCGGCTTGACGATCAACCCGTCCAACCCGGCGCCCTCGAACACGTCGAACCATTGGCGGGCGGTGTCCGGATCGGTGGTGACCTGGGTGACGTGCACCGGCGGGCGCACCCCGGCCAACGCCTCTACCAACCGTTCGCGGCGAAGCGGGTAGGGCTTGTCGAGCAGCACCTCGTCGCCGACGGCCAGCAGGTCGAACGCGACGAAATCGGCGGGTGTGGTCTCGGCCAGCAGCTGCACCCGGGACGCGGCCGGGTGGATGCGCTGGGCCAGCAACTCGAAATCCAACCGGGGCTGGCCACTCGGCCCGTCGCGCCGGATGACGATCAACTCACCGTCGACGGCGCACCGCTCGGGCAACTGCTGACGGGCCTGATCGACCACCTCGGGGAAGTAGCGGGTCATCGACTTGCCGCCCCGGCTGGCCAACTCGACCTCGTCGCCGTCGCGGAACACGATGCACCGGAACCCGTCCCACTTGGGCTCATAGGTCATCCCGGCCCCGGTGGGAAGCTTGGCGACGCTCTTGGCCAGCATCGGCTCGACCGGGGGATTGATCGGCAGGTCCACGGCGACAAGTCAATCAGACGGCACCGACAGCCGTGAGGCAGATCACCGTGGGCGCCGGGGCGGCGTGTCCGCCCACGCGCCGCTCGTCCCCACCGGGCGAATCGGACAACCGCAGGTCAGAGCTATTTTCGCCAGGTGTCCGAGTGGGTTTGTGACTGCTGCGGGCGGTGGCGGGTGAGCGTCGAGCTGATCCGGGGCCGCTACCGCTACCGGCTGACCCGCCGTTACCCGCAGCGGTTCGGCGGCGGCCGGAACGTGCTCGGCGAGGTCGGTTCGGTGCCGGAGCTGGAGGAGTTGCTGCGTCGGCGTACCCCGTTGAGTCTTGCCGACCTGCGCGAAGCCGCCTGATCCCCGCCACCGGTAGACCCCGCGGCCCGGCGGAAGGACCGACCACCCGGCGGATTCCGGCGGCACGATCCACCCGGCAGCCTCGTCCACAGGCGTGGCGGGCGCCGGACGGCGCCGCCCGGGGAGGGGACGCGATGCGGTTCGAGGCCGACACGGACATCGCCGCCGAGGCCGAGCAGGTCTGGGCGGTACTTGTCGACGTTCAGCGCTGGCCGGAGTGGACGGCCTCGGTGTCGCGGGCCGAGCGTGGCGAGCCGGGACCGCTCGCCGTCGGTGCCACCGCGCGACTGACCCAGCCGAAGCTGCGGCCAGCGGTGTGGCGGGTCACCGAGCTGACCGAACGGCAGGGGTTCGTCTGGGTCTCCGCCACCCCGGGCGTGCGGACCACGGCTGAGCACCGGCTGCTGCCGCTGCCCGACGGGCGCACCCGCGTCGAGCTGGCCCTGCACCAGTCCGGTCCGCTGGCCGGCCTGATCGGCTGGCTGTACGGCGGGATGCTCCGCCGCTACCTGCGGCTGGAGGCCGACGGGCTCCGGCGTCGGAGCGAGCGGGGCTGACCGCCCTCGGTGCCGACGGGCGGCCCGCCGCCGGAGCTCAGTAGCGGGCGAACGAGCGGATCGGCGCGCGCGGACCGTACTGCGGCGCCCGGATGCCGGCTGCCTCCAGCAGCAGACACACCCGGCCCCGGTGACCTCGGAACGGCTCCAGCAGGGCCACCATCCGGGCGTCGTCGCCCCTCGGTTCGCCGGCGAGCGCCCAGGCGACAGTGTTCGGGATGTGGAAGTCGCCGACGCTCACCGCGTCCGGGTCCCCGTAGGCGATCCGGACCACCTCGGCTGCCGTCCACGGACCGATGCCGGGAATCGTGGTCAGTCGCCGGGTGGCGTCGGCGGCGTCGGCGCTGCGCTCCAACCGGTCGGCGAGCGCGGCGGCCCGACGCAGGGTGTCGGCCCGACGCTGTTCCACGCCGAACGGGTGGAACACCCAGTACGGGGTGGCGGCCACCGCGGCGGCCTCGGGCGACAGCAGCAGCGACGGCAACGGGCCGGGCGCCGGCTCCCGGAAGTGCCGCACTGTCGCCGAGTACGCCCGGTACGCCTCCTTGCCGGTGACCTTCTGCTCGAAGATCGCGCGCAGCAGCCGGGGGAAGACCTGTCCGGTCGTCGGCATCCGCAGCCCACTGTGCTCCCGGGCCAGGCGGGCGACAAGTGGATGTGCCGCGGCCAGCTCGGTGAAACCGGTCAGATCGTCGCGAAGCCCGGCGATCGCGTCGGCGCGGTCCACTACGTGCTCGGCACCCGGCCCGTAGCCCTCCGCGAGCAACTCGCCGCCGACCTGTCGCAGGGCGAGGGTGGCCGGGCCGTCCGGGGTGCGGGTGGCCCACCAGAAGGTGCCGGCGGCGACGCGGGCGCACGGGTCGTACGGACTGAACGTGAGCGCACGCACCGAGGCCGCCAGCCGGTAGCCGACCGGGGGGCGAAACACCCTGGTCGCTGCGGGTCTGGTGGCGGTCACCCACCCACTCTGCCACGCGCCGGGCGGGACGCCGGCACCACCGGTATGCCGACGTCCCGGGTACGGCGGTGGTCGGTCGCGCCCTCCCCGGCGACGACCGACCACCGTGACCTCGTGGTGGAACTCAGTAGGAGTAGCCCGCGCCGCCGGCGTCGTTGGCGCCGCTGTCCGCCGGCGGGGCGACCGCCTTCGGCGTGGAGGTGGGCAGGCAGCTGAGGTTCTTCTTGCCGTCCGGCTGGACCACGAACCAGGTGCCACCAACAGCCTGGCCCTTCCACTGGCCGGGCTTCTTGTCACCGATGTAGCGGTAGACCGGCCAGCCGCCGACGGTGAGCTGACGGGTGCCGTCCTGCCGGGTCACGCTGCTGACCTTGTCGTCGGAGATGCCGCTGAGCTGCGGGTTGCCGTCGGTGAGCGCCGGGGGCCACACCTCGGCGCACTTGTCGACACAGTTCGACGACGGCGGGTCGGCGGTGTCCTTGTCGAAGCGGTACAGGATCCAGCCGTCCTGGTCGGTGACCACCTTGCCCATCCGGGCGACGCTCTTGCCGACAAGCTTCTCGGTCAGGTCGACGTTGGCGGGCGGCGCGTCGGCAGGGGGTGCCTCCGCGGACGCCGACGCCTCGGCTTCAACCGACGCGCTGGGCTCGGCCGCGGCGACGGCGACCGGCTCGGCCGCGCTCGAGTTCGCCCCGTCGTAACCTGCGGGAGCGCAGGCCGTTAGTGCGACCATCGCGCTCGCGACGATGACGGTCCGCTTCATCTGTGCCACGTGCCCTCCTCATTCTTGGCAGTTCACCCATAGGTACGGAACGCGGGCTGTCAAGGTTGAAGTAACAACAGTGGTCAATTTCACTGGAATTGGTTGAACCGATTCCCGTCGGAATGCGTACGCCCTCGATGCGAGACTTCTCCGGCAACGACAGATCGGCGCGGGCCATTGTCACAAGGGCCGGCGCCGATCGGTACGCGCGCTTACAAAGGTAGGGTGACCAGAGGACTCGCCACACCATTGGCGTCCACCGACTGCACCTGAAGCTGCTTGATGTCCTCCACCGGGGCCGACGTCGACGCACTCAGCTCCAGACCCTGCGGGCGGGTGTTGGTGCCGTAACCGCCATCCGGAACCGACCAGCTGGAAATGACCTCGGTGCTGGCGTTCTTCCGCACCACCACCAGCCGACAGACGCGCGGACCGGGCAGCTTCCGCAGGCTGAAATTGATCCGCGTCCCGTACTCCCGCTTCACCAGGAACATGGTGGTCTGCACGCCGGTCGTCGGGTCGGTGGCCTCGACCTGGTCGCCCTCCTCCTCGGTGCCGCCGACACCCGGGCCGCTCGGCGGAGCCGTCGGCCCGCTCGTCGGCGGGTCGACAGGTGCGTTCTGCGTCGGACCGGCGATCGGCGGTGCCGGGTCGCTGTCGGTCACGCTGACGAAGCCGTACCCGCTCAGCCCGCCGAAGACCACCACCGCGGCGGCCGTCGCGAGCAGCTGACGAAACCGGGTACGCCGCCGGTCGGCCCGAACCGCGCCAAGCGTCCGGTTCAGCAACCCCGGGTCGGTCGCCGTCTGCTCGAGCGCCATCATCGTCTCGCCGTCGATGTCGGACAGCAGCCCGACAACCGGCACCATCGTCTCCAACTCGGCCGCGCACGCCCAGCAGGTGGCGAGATGCTCCTCGAACCGCTCAGTGTCCTGCTCGTCGAGCACACCGAGCGCGTACGCCGCGACGTCCATGTGGTCCGGCCGGCTCATTCTGTCACCCCCCGCTCCTGCAGAGCCGTGCGCAACGCGCGCAACGCGTAGTAGACCCTCGACTTGGCAGTGCCCAGTGGCAGCCCCAACTCCTCGGCGGCCTCCGGCACCGTCCGCCCCCGGAAGTACGTCGAGATCAGGATCTCCCGGTGCGACTGACTGAGCGTACGCAGGGCGTCCGCCACCGTCATCGTCCGCAGCACCCGGTCGGTGCTGTCCGCCTCGGCGAACGCGGTGAGATCCCGGTCGTACGTCTCCGGCGGCCGGGCCTCCTGGCTGCGGTGCTCGTCGATGGCGATCCGCCGGGCCACCGTCACCAGCCACGGCCGCAGCGACCCCTGCCCCTGCGTGCCCAGGCGGTGCGCGTTACGCCAGGCCCGCAGCAGCGTCTCCTGGACGATGTCCTCCGCGCGCTGCCGGTCCCCCCCGGTGAGGCGCATGACGAACATCAGCAACGGGCCTGCGTGCTCGGCGTAGAGCTGACGGATCAACTGGTCGGAGTGGCTGGCCTCGGTTGTCGTCGCCTGATGGCGTCCGGGCGCCGGTCGCGGCGTCACCGGACCATTCTGGCGAGACGTCGCGTGCGCGTCGACCCCCCGGGCAGACGACGTCGGCCGAGACGAGGAGCGCGCCGACATCCAGTCCGCGCCGACCACGTCGCCATGCCAACCGGCCGCCACCGCATGCATGCAGACCTCCGGGTTTCCGTAACCATCGCCGACCCACGAAGCGGGCCGCCCGGTGGTACGCAGCAGCGCCCCAAGCGGATCAACAGACGGCGAAAAAGTTCTCCGAAGCTGCCAGGTGAACGGTCAGCGGCGGACGGAGAACAGGCCCGGCGGGGGCGGATCGGAGCCGGTGGCGTCGGCGTCGCGGACCACCTGCGCGCCGCCGGCGAAGCGGTCCAACTCGTCGCCGGCCACCACCCGCCCGGGGAACCAGTCGCCGGCAGCCCGTCGGGTCAGCTCCGGCACCGGCGGGGTGGACCGCCCGGCCACCAGCACCAGGTTTCCGTACCGGCGGCCCCGCAACACCGCGGCGTCGCCGACCAGACAGGCCTGCGGCAGCACCGAGCGGACCGTGGCGACCTGCCCCCGCGCGTGCCGCAGCGGCGGCCCGTCGGCCAGGTTGGCCAGATACCAGCCCGCGGGGCGGAGCACCCGGGCCACCTCCGCCGCGTACTCCACCGAGGTCAGATGAGCCGGGGTACGGGCACCGGCGAACACGTCGGCGACCACCACGTCGTAACTCGCGTCCCGGCTGGCGGACAACACGGCCCGCGCATCCTCCACGCGGACCCGCAGCCGGGCGTCGGACGGCCACGGAAGCGCCCGCCGGACCAGCTCCACAAGCGCACCGTCCACCTCGGCCACCCGCTGGGTGGAACCGGGCCGGGTGCTCGACACGTAGCGGGGCAGGGTCAGGGCCCCGCCGCCCAGATGCAGCACCCGCAACGGCGCACCGGCCGGTGCGATCAGATCCACAGCGGCGGCCAGCCGCCGCACGTACTCGAATTCCAGGTGGGTCGGGTCGGTCAGGTCGACGTGCGACTGCGGCGCGCCGTCCAGCAGTAGCGTCCACGAGCCGGCCCGGTCCGGGTCCGGCACCAGCTCGGCCCGCCCGGTGTCGACCTGCTCGACCACCCGGTCAGCCGCCCGTTTGCGTCCCATCGCGACCAGCGCCCGTTCTACCGGGCCGCACGGGCCGCGGCGGTCAACGCGCGGTGCAGCAGCCGGGAATCGCCGAGCAGGGCCCGCAGCCGACGCTCCAGGCCGGCGATCGGGATCAGATTCTGCGGCGCCCGCGGGTCCTTGTACGGGGTGGACGCGAAGCGGGGCAGGGTGACAAGCGACAGGTCGGCCAGCTCGATCGCCGCCTCGACGGGCAGATCGGCCGAACACTCCACCCGGACGATGCCCGCCCACGGGGCGCCGACCGCCACCGGCAACCGCAAATACCACGACCAACCACCCCAGGCGGTGCCCAGCCGGAACACCGGCGACCGCTCACCCGACTTCATACCGGTCACCACAGCGGTAAGCCGGGCATCCAGATATTGGCTGTGCTGGGTCTTGATGTAGCCGAGGGTGCGCGGCAACTGCCGGCGACTGCGCAACGGGCCGTCCACCACAAGCAGGTCGCCGTCGACCCGGGCGGCGTCGGACACCGCCACCTCGAGCGCGGTCAGCGGGCCCTGCACGGCGGCCGGCAGCTTCGCCAGCTCACCGGTGCCACCCACCCGGTGCACCGGGTAACGGATCGCGCCGGCCACCACGTCCTGCGCCGACGGGCTCGCCGTGAACAGACCCCGACCGACCCGGGTGCCGGCCAACTGCGCGGCACCCCGACCCAGGTCGCACCGGACCACACCGGCCGCGTACGAGGCGGCCAGCCCGGGAAACGACAGACCGTCGGTCTCCGCAGTCCAGATGCTCGCGTCGATCCGGCGAACCCCGTCCACGAGCAGCACCACGTCGGGCGCCCGCACCTGGGGGCGTACCCCGATCGCCCGCCAGTCCACCGCGGGCAACTCCACATCCGCGTCGACCTGCGCGCTACTCGGTGCGGCCGGCCCGGCCGCCGACGCCTCGAACGACGCCCCGTACGCGGGATCCCACGAGTCGACGAAGAACGCCGCGTCGCTCACCGGCCCGTCCGCTCCACCCGCGCCGAGCGGGCGTCCTTGCGCACCTCGAAGCGGACCGGGATCCGTTCGGCGAGCGCCGGCACGTGGGTGACCACACCGACCATCCGGTCGCCCCGGGCGGCCAGGTTTTCCAAGGTCGCGGCGACCGTGTCCAGGGTCGCCGCGTCCAGCGTGCCGAACCCCTCGTCCAGGACGATCGACTCCAGGCTCGCCGCCGTTGTCGACATCCCGGCCAACTGCTCGGAGAGCGCCAGCGCCAACGCCAGCGACGCCTGGAACGTCTCACCACCGGAGAGGGTGCGCACGCCCCGGCGCAGACCCGCGTCGTGGTGGTCGACAACGGCGAACTCGCCCTTGTCGTGTACCAGCTCGTACTGGCCGGAGGAGAGCTCCCGCAGGATCCCCGACGCGCCGTCGACGAGCAGGTCCAACGCCTCGGCCAGCAACCACCGTTCGAAGTTGTTGGCCCGCAGGTGCCCGGCGAGCGCGCGGGCCACCTGCGCCTCCCGCTCGTGCCCGGCCCGCTGCTCGCGCAACGTGCCGGCCTGCTCCCGGCGCTCCCGCAGCCGGCGGCGCTCGGCGTCGGCCCGCTCCACCGCCACCGTCGCCGCGTGCACCGGATCGTCGCCGACCGGTACGTCGGCGTCGGCGAAGATGCCGGCGATGCGCCGCTGCACCGCGTCGGCCACCGACTCGGCCTCGGCGACAGCGACCGCCCGGCTCGCCCGATCGGCGCGGCGACGATCCGCCTCGGTGGTCACCCAACCGGTCAACGCCGCCCACGCGGCGGCCACGTCGTCCCGGTCTGTGCCCGGTGGGCCGAACCGGGCCAACCCGTCCCGGGCCGTGTCGAAGGCCCGCCACGCCGCCCGCAGCCGCTCCTCGGCGGCATCCACCCCGGAGCGGGCCTGGCGCGCGGCCTCCCGGCCGGCCCGCACCGCGGTCGCCGCCTCCTCCAGAGCCCGCCGCAACCGGGCGTGCTCGGCCAACTCCCGACGCAACACGGCCGGCTCCGCCGCGCCGGCGAGCTGGCCGTCCAACTCGGCCAGTCGGGCCTCCACCTGCTCCTGGCGGGCCCGCGCCTGCACCAGCAGCCGTTCCAGCTCACGCGCCGCCGTGTCCCGCTGCTGCACCGTCGCCTGCGCGGCCTTTGTCGCGGCCCGCGCCGCCTTACCCGCCGCCGTCGCCGCTGCCACCGCCGAATCGGCAGGCACCGCCGGGACCCGCTGCACCGGCTGCTCACACACCGGGCAGGCCGCGCCGGCGTGCAGGTGCACCCGCAGACCGACCGCCAGGTCGGTGGCCTTCGCCTCCTCGTGCGCCCGGAAGGCCGCCTCCAGCTCGGCCTCGGCCCGCTCGGCCGCCGCGCGGGCCGTGACCAGCGCGGCCACCGCCGTGGCGTGCTCGTCGTCCGCCGCGCGCACCGCGGCGCGGACCGTCTCGGCCTCGCCGGACAACCGATCCCGATCGTCGTACGCCCGCAACAGCAGCCGCACCGCGCTCTCGTCGCCAGCACCGGCCAGCTCGCCGCGAAGCTTCTCCTCCCGCTCCTCGGCCAACGACACAGCGGCCGCCGCCGCCTCGGCGTCGGCCCGTGCCGCGGTGACCGCGCGGGCCACCTCGGCCACCCCGGCGGGAGCGCGCACCCCGGCCAGGACCGCCAACTCGTCGTCGAGCGCGGTGAGCGCCGCCGCCGCCTCCCGGGCCGCGGCGCGGGCCGCCGCCAGCTCCGGCACCGCGACGGCCACAGTGCCGGCCAGCTCGGCCATCCGGTCGACCCGCGCGTCGGCCTCGGCCAACGCCTCGTCGTCCACCCCGGTCAGCCCGGCGAGCACCTGGTCGACCGCCTCCAACCGGGCCTCCGCCTGCGCGGCGCGCGCCGTCGCCTTCTTCTGCACATCCTCGTAGACCCCGAGGCCGAGCAGGTTGACCAGGATCTGCTGCCGGGTCGCCGGCTTGGCGTGCAGGAAATCGGCGAACTGCCCCTGCGGCAGCACCACGCAGCTGGTGAACTGCTCGTACGGCAGGCCCACCGCCTCCAGCACCGCCTGCTCCATCTCGGCGGGGGTGCCGGCGACCACCTCGCCGAGGTCGTCCGGGCTCAACCCGGTGTCCAGCTTGGTCACGTCGAAGCCGGCCGGCATCAGCTGCAACCCGGCGTTGGCGGTCTTGACGTTGCCCCGGCCGTCCCGGCGGACCACCCGGGTGGCGACATAGCGGGCCCCACCGGACTCGAAGACCAACCGCACCCGGGCCTCGGTCGCCGACGGCGCGAGCGCGTTCGCCAACCCTCGCGGGCCACCCCAGCGGGGCACCATGCCGTAGAGGGCGAAGCAGATGGCGTCGAGCACAGTGGACTTGCCCGAGCCGGTCGGGCCGATCAGGGCGAAGAAGTCGGCGTCGGTGAAGTCGACAGTGGTGTCGTCCCGGAAGACAGTGAACCCGGCCATGTCCAACCGCATCGGACGCATCAGTGCTCGACCTCCTCGAAGAGCTCGTCGAAGAGCTCCCGGACGCCCTCGTCGGCGTGCCCCCGGCTGTCCAGGTAGTCGGCGAACAACTCCCGGGGCGAACGCCCCGAGCGCTGCGCGATGCGGGCACCGCTGCCCGGTGCCGCCAACAGCTCCGGGTCGATCCGGATCTCCAGGGCCCGGGGCAGCAGCTCCTGGACCTCCTCGCGCAGACCGGCGCGGGGTTGCTCCCGCACGTACACCCGCAGCCACGCGTCCGGTGCCTCGATCTCGGCGAGCTGGGCCAGGGTGCCCCGCACCGTGCGCAACGCGCTCGCCGCCGTCACCGGCACCTCCCGCACCCGCGCGGCGGTGCTCGCCGTCACCTCGACGATCGTCACCGAGGGGACGTTCTCCTGCTCACCGAAGTCGACAGCGAGCGGACTGCCGCTGTAGCGCACCGGGCAGGGACCGATGACCCGCTGCGCCCGGTGCAGGTGACCCAGCGCCACGTAGTGCGCGGTGGCCGGGAAGACGGTGGCCGGAACCGCGTAGCCCAAGACGGTGTGCGCGTCCCGCTCACCGCCACCGGTGGTCGCGCCGGTCACCGTCAGGTGCGCGGTGACCAGGTGCACCCGGTCCGGCTCGGTGAAACCCTCGGTGAGTCGCCCCAGCACCCGGCCCAGGTGGTCGGCGTACGTCTGGTTGGTCTCCGCGGCGGTCAGGTCGTACATCTCCACGGCGCGCACCGCGTACCGCTGGGACAGGAACGGCAACGCGGCCAGCTGCCACCGCTCACCGCCGGCGGTGGTGCCGTCGATCACGTGTTCGTCCGGATCGTCCCGCACCCCACCGCGCAGCGTGATGCCGGCGGCATCGGCCCACGGACGCAGCGCGTCAAGCGCGGGGCCGTTGTCGTGGTTGCCGCCGATGGCCACCACGTCCGCGCCGATGCGGCGCAGCGCGGTCAACGCCCGGGTGACCAGGCGGGTCGCCTCCGAGCTGGGCGCGGCGGTGTCGTAGAGGTCACCGGCGACGATCACCAGATCCGGCTGCTCGGCACGGGCGATGTCGATCACCCCGGCCAGCACGGCCTTGTGCTCGTCGGCCCGCGACTGCCCCTTGAGCACCTTTCCCACATGCCAGTCGGAGGTGTGCAGAATCTTCATGGCTGTGCCGGCCCCTACCTAGAACGGGATGTCGTCGTCGGTGCTGCCGCCGCCGGAGCCCACCACGGCGAACGGATCGGCGGACTGGGTGATCGAACGCAGCGTCTCCGATGGTGCCCGGCCCGCCTCGGAGACCCGGGTGGCCCAGGCCGGGAACGGGAACTCCAGGCACAGCGGCACCGGAATGTCCGGCTGGTTGACGAACATCGTGCCCGGTTTGGCGAGCAGCGCCCGCTGCCGCTGGGCGGGTGGGAGGAAGCCGTACTCCGGGCGGGACGCCTCGGCCGGGTCGAGCCGGCCCACCACCCGGATCGCCGAGTTGGTGACGATCCGCCGCTCCACCTCGCTCGCCGTCTGCTGCGCGCCGATCAGGATCACCCCGAGCGAGCGGCCCCGCTCGGCGATGTCGAGCAGCACCTCCTTGATCGGCGAGGAGCCCTCCCGGGGGGCGTACTTGTTGAGCTCGTCGAGGACGACGAAGAGCAGCGGCTTGGCGGTGCCGGACTTCTCCTTGCGCTCGAACTCGCTCTTCAGCGTCACACCGACCACGAACCGCTGCGCGCGATCGGGAAGGTTGTGCAGGTCGACCACCGTCACCTGCGCCGACTCGCTGGTGTTGATCGAGTGTGGGCGGCGGGTGGCCAGGTCGCCACGGATCAGCCGGGCCAGGTCCTTCTTGCTGCCGATCAACCGTCGGGCGAACGCGTTGACGGTGCCCAGACCCACCGCGCTGCCCGCCCAGTCGGAGCGGGTCTCGTCGTCGTTGAGCTGGTCGACGATGTGGTCGACCAGGTCGCCGTAGGAGCCGAGCCGCACGCCGTCGATGCTCACCCCACCGTCGGCCGGCTGGGCGTAGCGGGCCAGGTGCGCGGCCACCGAGTGGACCACCATCGTGTACTGCTGACGCTCGTCGTCGGCGTCGGCGAAGACGTACGGCAGCAGACGGTCGGCGCAGAACTCGTCGAGCGTCCAGTAGAACGAGTCCACCCCGGTGAGCCGGCTGCTCACGTCCGGCGTGCCGGCCGCGTCACCGACCCGGGGCGGGGCGTACACCCGCACGTCGGGGAACGCGCCGGCACTCAACCCGAGCTTCGCGTACGCCGCGCGGGTGGGCTCGTCCAGGCGGGTGTTCGGGTGGTCGAGGAAGAGCAGGTCCTCGCCCTTGACGTTGAAGATCAGCGCCTTGGCGTTCACCGCGTCGCCGCCGAGCACTCCGGAGCGGAAGACCGAGTAGAGCAGGAACGTCGCGAAGCTGGTCTTGGTGGCCACCCCCGAGATGCCGGAGATGGAGACGTGCGCGCCCCGGCTGCCGTCGAGGAAGTCGGCGTTGAGATAGACCGGGACGCCGTCGCGACCCATCCCCATCGGGATGCGCCGCTCCATCCGGTCGAAGTGCAGCGCCCGCGCCCGGGCGTCGCCCTCGGCCCGGTGCACCACCGCGCCCGGGGTCGGCGGCACGTACAACTCCGGATCGACCCGGGTGGTGGTGACCTCGGCCGCCTCCTGCACCATCGCGGGCAGTGTGCCGTCGGCGATGGCGAACACGTCGGAGTCGAACTGGGCGCCCTCGTGCCGGGCGCGGACCTGGGTGACCACGCCGGCGATCGTCACCGGCTCCCGGTCGGGCAGCTCGCGCCGGGTGACCACCACGTCGTCGAGCTGGAGATAACTGCCGGGCGCCACTGCCGTCCAGAACTGCAACGGTGTGGCGTCGGCGGTGCCCAGCACCCGCCCGACCGCCTCGCCAGGGCTGTCGAGGTCGGCGTCGGTCATCGGGCGACTCGGGTCGCTCGGGCAGCGTGGTCGGGAAGCATGACGTGCATCCTGCCCGAGGAGTACGACAGGTCGCCACGCGACGCGGCGGACGACACCCTGCGTCGGCGCACTCGGGACGCTCGGTGTGCGACCGAGCGCACGCGGTAGCCGGTCGGGTTGCGGGGATCCGCCGCCCGCCGGGACTCAACCTCCCGGTCGGCGGGCGCGTTATTCAGGTATGGAGCACCAATGAATGACGACTTCGGCACCTTCGTCGCGACGAGCGGCCCTCGCCTGCTCCGCTTCGCTGTGCTGATCACCGGTCAGCGGGCCGATGCCGAGGATCTGTTGCAGGAGGTGTTGGAGCAGGCGTACCCCCGCTGGCACGCGGTCCGACAACGGCAGCCGGAAGCCTATCTGCGCCGGGCCATGACCAACCGGCTGGTCAGCCGGTGGCGTTCACCGTGGAGCCGACGCCGGGTCGCGCACCTGCCGGACGCGGCGGCCCGGCGGGACGAGATGGCCCGGGTCGACGACCGGGAGGTGCTCCTGGCGGCGTTGCGGGAGCTTCCGCCACGGATGCGGGCGGTGGTGGTGTTGCGGTACTGGCTCGGCCTGTCCGAGGCGGAGGCGGCCGCCGAGTTGGACTGCTCCGCGGGCTCGGTGAAGAGCCAGGCCTCCCGTGGTCTGCACCGCCTGCGGGTCCGACTGGAAGCTGCCGGTGTCACCCCACTCGACCTCGACCTCCCGGAGCACAACCATGCGTGATCACGACCTGGCTCAGCTGCTCGACCGGGCTGTCGCGTCCGTCGAACTGCCCTCGGGTCTCGCCCGCCGTGTCGTCGCCGGCAGCCGGGCGCGTCGACGCCGGCACCTGCTGTTGTCCGGTGCTGCCGCGGCCACGGTGCTCGCTGCCGGGGCACTGCTGCTCCCGCAACTGGACCCGCTCGGTCGCGATGGCGGCAGCGCCGTCGGGGGCAACGAGCCCAGCGCGGCTGCCGACGTCCCGGCCGGGATCACCGGACCCGACGGTCGAGCGGTGACACCGGCGCAGGTGGTCGCCGTCGGCCGGGCCGGGACGGAGACGCTCGTCCTTGTCGAACGAGATCCGCGCGCCGAGGAGCGGGCGATCGGGGGACAGGCGGTCGAGGTGTGGATCGCCCCGGACGAGGGCCGTCCACGCCGGGCGGCCGACTACCTCTCGTACGACCTGGCGTGCATCGACGGCGACGCGGTCTGCGCTGCCGTCCGAGCCACCGGCAGCGGGCTGGGCGTGGCAGTGGCCCGGCGCTCCGGCGGCCGGCTCTACGTGCTGGTCCAGGCGCCGCCGGGGCGTACCGTCGAGGTCGTGGCCGACGGCGTGCCGCACCCGCTCGGCCCGGCCCCGCGCGGCGCGGTGGTGGAGGTGGTCGCCGCCGATCCGTACGACGGGGTGCAGGTGTGGGTGGGCACCGCGGACGGCGGGCGCTACCGGATACCGTGGGCACCCGGCGCGGTGCTCAGCGACTGAGCCCCGACCCGCGCGCCACAGCCGGACGCTCGGCGGATAGCTCTCAGCGGCGGGCGTGGCGGAGCAGGAGGACACCGTCCTCGGCGGCCAGCACGTGCCGCAGCGGCAACTGGCGGGGCGGGGCGGCGTCGCCGGCGGTGATCCGGCCGGGGCCGGGGCCGGCGAGCAGTGGCGCGATGGTCAGGCACAGCTCGTCGACCAGGTCGGCGGCGGTGAGCGCGCCGAACAGGTGCGGGCCGCCCTCGCAGAGCAGTTGGGTGAGCCCGCGTCGGTGCAGTTCGGCGAGGCCGGCGGCCAGGTCGACCCGGTCGGTGCCGCAGCGCAGCAGGTCGGCCACGTCGGTCAGGCCGGGTGGTGGCTCGGCGTCGGCGTGGGTGAGCACGATCGGCCGGGTCGGTGCGTCGGCGAAGGCGGCCTGCGCCGGATCCAGGTCGAGCGAGCCGGAGACGACCACGAGCGTGGGGTATTCGACCAGGCCGCAGTCGCGACGCCAGGCGCGGCGGCGTTCGTTCAGGCGGACCGCCCGGTAGTCCTCGTGGCGAAGTGTGCCGGCGGCCACCACAAGCGCGTCACAGACCATCCGGAGTACGCCGAACACCCGCTTGTCCGGCTCGCCGGAGAGCCCGGCCGAGTAGCCGTCCACGGTGACCGCGCCGTCCAGGCTGCTGACGAAGTTGACACGCAGTCGGGGTTCGTCCGCGCGGCCGTAGAGGGCGGTGAGCGCGGTGTCGTCGAGCGGCTGGGTCGACGGCTCGGGCCAGAGCCGCCGGATCGGAATTCCGACGGTCATTCGCCGGCCGGACCGGTGACGGGCGGGGTCGGTTCGGCGGTACGGTGCTGGCAGTCGCACCAGTTCCGGCCCGGGCAGTCGTCGTGTCGCCGGGCCCGGCACGCTCGGCAGATCATGCTCGCAGCCTAAGCCGCGGGAGGACAGGACAGCATGCCGCGTCAGATCTTCCAGCTGAAGATGTCCCTCGCCGGCGTCCGTCCGGCGGTGTGGCGGCAGGTGCTCGTGCCGGCCGGCTACACGCTCGACCGGCTGCACCGGGTGGTGCAGCACGCCATGGGTTGGCGGGACTGTCGCCTGCACTCGTTCGAGATCGACGCCGTGCAGTACGGCGAGCCCGACCCGGACGGCGAGTTGGCGGTGCACGACGAGCTGGACGTTCGGCTGGACGCGGTCCTCGGCAAGGGCAGCCGGTTCTCCTACACCTACGACTTCGGCGACTGGTGGGAGCACGACCTGGTCGTGGAGGACGCGGTGACAGCGGATCCCGACGAGCGGTATCCGGTCTGCCTGGACGGCGAACGGGCCTGCCCACCGGAGGGTGTCGGCGGGCCGTCGGGCTACCAGGCACTCCTTGTCGCGTTGGCGGACGAGGGCGACCCGGCCGGCCCGGTAGATCCCCGGCAGGCGGCGCTGCGCGACTGGGTGGGCGACACCTTCGACCCGTCCCGCTTCGACCCCGACCGCGCCACCACCCTGCTGCGCCGCTTTTCCTAGCCCACCATTCGGGGTTGTCTCCCAGAATCGCGGCGGCAGCGCGATTCCGGACCGGAATCTGTTGATCACCGATGGTGTGCGGCGGGGGGCGGCGGGGTGGCCATTTGTGGTAGAGAATCCGGGCTAGCTGGGCGGTAACGATCTGGGAACGCTCCCAACGTCCTATTGACACCCCCGTTACCTGTCGGCAATCTCATGGGAGCGCTCCCGGAGGTGGCATCGGTCACTCACTCACCCTGGCGTGGCGCGATGAGCACACCCCCCACCACACACATCAGCCTCACCACCGAAAAGAGGGGTCAGCGAATGAGTGTCACCACGCGGCGTACCCGCCTGGCGGTCGCTGCCCTGGCCGCGATCACCGCGGTCAGCGGTCTCGCAGCCTGTGGCAACGACGACGACAAGCCGGCGGCCGGCGAGAAGCCGGCCAAGCTGGTCGTCGACACGTTCGGCGAGTTCGGTTACGAAGAGCTCGTCAAGCAGTACGAGAAGGACACCGGCATCAAGGTCGAGCTGCGCAAGACCGCGCAGCTCGCCGAGTACCGGCCGAAGCTGGTCCGCTACCTGGCCACCGGCAAGGGTGCGGCGGACGTTACCGCCCTGGAAGAGGGCATCCTCAACGAGTTCAAGACCAACCCGCGCAACTGGACCGACCTCAACCCGCTGATCGCGGACCACTCCAAGGAGTACCTGCCCTGGAAGTGGGAGTTGGGCAAGTCGCAGGACGGCCGGCTGGTCGGCCTGCCGACCGACGTCGGCAGCCTCGCCGTCTGCTACCGCAAGGACCTGTTCCAGGCCGCCGGCCTGCCCACCGAGCGCGACCAGGTGTCGGCGCTCTGGCCGGACTGGAAGGGCTTCCACGACGCCGGTCTGAAGTACAAGCAGGCCACCGGCAAGGCGTTCGTCGACTCGATCACCGCCGTCTCCAACGGCGTCATGTTCCAGGGCAGCGGTGATCTGTTCTACGACAAGGAGAACAACATCATCGCGGACACCAGCCCCGCGGTGAAGAACGCCTGGGAGACCGCCACCTCGATGGCGGACATCTCCGCCAAGGCGCAGACCTGGTCGCCGGAGTGGTCGGGCGGCTTCAAGCAGGGCACCTTCGCGGCGACCTTCTGCCCGTCCTGGATGCTCGGCATCGTCTCGGAGAACTCTGGCCCGGCCAACAAGGGCAAGTGGGATGTCGCGGCCGTGCCGGGTGGCGGCGGTAACTGGGGCGGCTCGTGGCTCGCGGTTCCGGAGCAGAGCAAGTACCCGAAGGAGGCGGCGAAGCTCGCCGAGTACCTGACCAACGCCAAGAGCCAGGTGGAGGCCTTCAAGGCCAAGGGCCCGCTGCCCACCAACCTGGAGGCGCTGAAGAACGAGGCGTTCACCGGCTACACCAACGAGTACTTCAGCGGTGCGCCGACCGGCAAGATCTTCGGTGAGAGCGTTGCCAAGATCCAGCCGACCCACCTGGGCCCGAAGCACCAGGCGATCAAGGAGAACGCGCTCGAGCCGGCCCTGCGGGCGTTCGAGAACGGGCGGGCCGACAAGGCGAAGGCCTGGGAGCAGTTCACGAAGGACGCAAAGACTCAGGGTGCCTTCTGAGTGATTCCCTGCCGGTGGCGTTCGGGGGTTCCCGGACGCCACCGGCCGGTCCCCTCCGCGTAGCGCCCTGCGCGAGGGCCCCCGGGCCTCGCCGGAAAAGGAAATTCGCATGAGCCTGTCGGCCACGACGGCACCGCCGTCGCCAGCAGCACCGCCTTCTCCCGACGTCTCTTCCCGACGTAGCCGGGCAAGGCTATTCAACCGCCTCGATGTCAAGTACTCGCCGTACCTCTACATCGCCCCGTTCTTCGTGATCTTCGGCGTGTTCGGGCTGTACCCGATGGCGCGTACCGCCTGGATGTCGCTGCACGACTGGGACATGATCGGCGACCACTCGTTCATCGGCTTCGACAACTACACCCGGCTGTTCTCCGACGAGTACTTCTGGAACGCGCTGGTCAACACGTTCGGCATCTTCGCCCTGTCGACCATCCCGCAGTTGCTGCTCGCCCTGTTCCTGGCGAACCTGCTCAACCGGACCCTCCTGCGCGGTAAGACCTTCTTCCGGATGGCCATCTTCATGCCGAACGTGGTGTCGGTGGCCGCGGTCGCGATCGTCTTCGGAATGCTGTTCCAGCGGGAGTTCGGTCTGTTCAACTGGCTGCTCAGCCTGGTCGGTGTCGACCCGGTCGACTGGGACGGGCAGCGGTGGAGTTCCTGGTTCGCCATCTCCACGATGGTCAACTGGCGGTGGACCGGGTACAACACCCTGATCCTGCTCGCCGGCATGCAGGCCATTCCGAAGGACCTCTACGAGGCCGCGGCGATCGACGGCGCCAGCCAGTGGCGGCAGTTCTGGCAGATCACCCTGCCGATGCTCAAGCCCACCTTCGTCTTCGTGGTCATCCTGTCCACGATCGGCGGGATGCAGCTCTTCACCGAGCCCCTGCTCTTCGGCAACGGCAGCATCATCGGCGGCAACCAGCGGGAGTTCCAGACGCTTGCCATGTACATGTACGAGATGGGCATCTCGAACCTCAGCACCGCTGGCTACGGAGCCGCGGTCGCCTGGGCGATCTTCATGATCATCATCGTGGTGTCGCTGTTCAACTTCCTACTCGTCCGCCGCTCGGCGAAGTGAGGAGAGATCGATGATCTCGGCTTCCCAGCGCCTGTGGCGCACCAGCCCGCTGACCTACGTGGCGCTCGTCCTCGCGGCACTGCTCTCGATCTACCCGTTCTATTACATGATCGTGATCGGCACCCGCAGCCTGGACAACATCAACGACGTGCCGCCGCCGCTGACGCCCGGCGGGGCGTTCGGTGACAACTTCGGGCGGGTGCTCGACAACGACGCCGCGAACTTCCTCACCGGCATGCTGAACTCGATCATCGTCTCCTCGGTGGTCACCCTGTCGGTGGTGCTCACCGGCTCGCTGGCCGGGTTCGCCTTCGCCAAACTGCGGTTCCGGGGCAGCAACGTCCTGCTGCTGGCGATCATCGTCACCATGATGATCCCGACCCAGCTGGGGCTCATCCCGCTCTGGGGCATGATGCAGAATCTGGGGTGGTACGACACCCTCTACGCGGTCACCGTGCCGTTCCTGGTCACCGCCTTCGGCGTGTTCATGATGCGGCAGTACGCCAGCCAGGCGATCTCCGACGAGCTGATCGAGGCCGGTCGGGTCGACGGGGCCAGCACGTTCCGGATCTACTGGAACATCGTGCTGCCCGCGCTGCGCCCCGCCGCCGGCGTTCTCGGTCTGCTGACCTTCATGGAGACCTGGAACTCGTTCCTCTGGCCGTACGCCATCCTCACCCCGGAGAACCCGACCCTGCAGGTCTCGCTCTCCTTCCTCTCGTACGCCTACTACACCGACTATTCCCAGGTGTTCGCCGCCACGGCGATCGGGACCATCCCCCTGGTGATCGTTTTCCTCGTGTTCGGCCGCCAGATCATCGGCGGGATCATGGAAGGTGCCGTCAAGTCGTGAGCAACCCCGCCAGCCCACCCGCCGTCGACGTCCTCGACGAGCGCCCCGGGCTGACCTTCCCACCCGGATTCCTGTGGGGGGCCGCGACCGCGGCGTACCAGATCGAGGGGGCAGCGGCCGAAGACGGCCGGACCCCGTCGATCTGGGACACCTTCAGCCACACCGACGGTCGGGTCGTCGCCGGGCACACCGGCGACGTCGCCTGCGACCACTACCACCGGCTCGGTGGCGACGTCGCGCTGATGGCCGAGCTGGGCCTGAAGTCGTACCGTTTCTCGGTCTCCTGGTCCCGGGTGCAGCCCGGCGGCACCGGCGCGGCCAACCCGCAGGGGTTGGACTTCTACCGGCGCCTGGTCGACGAGCTGCTGGCCAACGGCATCGAGCCGTGGCTGACCCTCTACCACTGGGACCTGCCGCAGCCGCTCGAGGACGCCGGCGGTTGGCCGGCCCGGGACACCGCTGCCCGCTTCGCCGACTACACCACCCTGGTGGCCGACGCGCTCGGTGACCGGGTGCGCTACTGGACCACGCTGAACGAGCCGTGGTGCTCGGCGTTCCTCGGCTACGGCGCCGGTGTGCACGCCCCCGGCCGCACCGACGGTGCGGACGCGGTTCGTGCCGGGCACCACCTGATGCTCGGTCACGGCCTGGCCGTGCAGGCGTTGCGGGCCTCCCGGCCGACCGCCGAGGTGGGCGTGACGGTCAACCTCTACCCGGTCGACCCGGCCAGCGACGCCCCGGCTGACGTGGACGCCGCCCGGCGGATCGACGGGTTGGCCAACCGGTTCTTCCTCGACCCGCTGCTGCGCGGGTCGTACCCGGAGGATCTGGTGGCCGACCTCGCTACGGTGACCGATTTCAGCCACGTGCAGGACGGCGACCTGGCTACCATCGCCACGCCGCTGGACCTGGTCGGGGTCAACTACTACAGCCGGCACGTGGTCGCCGCGGCGACCGAGGACGCGCCGGCCGACCCGGCTCCCTCGTGCTGGCCGGGCAGCGAGGACGTCCGGTTCGTCACCCGTGGCGTCCCGGTGACCGACATGGGCTGGGAGATCGACGCCCCGGGCCTGACCGAGACGCTGCGTCGGGTGCACGAGTACACCGACCTGCCGTTGTACGTCACCGAGAACGGGTCCGCGTTCGTCGACTCGGTGGTCGACGGGCAGGTCGACGACGTCGACCGGCTGGCCTTCTTCGACGCCCACCTGCGCGCCGCGCACGACGCGATCAACGCCGGAGTGCCCCTACGGGGATACTTTGCCTGGTCGTTGATGGATAATTTCGAATGGGCCTGGGGTTACACCAAGCGGTTCGGCATGATCCACGTCGACTACGACAGCCAGATCCGCATCCCCAAGTCCAGCGCCAAGTGGTACGCCTCGGTGATCCGGCGCAACGGTCTGGCCGCACAATAGGCTCGGGCCAGCCACCAGGACGGTCCCGGCGTCCACCTCTCGCAGGTGGCGCCGGGTCCGCCCGCCGTCGGAGGAGCAGACGATGACAACGCAGCGCACCCGATCGCTCGGGCGCCCGACCCTCGATGCGGTCGCGGCGCGCGCCGGCGTCGGTCGGGGCACGGTCTCCCGGGTGGTCAACGGCTCGCCGCAGGTCAGCCCGGAGGCCCGGGCCGCGGTCCAACAGGCCATCGCCGAGCTGGGGTACGTGCCGAACCGGGCGGCCCGGGCACTCGTCACCCAGCGGACCGACTCCGTCGCGCTCGTGGTGTCCGAGTCCGGTGAGCGGGTCTTCACCGAGCCGTTCTTCGCCGCGATCGTCCGGGGGATCAGCTCCGGTCTGCTGGAGACGCCGATGCAGCTCTGGCTGGCCATGGCGCAGTCGCCGGTGGAGCGGGAACGGGTCGAGCACCACCTGACCAACCAACACGTCGACGGCGTGCTGCTGCTGTCGCTGCACGACTCCGACCCGCTGCCGACGCTGCTGGAAGAGCGCGGCCTGCCCGCGGTGCTCGGTGGTCGGCCCGCCCGGATGCTGCAACCGGGCGCCCAGCCAGCCTGGTTCGTCGACGTGGACAACGTTGGCGGGGCCCGGCAGGCGGTCGAGTACCTGGCCGGGCTGGGACGTCGGCGCATCGCCACCATCGCCGGCACCCAGGACATGGGCGTGGGCCTGGCCCGCCTGGCCGGCTACACCGAGGCGGTGAAGGCCACCGGGGCCGGCGTCAACCCCGACCTGATCGCGTACGGGGATTTCAGCGAGGGCAGCGGTGCGAGCGCCATGCGGCGACTGTTGGACGTCTGCCCGGACCTGGACGCGGTCTTCGTCGCGTCCGACCTGATGGCGTTCGGTGCGCTGCGGACGCTGCGGGAGGCCGGCCGGCGGGTGCCGCAGGACGTCGCGGTGATCGGCTTCGACGACGCGACGATCGCCCTGCGGGCGGACCCGCCGCTGACCACCGTCTTCCAACCGGTGGAGGAGATGGGCCGACAAATGGCCCGCCTGCTTGTCGCCCGGATCCGCGGCGAGGACCTCCCGGCCACCCACATCCTCCTGGACACCCAACTGGTCCACCGCGCCTCCGCCTGACCCACTCCCCACCCCGGCTGCCTCAAGCGCCTGGCACCCCACCCGCCTCAAGCACGCCGTGCCTGGGCACGCGCCGTGCCTCTCCCGCAGCGTTCATGATCGCGCTCGATCCTGGATGAAGTGGTCATCCGTGCGGAAGGAGGCCACTACATTCAGGAAGTTGCGCGATCTTGCGTGGTCCGCGGCGCACGGCGCCGGCTGCGGAGTCGCACGACGGAGCCCGCGGGGGCAGTGCGCGGCCTACGACGCACAGCGCGGGGCGGGGCGGGGTGGTTGGGCGTGCGCAGCGCGGGGTGGGGGTGGTCAGGCGGGGGGCGGAGCCCAGCGGCGGAGTTCGCGTTTGGCCAGGGAGTTGCGGTGGACCTCGTCGGGGCCGTCGGCCAGCCGTAGGGTGCGGGTCTGCGCCCAGAGGGCGGCAAGTGGGGTGTCCTGGCTGACGCCGGCGCCGCCGTACCCCTGGATGGCCTTGTCGATCACCCACTCCGCCATCGCCGGGGTGCCGATCTTGATGGCCTGGATCTCGGTGTGGGCGCCCTTGTTGCCGACGGTGTCCATCAGCCAGGCCGTCTTGAGCACCAGCAGTCGGGCCTGCTCGATACGCACCCGCGACTCGGCGATCCACTCCCGGACCACGCCCTGCTCGGCGAGGGGCCTACCGAACGCGATCCGGTCGAGCGCCCGCTTGCAGAGCAGTTCCAATGCCCGCTCGGCCATCCCGATCAACCGCATGCAGTGGTGGATCCGGCCGGGACCGAGCCGGGCCTGGGCGATGGCGAAGCCGGTGCCCTCGGCCCCGATCAGGTTCTCCGCGGGCACCCGGACGTCGGTGAAGTCGATCTCGGCGTGCCCGCCGTGCGAGCCGTCGGTGTAGCCGAAGACGGTCATGCCACGGCGGACGTGCACCCCGGGGGTGTCCCGGGGGACCAACACCATGCTCTGCTGGCGGTGCCGGTCGGCCGACGGGTCGGTCTTGCCCATCACGATGAAGATCTCGCAGCGCGGGTCCATCGCACCCGACGACCACCACTTGCGGCCGTTGATCACGTACTCGTCGCCGTCACGGGTGATCCGGGTGGCGATGTTCGTGGCGTCGGAGGAGGCGACGTCCGGCTCGGTCATGCAGAACGCGGAGCGGATCTCACCCTCCAGCAGGGGCATCAGCCAGCGTTGCTGCTGCGCTTCCGAGCCGAACTCGGCAAGCAGCTCCATGTTGCCGGTGTCCGGTGCCGCGCAGTTGACCGCCTCCGGGGCCAGGTGCGGGCTGCGTCCGGTCAGCTCGGCCAGCGGGGCGTACTGCAGGTTGGTCAGGCCGGCACCGTAGCGCGGGTCGGGGAGGAACAGGTTCCACAGGCCGCGCTTGCGGGCCTCCGCCTTCAGCTCGGCCAGCACCGGGGTACGCGACCACGGGTCACCGGCGGCCACCTGCTCGGCGTGCACCGCCTCGGCCGGGTAGACGTGCTCGGTCAGGAACCGGGTCAGCTCGTCGCGCAGCTCCTCGGTCCGGGCGTCGTATGAAAAGTCCATCACCGCTCCCTGGCGGCGGTCAGCCCGTGCGCGACCAGCGGTGCCACCATCTCGCCGATCCGGTCGAAGCCCTCGCCGAGCGTCTGCCCGAGCGTGTGCCGGTAGTGGATGCCCTCGCAGATGACAGCCAGCTTGAAACAGCCCAGCGCCACGTGCCAGTGCAGCGGCCCGACGTCCACGTCGCTGCGCCCGGCGTACCGCTCGATCAGCTCGGCGCCGGTGGGGAAGCCGGCGCGCGGCCCGAGCCCGTCGGCGACCGGGTTGCCCTCGGCGGTCTCGTTGCCGCCCAGCACGTCCCAGTACGTCAGCAGCAGCCCCAGGTCGGCGAGGGGGTCGCCGAGGGTCGCCATCTCCCAGTCGAGCACCGCGTGCACTGTCGCCGGGTCGGCCGAGGCGAGGAGATTGTCCAGTCGGTAGTCGCCGTGCACGATCCGGCCGGTGTTCGCGCCCTCCGGGGCGGTCGCCGCGAGCAGGTCCCGCAGCTCGTCGATGCCGGGCAGCTCCCGGCTGCGCGAGCGGTCGAGCTGCCCGGCCCAGCGGCGGACCTGCCGGGCCAGGTAGCCCTCCGGGCGGCCGAAGTCGCTCAGCCCGACGGCGGCGGGCTCGACGGTGTGCAGCGCGGCGAGGGTGTCCATCATCGCCAGGGCGAGGGCCCTGCGGCTCTCGTCGCCCAGCGGGTCGGTCTGCGCGCGGGTGCGGAACACCTCGCCGGGCATCCGCTCCATCAGGTAGAACGGTGCGCCGATCACGTCCGGGTCGGTGCAGAGCAGCAGCGCGCCCGGGACCGGCACCGCGGTCGGCGCGAGCGCCGAGATGACCCGGAACTCGCGGGCCATGTCGTGCGCGGTCGCCAGCACGTGTCCGAGCGGGGGACGGCGCAGTACGACCTCGCGGTCGCCGAGGTGCAGCAGGTAGGTGAGGTTGGACTTGCCGCCCGCGATCAGGTGGGCCCGCAGCGGTCCGGCGGCCAGCTCGGGGCGGTGCTCCGCCAGATGGTCGTGGAGTCGGTCCAGGGCCAACCCGGCGGGGGAGGTGGGATCGGCCTCCGGCCGGGACGCATCGACGGCCGGATCGCTCATCCGACTAGTTGATGGCAGCCCGTTCATGTTGTCAAGGTCAGATTTTCCGCTCGGGACATGGCCCTGCAACAGGGACGAAATGGTCAACGACCAGGCTGGGTCCAGCCTGCCGGCCGTCCTTCGGCCGGCCCGCCGAGCGGAGGGACAGACATGTTGCTGCGAGTTCGGGTCACCCTGCCGGATCGTCCGGGCACGCTCGGCCAGGTCGCCCGCACCCTGGGCGTCTCCGGCGCGGACATCGTCCAGGTGGTGGTCCTCGAACGACTCGGCGGGCGCGCGGTGGACGACTTCACAGTGGTCTGGCCGGGCGCGGCCCGGGTGGAACGGCTGCTGGCTGGCCTCGCGGCGATTCCGGGCGTGCGGGTGGACGGCGTGTGGCGGGCGATCGGCGCGCCCACCACCACCGGCCAGGACGCGGAGCTGCTGGCCCAGGTCGCGGCCAACCCCGCCGACGGGCTGGCCACCCTTGTCGACGCCGTGCCCGGGCTGCTGGCGGCCGACTGGGCCGTCGCCGCCGTGGTGCCTGTCGACTGGGCCTCGCGGACCGGAGGCGGCGGGGCGACGGTGGGGCACGCGAGCTGGCGTACCCCTGCGCCCCTGCGGTTGCCGGAGGTGACCCCGTTGCGCGGCCGGTCGATGACCACGCCCGACGGCACCCACCACGCGATAGCGCCGTTCGGCCGGGCCGGCCTGGTGCTGGTGGTGGCCCGGGAGTACAGCGACACCCTCTGCGCCGCCAACTTCCACAGCACCGAGGTCGACCGGCTCACCCAGCTGGTGCGGGCCAGTGCGGTGATCCTCGGCGATCGGCTGGACCTGGTGGGCGCGCCGCCGGTCAGCGCCAATCCCTGAGGCGCCACCCGGCGACCGGCGGGCCGCGGGGGCCGGACTTGTTGATCTAGTCTCCTCGGATGGACATCTCCACTGGTGGATATCGCGCGGAGACCGCCGGCAGCGGCGGCCGCGTCCCGTCCGGTGCGTCGTGGGGCGACCAGGCGGACGCCAAGCTGCCGAAGCCGGTGCCCCGGCGGCGGCCGGGGAACCAGATGGCACCCACCTACGCGGACTTCGGCACCGAGCCGCCCCGCCTCGGCAACGTCGAGATCACCGGCGTGCACCGGTCCTCGGCGGCGGACGACCATCTGGCGATCAACGCCGGCGGGTCTGTCGAGTTCGAGTTCGACGTGCCCGACCCGGCAGTGGTCCGGGAGGCCTGCGTCACCCTTGTGGCGCTCGTGTCGATGCTGGCCGGAGGCCCCGGGTACGCCCCGCTCACCGTCACCCTCAACGGCCGGCCGCTGGCCGACGAGCTCCGCGTCCCGAACGGCGGTGGGCTTCCGCAACGGCTGGTCTTCGCGGTCCCGGCCGAGGAGTTGGTGCCCGGCTGGAACACGATGCGGATCGCGAGCGGTGTCGACGCCCGCAGCATGCTGTGGCTCTACCGGGTCACTGTCGACCCGATGTACGCGCACGACCAGGCGGGCCTGGCCCTCGTCCGGCAGGCGGTCGCCGAGCCGGTGCTGCGGTACGCGAGCGACGCCGGCGAGATCGTCATCTTCGTCGGTCGGGGCGAGCAGTCCGTCCTCGACCAGGTGGCGTGGGCCGACACGTCCGGCGCCGAGTACGCGATCACGTTCGAGAAGCAACAGCGGGCCTTCTACGGCTGGCGGCGGCAGCCGGGTGGAGAGCCGATGGAGTTCCGCGGCCGGCTGACCGGGCGCGGCACCGTCGCCGAGGAGACGTGGCACTTCGAGACCGAGGAGGGCTGGGCCGGTGGCTGGCACCGCTCGGGTGACCTGCTCATCGCGGTGGAGGTGCGCGGCTGCCCGATCACCCGGTTGGCCTGGCGGGACCTGCGCGGCAACAACGGCACTGTCGCCTTCGGCGGCGGCGGGTTCCTGGGCACCTACCAGCGGGTCGGGGAGGGCCCCATCGGCTACCGCGGCCGTTTCGCGTAGCGGCGGAACCGGTGACCCGCCGCGCGGGGTCGGCCTCCTGAGCGCAACCCGTCACCGCCGGGCAATCGGGCGGCAACAGCGGGGGACGACTGTGGTACGCGGGGAAGGAGCCAACCATGACGTTGTGGCGGATCCGAGCGACGGTGGACGACCGGCCGGGTTACCTGTCGGTGCTCACGGCCAGCCTCGCCCTGCGTGGGGTCAACATCCTCACCGTGCAGGTGCAGCCCACCGAGCAGGGTGCGGTGGACGACTTCCTGGTCGACGCGCCGGACGCGCTCGACGAGGCGGGCCTGATCGCCGCCGTCGAGCGAGGGCGGGGCCGGGACTGCTGGGTGGCGCGCAGCGAGGCGCGCGGCCTGGCCGACCAGCCCACCCGGGTGCTCGGACTGGCCAACCGGCTGGTGCGGGACCCGGACGCGACGGGTGAGGCGCTGCGGACCCTGTTGGCCGCCGACGACGTCAGCTGGCGGCCGGCGTCGGTCGGCGTCGACCGGGGGATCATCGGCACGAGCATGTCGCTGGCGGACCCGGCGGGCGGCTCGTTCGCGCTGCGCCGGGCCGCGCCCGCGTTCACCCCTGCGGAGTACGCCCGGGCGCAGGCCCTGGTCGAGCTGGCCGCCACAGTGGTCCGTCGGGCCGCTGAGCAGATCACCCTGGTGTTGTCCGACGGTGCCGAGGTTGCCGTGCGGCCCGCCTGCGCGGACGATCTGTCCGGCGTCGTGGAGCTGCACGAGGCGTGCTCGCCGCGCAGCCGGCACCGGCGTTACCTGGGCGGGGCGGCGTTGCCGCAGCCGGACCGGCTGCGTCGGCTGCTGGAGCCGAGTCGAGGGCTGACCCTGGTGGCCACGGCCACGGGCGCCGACGGTGAGGCGGAGTCGGTGGTCGCCCTGGCGAACCTGCTCGGCGAGGGCGACGAGGCCGAGGTGGCGCTGCTGGTGCGCGACGACTGGCAGCGGCGGGGGCTCGGCTCATCGCTGCTGCGCCGGTTGGCCCAGCATGCCGACCGCGCCGGGTACGCGGCGCTGGTGCTGCACGTCCAAGCCGACAACGACCCGATGTTGCGGACGCTGCGGCGGCTGGACCGGCCCAGTTCGGTGGAGCGCGACGGCGGGCGGTGCACCGTCACGGTCCCGCTCGGCCACCGGCGTCAGCGCGAAGGCGGTTCGCGGCGGCCCGAGACGCAGAACCGGTTGCCCTCCGGGTCGGCGAGCACCACGTACGGCGGTTCGGTGGGCAGCGGGTCGGTGGGGTAGTGCGCCCAGTCCACCGGTTGGGCACCGAGTGCGAGCAGCCGGTCGACCTCCTCGTCGAGGGTGCGCTCGCCGGCGTCCAGGTCGAGGTGGACCCGGGGGAACTCCTCGACCGGGCTCGCGCTGAGGTCCATCGCGATGGGCGCGCCCGGCGCCCCGGGCGGCGGTTCCAGCACGATCCATTCGTCGCCGGGATGCCGGGGCGGGCGGCGGCGGTAGCCGAGGGCACCGGCCCAGAACGCCGCGGCCCGTTCCGGCTCGGACACTCCCAGCGAGAGCTGCGCGATCATCGCCATCGCTCGACGGTACGTCACGACCCGGTCAGTTTGCCCGGCGCGGTGGCACCGCGCCCCACCGACCGCTCGTTCGTCCGTGCGGTGGTCTGACCGGATCGAGCGGATGAGTAGGCGGGTCGGAAAAGCCGACGACCGGCCCTCGGAGCGGTGTCCGGGGCCGGTCGTCGGCGTCGTCGGTCAGCTGGTGAAGGTGATCCGGTCGCGACGGCGACGCATCATCAGCAGGGCGCCGCCGCCGATGAGGGCGACACCGCCGAGTGCGTAGGTGGTGACTGCCACGCCGGTGAGCGGGAGATCGCCGCCGTTGTCACCACCGCCGCCCGCGCCTGCGGAGGCCGACGCCGACGCTGACGCTGACGCCGACGCCGAGGCTGAGTCGCCGGGGGTCGCCGACTCCGACGGCGCGGCCGAGCCCGTCGGCGTCGCCGTCGGCGTGGTGGTGGCCGGTGTGGTCGGCGTCGGCGTCGGCGACTGCGTGGTCGGTGTGGTCGGGGTCGGCGACTCGGTGGCCGCGGTGCCAGCGCACGTGTGGCTGAGGTTGAACCGCTCGCCCACGCCGCTGACCAGGGCGCTGCCGCCGGTCAACGTCCATCCGGCCGGGGTGAGGAGATAGGCGTGCTTCACCTGCTTGTCGCCTCCGCCGTTGGCGGACAGGAAGTCGGTGTAGGGGTCGGCGGGGTTCGGCACGGTCACCGTCACGGAGACGCCCGCGGTGTCCTTGAAGGTCAGCGACAGGCTCTGGAAGTCGCCGGCCTGCTTGGTGGGCAGCACGAAGTGCCAGCCGTCCTGGTCGGTGGGTCGGGCACCGAACTTCGGGTCCTGGCACTCCTGCTGGAACGCTCCCGCCGTCGCGCCGACATGGGCGCGGTTGAGGGGGACGATGCTCGATGCCCAGGCCGGTGCGGCGATGGCGAAAACGGCCGTGGCGGCGGCCGTGCAGACGGCCGAGTGCATCAGGCGCCGACGCAGTGGCATGAGGGTTCCTCCGGGGATTGGGTCGAGGGGCCGCCCATGATCCACTGACGGGACGCCCCGACGGCATCGGTCAACCGGGCTGAGCTGGGGCAACGTCTCGGTTGGAGTGACTGCCGGACCGGCTTCTCGCGCTGGCGTACGCGTGTCGCCGTAACGCGCACGGGTGCGGTGGCGCTGGCGGCGGGACACGGGCTTCCCAATCGGCGGCGACCACATTACATTGTCGCTTATCCATGGGAGCGCTTCCACCAGCTGCCATGGTCATACCGCCACCCCCGATGTCGCCGGTGGCCGTGCCGCCCGAACGCCGTCCCGCGTCGGTGCGACCATCGGCGGCGCCTCCGACAGGAGCCCGCCATGCGCCATGCCACCCGGTCGGTTCCCGGCCGCTCACCGGTCGTCGACCAACCCTGGCCCCGCCGGCTGCTGAGCGCCGGCATCGCAGTGCTCACCGGCCTGTCCATGGTGGCCGCCGGGCCGGCTTCGGCACCCGCGTCCGCGGCCCCGGCGACCTTCAACTACGCCGAGGCGTTGCAGAAGTCACTGCTCTTCTATGAGGCGCAGCAGTCCGGCGAGCTGCCCGACTGGAACCGGGTCTCCTGGCGCGGGGACAGCGCGCTCACCGACGGTGCCAGCGCCGGGCTCGACCTCACCGGCGGCTGGTACGACGCCGGTGACCACGTGAAGTTCGGCTTCCCGATGGCGTTCAGCGCCACAATGCTCGCCTGGGGGGCTGTCGAGTACCGCAGCGGCTACACGGCCTCCGGGCAGCTGCCGCACCTGCTCAACAACCTGCGCTTCGTCAACGACTACTTCATCAAGGCGCACCCGTCGGCCAACGTCCTCTACGGGCAGGTCGGCAAGGGCGACGACGACCACAAGTGGTGGGGTCCGGCCGAGGTGCTGCCGATGGCGCGGCCCGCGTACAAGATCGATGCGAGCTGTGGCGGCGCGGACCTCGCCGGCGAGACGGCGGCGGCGATGGCCGCCTCCTCGATGGTGTTCCGGCCCACCGACGCGACCTACGCGGACAAGCTGCTCAGCCACGCGAAGCAGCTCTACACCTTCGCCGACACGGTCCGGAAGTCCTACAGCGAGTGCATCACCGACGCGGCGTCGTTCTACAAGTCGTGGAGCGGCTACCAGGACGAGCTGGTGTGGGGTGCCATCTGGCTCTACCGGGCCACCGGCGACGCCAGCTACCTGGCCAAGGCCGAGAGTGAGTACGACAAGCTCGGCACCGAGCCGCAGTCCACCACCCGCTCCTACAAGTGGACCATCGCCTGGGACAACAAGCAGTTCGGCGCGTACGTGCTGCTGGCCAACCTGACCGGTAAGCAGAAGTACGTCGACGACGCCAACCGCTGGCTGGACTACTGGACCGTCGGGGTGAACGGGCAGCGGGTGCCGTACTCGCCGGGCGGGATGGCGGTGCTCGACTCCTGGGGTGCGCTTCGCTACGCCGCCAACACCTCCTTCGCCGCGCTGGTCTACAGCGACAAGACCACCGACACCACGCGCAAGGCGCGCTACCACGACTTCGCCGTCCGGCAGATCAACTACGCGCTCGGCGACAACCCGCGCAACTCCAGCTACGTCATCGGGTTCGGGGCCAACGCACCGAAGAACCCGCACCACCGCACCGCGCACGGGTCCTGGTGGGACAGCCAGACCGTGCCCGTCGAGACCCGGCACACCCTCTACGGGGCGCTTGTCGGCGGCCCGTCCTCGGCCAACGACGCGTACACCGACAGCCGGTCCGACTACGTGATGAACGAGGTCGCCACCGACTACAACGCCGGTTTCACCTCGTCGCTGGTCCGGCTGACCTCCGAGTACGGCGGCAGCCCGTTGGCGAACTTCCCGGTCGCCGAGACGCCCGACATGGACGAGATGACAGTGGAGACCACTGTGATGCAGGCCGAACCCCGGGCCACCGGGCTCAAGGCGATCGTCTACAACAAGTCGGCGTTCCCGGCCCGGGCACTGACCAACGGTAAGTTCCGGTACTACTTCCGGCCCGACGGCACCGGCCCCGTGCAGGTCACCTCCGGCTACACCCAGGGCTGCCCGTCGCCGACCACTGCCAAACAGTTCAGCGGCGACATCTGGTACGTCGAGGTGGACTGCACCGGCTACACCATCGCCCCGGCCGGGCAGTCGCAGCACCGGATGGAGGTCCAGTTCAAGATCGGCGTGCCGGAGGGCGGCACCTGGGACCCGACAAACGACCCGTCGTACCAGGCGACCGCCGGCCCGAACCGCAAGGTTCCGCTCTACGCCGGTAGCACCCGCGTCTGGGGTGTGGAGCCCGGACCGGCCACCCCGGACACCACCGCCCCGACCGCGCCGGGCAAGCCCGCCGCGTCTGGTCTCGCGTCCCGCTCGGTCACCCTGACCTGGGCGGCGTCCACCGACAGCGGCGGCAGTGGCCTGGCCGGTTACGAGGTCCGCGAGGTGCAGGTCGGCAGCGACACGGTGGTGGTCCGGCCGGTCACCGGCACGACGCTTACCATCTCCACGCTGCTGCCGGCGACGTCGTACGAGTTCACCGTCGTGGCCCTCGACGGCGCGGGCAACAGGTCGACCGCCTCACCGGTGCTCACCGTGACCACACCGCCGACCGGCTCCACCGACACGACGGCGCCGAGCACCCCCGGCACCCCGGTCGCCTCGGCGGTCACCGCCACCGGGCTCACCCTGGCCTGGACCCCGTCGACCGACAACGTCGGGGTCACCGGGTACCGGGTCTACCGCGAGGCCGGCACGACAGACGTGCTGGTCGGCTCACCCACCGGTTCCACCGTGGCGGTGTCCGGGCTGACCGCGTCGACGTCGTACCAGTTCTACGTGGTGGCCGTGGACGCGGCCGGAAACGTGTCGGCCGCGTCGCCCGGCGTCACTGTCACCACCACGGCCCCGCCTGCCGGCGGCGGCTGCGCGCTGACCTGGACGGCGAACAACTGGGACACCGGGTTCACCGCGAACATCACGATCACCAACACCGGCACCACGGCGATCAACGGCTGGACGCTCGCGTTCACGTTCGCAAGCAGCGGGCAGAAGATCGGGCAGGCCTGGTCGGCGAACGTGACCCAGATCGGCACCGCGGTGACCGCGTCGAACCTGTCCTACAACGGGACACTGGCGCCGGGTGCGTCGACGAGCTTCGGCTTCAACGGCACCCACACCGGCAGCACCACCAGGCCGGCCACCTTCACCCTGAACGGCGCCGCCTGCACCGTCTCCTGACTCGTCGACGCGGCGTGGCGTGGCCGGTACCGCGCCCGGGCGACCGGCCACGCCGCGCAAGACGAAAACATTTCCGAAACTTTTCCGTAAAACCATTGCCCGGACCGGCGCGTCGTTAGCATCGACTGAGTTGGATATCCCACCCCAGACGTCCGGTCGTTCCGCCTCGGCGGCCCGGGTGTAGGCCAGTAAGGAGGCCGAGATGGAAATGAGCCCATCTGTTCATCGCGGCGGCACTCGGCGACGGCGCTCAACCGCCGTCCGAGCGCTGCTCGCCGGCGCGTTCAGCGTCGTGACTGTGGCCGCCGTCGCGGTGATGATGCCCTCGGCGAACGCCGCCGCGAGCACGCTCGGCGCGGCCGCCGCGCAGTCGGGCCGGTACTTCGGCACCGCCATCGCGGCAAGCCGGCTGAGCAATTCCACGTACAGCACGATCGCGGCGCGTGAGTTCAACATGATCACCGCCGAGAACGAGATGAAGCCGGAAGCGACGCAGCCCCAGCGGGGCCAGTTCAACTTCAACTCCGGTGACCAGATCTACAACTGGGCGACCCAGCGCGGCCTGCAGGTCCGTGGGCACACCCTGGCCTGGCACGCGCAGCAGCCGGGCTGGATGCAGAGCCTGAACGGCAGCAGCCTGCGGCAGGCGATGATCGACCACATCAACGGCGTGATGGGCCACTACCGGGGCAAGCTCGCCGCGTGGGACGTGGTCAACGAGGCGTTCAACGAGGACGGCAGCCGCCGCTCGTCCAACCTCCAGGGCACCGGCAACGACTGGATCGAGGTGGCGTTCCGCACCGCGCGGGCGGCCGACCCGTCGGTCAAGCTCTGCTACAACGACTACAACATCGAGAACTGGTCGTACGGCAAGACGCAGGGCGTCTACCGCATGATCCAGGACTTCAAGTCCCGGGGCGTGCCGATCGACTGCGTCGGTTTGCAGACCCACTTCACCGGCGGCAGCTCGCTGCCGAGCAACTTCCAGACCACGCTGTCCAGCTTCGCCGCGCTCGGTGTGGACGTGGCGCTGACCGAGGTCGACGTCACCAACTCCTCCACCACCCAGTACGCCGGGCTGACCCAGGCGTGCCTGAACGTGCCGCGCTGCATCGGCATCACCGTCTGGGGGGTACGCGACAGCGACTCCTGGCGCTCGAACGAGAGCCCGCTGCTCTTCGACGGCAGCGGCAACAAGAAGGCCGCCTACAACTCCGTCCTCAACGCGCTGAACGCGGCCCCCCCGACGTCGAGCCCGACCGCGACCCCGACGGTGACCCCGACGGTGAGTCCGACCACCAGCCCGCCGCCGAGTGGCGGCGCCGGTCGGATCGTCGGCGTGCAGTCGGGCCGGTGCATCGACGTGCCCAACGCCACGCAGACCAACGGCACCCGCGTCCAGCTCTACGACTGCCACACCCAGTCGAACCAGCAGTGGACGTACACCGCGAGCAAGCAGTTGATGGTCTACGGCAGCAAGTGCCTCGACGCCAACGGCGGGGCCTCCGCGAACGGCACCGGAGTCATCATCTGGGACTGCAACGGCCAGTCGAACCAGCAGTGGAACATCAACTCCAACGGCACCATCAGCGGCGTGCAGTCCGGCCGCTGCCTGGACGTCTGGGGCACCGGCAACGGCCAGCAGGTCCAGCTGTACGACTGCCACGGGCAGACCAACCAGCAGTGGCGGACCGACTTCGGTGGCGGCACCACGTCGCCGCCGACCACGCCCCCGGCCACCACGCCGCCACCGACCACGCCCCCGGCGAGCGGCTGCGCGCTCCCGTCGACCTACCGGTGGTCGTCGACCGGCGCACTCACCAACCCGAAGAACGGCTGGGTCTCGCTCAAGGACTTCACCAACGTCGTCTACAACGGCCAGCACCTGGTCTACGGGTCGTACGTCAACAGCAGCGGCCAGTACAGCTCGATGAACTTCGGCCCGTTCACCAACTGGTCCGACATGGCCTCGGCCAGCCAGAACGGTATGAGCCAGGGCACCGTGGCACCCACGCTGCTGTACTTCGCCCCGAAGAACATCTGGGTGCTGGCGTACCAGTGGGGACCGACCTCGTTCAGCTACAAGACGTCGAGCGACCCGACGAACGCCAACGGCTGGTCCTCGGCGCAGACGCTGTCCACCGCCACCCTCAGCGACGCCCCGTACGGGGTGATCGACCAGACCCTCATCGGCGACGACCAGAACATGTACCTGTTCTTCGCCGGGGACAACGGCAAGATCTACCGGTCGAGCATGCCGCTGGGGAACTTCCCGGGCAGCTTCGGCTCGACCTACACGACGATCATGACGGACTCGACGAACAACCTGTTCGAGGGCGTCGAGGTCTACAAGGTGGCGGGCCAGAACCAGTACCTGATGATCGTCGAGGCGATCGGGAGCCAGGGACGCTACTTCCGGTCGTTCACGTCCAGCAGCCTGAACGGCTCGTGGACCCCGCAGGCCGCCAGCGAGAGCAACCCCTTCGCCGGCAAGGCCAACAGCGGCGCGACGTGGACCAACGACATCAGCCACGGTGACCTGGTCCGCACCAACCCCGACCAGACCAAGACCATCGACGCCTGCAACCTGCAGTTCCTGTACCAGGGCAAGAACCCCAGTGCGGGAGGCGACTACAACCTGCTGCCGTGGCGGCCGGGTGTCCTGACCCTCCAGCGCTAGGCGCAGATCCGTTCGCGCAGGACCGGGGCGTGTCCGGCACCGTGGGTGCCGGGCACGCCCCGCCTGAGTCGAGGTCCTGGAGAGTCTCCGGTCCTCGGGTGGAGCGGTGACTGTCCAAGATCTCGCCCGGGACCGGGGATAACCGTCCGGGATTTCGGGCAAGTCATCTGCGTGGGGGAGTTGCTGACCGTCGGGCATGGCACAGCCGACCGGGTGCGGCTGGGAGAGTTGCTGACCGGTGCCGGGGTGACAGTGCTCGTGGACGTGCGACGGTACCCGGCCAGCCGCACCAACCCGGACGTCAACCGCGCGGAACTTGAGCGGTGGTTACCCGAGTGCGGGATCGACTACCGCTGGGAGCCGGACCTGGGCGGACGCCGGCACGTCCGGGCCGGCGACCCCGAGCCGGACACCTGGTGGAAGGTCGCCGCGTTCCGGGCGTACGCCGCGTACACCCGCAGCCCGGAGTTCGACGTGGCGCTGACCAAGGTGCTTACCGACGCGGCCCAGCGGACCACTGCCGTGATGTGCAGCGAGAGCCTCTGGTGGCGCTGCCACCGCCGGGTGATCGCCGACGTCGTGACCCTCGGTCGGGGAACGCCGGTGGCGCACCTCATGCCGGAGGGGCGGCTCAGCCCCCACCAACCCGCCGAGGGCGCCCGCCGGCTCCCCGACGGGAACCTGTGCTGGGACGGCTGAGTCACTCCACCAGGTCGTCGGCGAGCAGATCCATCAGAAGGCCGTCGTGCCAGCGCCCGTCCTCGCCGCGCTCGTAACGGCGCAGCACACCCACCGGGCGGAAACCGACCTTCGCGTACGCGCGGATCGCGGCGCTGTTCGCCGCGGCCGGGTCGATGGTGAAGCGGTGGTGACCGTACTCGTCGATCAGGTGCCGGGTGAGGGTGCGGATCGCGTCCACGCCGAGCCCCGCGCCGCGCACCGCCGGGTCGAGGAAGACGTCCAGGCTGGCGTGCCGGTAGTCCGGGTCCGTTTCGGCGTGCCACTGGATCGCGCCGACCACCCGGCCGTCGTGCTCGACGGCGTACACGTGCAGGTCGTCGTCGCCGAGGTCGGCGCGGACGGAGTCGGCGAGGTCGTCGCCGCCACGCCACCACCGGCGTACCTCCGGGGCGGCCCGGATCGCCGCGAGGGTCGGCACGTCCGCGACCGTCGCCGGTCGCAGGGTCACCGCCCGCCCGCGCAGCACCGGCTCAGCCTCGGTTCTCGCCGTGCTCGACGCAGACCGCCGACCAGCCGACCGGCAGCACCTGCACCTTCATCCGGCGTCGGCACTGCGGGCAGTAGCGCGGCGGCTCCAGCGCGCGGGCCGCCGCGCACGACTCGTGCCCGGCGGCCGACGCGTCCTCGCCGCAGCGGTCACACCAGCGCTGCGCTGCCACAAGCTCGGTCACGTCGTCCTCACCGATCAGCTCAGAGGGTCGCGGACAGGGCCTTGACCGGCATCTTCAGTTCGTCGAGCAGGTCGAGGTCTGCGGTCGCCGGCCGGCCCAGCGTGGTCAGGTAGTTGCCGACGATCACCGCGTTGATGCCGCCGAGCAGGCCGTCGCGGGTGCCCAGGTCACCGAGGGTGATCTCGCGACCACCGGCGTACCGGAGGATGGTACGTGGCATGGCCAGCCGGAACGCGGCGATGGCCCGCAGCGCGTCCTTGCCCTCCACCACCGGGCGGTCGCCGAGCGGCGTACCGGGCCGGGGATTGAGGAAGTTGAGCGGCACCTCGTGCGGGTTCAGCTCGGCGAGCTGCGCGGCGAACTCGGCCCGCTGCTCGACGGTCTCGCCGAGGCCGAGGATGCCACCGCAGCACACCTCCATGCCGGAGTCGCGCACCATCCGCAGCGTCTCCCAGCGCTCCTCCCAGGTGTGTGTGGTGACCACGTTGGGGAAGTACGACCGGCAGGTCTCCAGGTTGTGGTTGTAGCGGTGCACACCCATGTCGACCAGGTCGTCGACCTGCTCCTGGGAGAGCATCCCCAGCGACGCGGCGACCTGGATGTCGACCTCGGCCCTGATGGCGGCGACACCCTCGCGCATCTGCTTCATCAGCCGGTCGTCCGGGCCGCGCACGGCCGCGACGATGCAGAACTCGGTAGCTCCGGTCTTGGCGGTCTGCCTCGCCGCCTCGACGAGCGACGGGATGTCCAGCCAGACCGAGCGCACCGGGGAGGTGAACAGGCCGGACTGGGAGCAGAAGTGGCAGTCCTCCGGGCAGCCGCCGGTCTTCAGCGAGACGATGCCCTCCACCTCGACCTCGGGACCGCACCAGCGCATCCGCACGTCGTGGGCGAGTTGCAGCGCGGCGGGCAGGTGCTCGTCGGGCAGGTTGAGCACCGCGAGGATGCCGGCCTGGTCGAGGCCGACACCGTCACCCAGCACCTGGGTCCGGGCCTGGTCGAGGATCTCTGGCATGGCTCGTACCCTACAAGGCCCCCGGATCAGCCGGAATGGCCTGGCAGCCCGCCGGCCGCCCGCACCGAGTGGATCCGTCGGACCGACGGTGGCGGGTGGTAATTTCGCCCGGCGGGTGTCGGGCTGACCGGCCCGGACGGCGGCGAAGGGGTGACGGTGGCGGACTGGCTGGCGGCGCTCGACCGCCGCGCGCAGTTGCGGGCGAAGGCCGGGCTGACCCGGCGACTGCACCCGCGACCCGCTGGCGACGGGGTGACCGATCTGGCCGGCAACGACTATCTCGGCCTGGCCACCCACCCGGAGGTCACCGCCGCGGCCACGGCGGCGCTGTCGGCGTACGGGTTGGGAGCCACCGGGTCGCGCCTGGTGCGCGGCTCCACCGACGCCCACCAGGCGCTGGAGGACGAGCTGGCGCGGTGGTTGGGCACCGAACGCGCCCTCGTCTTCTCCTCCGGCTACCTGGCCAACCTCGGTGCGCTGCGGGCGCTCGTGCAGCCTCGGACGCTGCTCGTGTCCGACGCCCACAACCACGCCTCCCTGATCGACGGCTGCCGGATCTCCGGGGCGGAGACAGTGGTCACCCCGCACGCCGACGTGGACGCCGTGACCGCCGCGCTCGCTGCCGCTCCGGGCCGCCCGGCGGTGGTGGTGACCGAGTCGGTCTTCTCGGTCGACGGTGACCTCGCGCCGCTGACCCGGCTGCACGCTGTCGCCCGCCGCCACGGTGCGCTGCTGCTTATCGACGACGCGCACGCGCTCGGCGTGACCGGTCCGGCCGGCGCCGGCGCGGTGGCCGCCGCCGGGCTGGCCGGCGAACCGGACGTGCTGGTGACCGCCACCCTGTCCAAGGCGCTCGGTGGTGCCGGTGGTGTGGTCGCCGGCCCGGCCGAGTTCGTCAGGCATCTGGTCGAGACCGGGCGTACCTTCATCTTCGACACGGCCCTGCCCCCGGCGGTCGCCGCCGGGGTGCATGCCGCGCTGCGGCTGGCCCGCGGCGGCGACGACCTGCGCGCGGAGCTCTCCGACCGGGTGCGGCTGGCGGTCGGTCGACTGCGGGCAGCCGGCCTGACCGTCTCCGCGCCGGACGCGGCGGTGATCTCGGTGACCGCCCCCGGGCCGGAGGCGGCGACCGCCTGGGCGGCCGACTGCCGGGAGTTGGGTGTCGCGGTGGGCTGTTTCCGACCGCCGTCCACCCCGGACAGCCGGTCCCGCCTGCGCCTCACGGTCAGTGCCGGGGTGCCCCGGGCGGATTTCGAGCAGGCAGTGGAGGTCATCGTGGAGTGTGCCCCGTGAGCGCGAGGGGTGTGCCGGGTGTGCCAGCCCCGCGGGCGGAGGTTCTCCCATGACCGGGTGGGCCGGGCCGGTCCTGGTTACCGGGACCGACACCGAGGTCGGCAAGACGGTGACGACCGCGGCCATCGCGGCCGCGGCGCAGGCCGCCGGGCTGCGGGTCGCGGTGGTCAAACCGGCTCAGACGGGTACGGCCGGCGGTGAACCGGGCGACGTGGACGCGGTGAACCGGCTGGCTGCCCCCCTTACCGGCCGCACCCTGGCCAGTTATCCCGACCCGCTCGCCCCGCTGGCCGCCGCCCGGGTGGCGGACCTGCCGCCGCTGGAGTTGTACGAGGCGGTGGACGCGGTCCGCGCGGAGGCGGACAAACACGACCTGGTGCTGATCGAGGGCGCGGGTGGGTTGCTGGTGCCGATGGGGCTGCGTCCGTCGGGGGAGCCGTGGACGATGGCCGACCTGGCGGTGTCGCTCGGCGCGCCCGCCGTTGTGGTCGCCCGCGCCGGCTTGGGCACGCTCAACCACACGGCGCTGACCCTGGAGGCGCTCGACCGGCGGGCGGTGCCGGCCGGGGTGGTGATCGGCGCCTGGCCGGGCCGGCCGGAGTTGGTGCACTGGACCAACCTCACCGATCTGGTGCCGAATCTGCTCGGCGCGCTGCCGGACGGGGCCGGCGCGATGGACCCGGGGGTGTTCCGGCGCTCCGCGCCGGGCTGGCTCACGCCGGCCCTGCACGGGGTGCTCGACGACTGGCGGGTGTGGGCCGAAGAGAGCGGCTGACACCTGACTTTCGTCGGTGTCCGCGCAGGTCGGACGTCGGTAGCCTGGCCGCCGTGCGGATCCTCGACTGCTCGCCGCCCGACCCGCTGGATCGGCGGCGTCGCCTGCTGCTGGACGCGCTGCTCTGGGTGGTGGTCGCGGCCCCGGTCGGCTACGCCGGGATCAGCCCGCCCCACCAGCGGTACGCCGTGCCGATGCTCGTCGGCAAGCTGCTGCTGCTCGGCGTTGCCGTGCTGGTCAGTCGGCGCAGACCGCTCGTCGCCCTCGTGCTGGCGGTGTCCGGGTCGGTGGTCGACGGCAACTTCGTCTTCGCCATCCCCGTGCTCAGCTACCTCGCGGGGCGGCGCACCGCTTCCGCCGCTCCCGCCGTCGGGGTCTTCGTGTTGATCGCGGCCGGCGGTACGGCGCTCAACCTGGGCCTGTTCGGCACCGGCGCGGCCACCTGGTTCCTGCTGGCCTCGGTGCTGCTGTTCGCCGCGGTGTTCCCCTGGTTGGTGGGCCGGTACCGGCGTCAGCAGCAGGAGTTGGCAGACGCCGGTCGGCGCCACGTCGAGGCGCTGACCCGCGAGGAGCGCGGCGCCGCCGAGCGGATCCGGTTGCGGGAACGGGCCCGGATCGCCGGTGAGATGCACGACTCCCTCGGTCACGACCTCAGCCTGATCGCGTTGCGCGCCGCCGCCCTGGAGGTGGCCGCCGACCTCGACGACCGGCACCGGGCCGCGGCGGGGGAGTTGCGGGCCAGTGTCTCCGCCGCCACCGAGCGGCTGCACGAGATCATCGGGGTGCTCCGGGAGGACGGTGACGCGTCGCCGCGTCCGCGTGGGGAGACGGTCGCCGACCTGGTCGACAATGCCCGGGAGGCCGGACTCGCGGTACGGATGGACGCCGCCTCGGCGGTCGCGGACCTGCCGGCGATGACCGGCCACGCGGCGCACCGGGTGGTGCGTGAGGCGCTTACCAACGCCGCCCGGTACGCGCCGGGCGCCCCGGTCGAGGTGCGGGTCACCCGCGACGGTGAGCGGGTCGAGGTGAGCGTGGTCAACGGTGCTCCGCCGGCCGAACCGCTGCCGGCCCCGCCGTCGCAGGGCAGCGGGTTGCTCGCCCTCGCCGAGCGGGTCCGCCTCGCCGGTGGCACGCTCGACGCCGGTCCCCGCGCGGGCGGCGGGTTCGCCGTGGTGGCGGCGTTGCCGGCAGGCGCGCCGCCGGTGGAGGCGATCGGGCCCATCGGTCGGGCCGCCCCAACCGGTGCCGGTGCGCCCGTGGAGCGACCGGTGGACGCGGAACGGCGGCTGCGCGACGCCCGCCGGCGGGTCCGGCGCAGCCTGGTGGTGGCGCTGCTGGCACCGGCCGGCTTCGCCCTGGTGCTCTCGTTCGTCTACTACCCGGTGGCGACCGCCGGGACGGTGCTGGACCGGGCCACCTTCGACCGGATGCGCGTCGGCACGGCCCGCTCGGAGTTGGCCGGCCTGCCCCGGCGGCAGTTGGAACGGCCCGCGGGATCCGACCGGGCCGGCTGTGAGTACTACACCGACGGCAACTTCCCCCTGGCCGAGCCGACCTGGCGGCTCTGCTTCACCGACGGCCGGTTGGCCAGCAAGGAGTCGATCGCGTAGTGGACGCCGACAGCGCAGGGCCGGTACGGGTGGTGCTCGCCGACGACGAGGCGATGATCCGGGCCGGCGTCCGGGCCATCCTCGCCACCGACCCCGGTATCGAGGTGGTCGCCGAGGCCGGTGACGGACACGCCGCTGTGGAGTTGGTCCGTGCGCACCGACCTCGGATCGCGCTGCTGGACATCCGGATGCCGCGCCTGGACGGGTTGGCCGCCGCCGCCGAGATCCGCCGGGCCGTGCCGGAGACCGCGACGATCATGCTGACCACGTTCGGTGAGGACGACCAGGTGGCCCGCGCGCTCGGGCACGGTGCCAGCGGGTTCCTGCTCAAGGCCGGTGACCCGCGGGAGTTGCTCGCCGGTGTGCACGCCGTCGCCGAGGGCGGCGCGTACCTGTCGCCGAGGGTGGCCCGTCGGGTGATCGAGCTGGGTGCCGGGCGGTTGGCCCGCCGGCCCGCCGCGCGGGACCGTACGGCCGGGCTGACCGAGCGGGAACGGGAGGTGCTGGCCCTGGTCGGGGCGGGGCTGTCGAACGCCGAGATCGCCCGCCGGCTGCACCTGGTGGAGGGCACCGTGAAGAGTTACCTGACGAGCATCTTCACTCGTCTGGACGTGCGTAACCGGGTGCAGGCGGCGATCCTCGCGTACGAGGCGGGGCTCGTCGACGGCTGAGCGGGGGCCAGCGCGGCCCCCGCCCAGCCGGTGCGCGCTACGCGTCGCGGCGGCGCAGCACGGCCCGGCCCAGCAGCAGCGCGGCAGCGGCCCACCCGGCGAGCAGGAGCAGCCCGACCAGGCTCGGGTACGGCTCGGTGTCGCCGACCATGAAGTGCCCGCCGGCCACGCCGGGAAACCCGTCGGCGATCCGGTTCAGCAGGTCGATGTCCGGCTCCTGAAGGGACAGCGGCACGATCGTCAGGGTGGCGAACAGCACGACGATGGTGAGCACCGCGCTGCGCAGCGCGGCACCGAGGCCCAGCGCGAACACACTCACCAACGCCAGGTACGCGGCCACCGCCACGATGTCGGCGATGGTGCCGCCGACCGGTGCGTTGCCCCACTCGCCGAGCACCGGCCGGGCGACCACTGTGCCGACGCCGCCGAGCAGCAGCCCGAGGGCGAAGGTGACAGCACCGGTGACCACGGCCTTGGCCAGCAGCACCCGACCCCGCGACGGGGTGCACTGCAAGGTGGTCCGGATGGTGCCGCTTGTGAACTCGGCGGTGATCGCGAGCAGGCCCAACGCCAGCACCGCGTACTGGGTCAACTCGACCGCGTCGATGAGCACGCTGCCGACGGTGACGATCCCCGGGTCGTCGGCCGGGTCGTCGTTGGTGTTGGCGTTGGCGGCGTAGATGGCGAGCTGCCCGGCGCTCGCGGCCATCACCAGCAGCCCGGCCAGCACCGTCCACCAGGTGCTGCGCACCGAGAGCAGTTTGGTCCACTCGGCGGCCACCGCACCCCGGAAGGCGGCCGGCTTTCCGGCGGTCGGCGCGCTGGCGGGGCGGGTTCCCGCGTCGGTCTGCGTGCTCATCGGTGCCCACCTTCGGTCGGACCGCCGGCGTACTCGACGCTGTCGGCGGTCAGCTCCATGAACGCCTGCTCCAGCGACGCGCCGTGCGGGCTCAGCTCGTGCAGTCGCACCCCCAGCTCGTGCGCCAGGTCACCGACCCGGTCGGCGGTGGTGCCGGTGACGGTCAGTTCGTTGCGGTCGGCGGCCAGCACGCTCGCGCCGGTGGCGGTGAGGCGCTCGGCAAGCGCGGCCAGCCCGTCCGGGTGCGGGCTGCGCACCCGGACGGCTACCGCACTGTTGGCGATCACCTCGTCGATCGGTGCGTCGACGATCAGCCGGCCCCGCCCGATCACCACGAGTTGGTCGGCGGTGAGCTGCATCTCGCTCATCAGGTGGCTGGAGACGAAGACGGTCCGTCCCTGGTCGGCGAGCGAGCGCATGAGCTGCCGCACCCAGCGCACCCCGTCCGGGTCGAGGCCGTTCACCGGTTCGTCGAACATCAGCACCGGCGGGTCGCCGAGCAGCGCGCCGGCGATGCCGAGCCGCTGGCCCATGCCGAGGGAGAGGGTCCGACCCGGTTTGCCGGCGGCCCGCCCGTCCAACCCGACGGTGTCCAGCACCTCGTCGACCCGACGGGCGGGGATGCCGTTGCTGCGGGCCATGGCCAGCAGGTGCGCCCGGCCGGAGCGGGTCGGGTGGATGGCTCGGGCGTCGAGCAGCGCCCCCACCTCGTGCAGCGGTCGGCGCAGTTCCCGGTACCCGCGTCCGCCGATGAGGGCCTGCCCGACGGTGGGTCGGTCCAGCCCGAGGATCATCCGCATGGTGGTGGACTTGCCGGCGCCGTTGGGGCCGAGGAAGCCGGTGACCCGGCCGGGCGCGACGTCGACTGTCAACGCGTCGACAGCGACTGTCGCCCCGAACCGTTTCGTCAACCCACGTAATGTGATCATGCGCTGACGCTAGGCGCGCGGCAGGTGGCCGCACCGCGCCCGAACGGCACCACCCGACCCTTACTTTCGTCAGGTCGCCGTGCGCGGTCAGCGCACGTAGTCCTCAAGCAGCGCCGGGGTGAGCCCGGCGCGGTGGATCGCCTTGAGCGCCGCGAGCAGGTCGTCCATCAGCGCCGGCCGGAAGTGCATGAGCAGCACGTCGCCGGGGTGCACCACCTTCTCCGGGGTCTGGTAGCGCACCTTCCCCTCGTGCACGGTCTCGGTCCAGTGGAAGACCGCCTTCGCGCCGCAGTCGTGCGCCGCCGTCAACGTGGTGCTGTCGTACTCGCCGAACGGTGGCCGGAACACTGTCGGTCGCGCGCCGAACAACGCCTCCAGCTTGTCCGCCGCCCCGCAGATCTCGTGTTTCTGGCGGTCGTACGACCGGCCGGCCAGCGAGGTGTGCGTGATTGTGTGGTTCTCGACGACCCCGCCCGCCACCACGATCTGCCGGAAGTAGTCGGGGTGCTCCGTCGCCGCGGGTGAGTTGAGGAACATGGTGACCGGGATGTGCGCCCGCCGGATGAAGTCGGGCACCTGGGGCGGCCGGGCCAGCCCGCCGTCGTCGATGGTGATGAAGGCGACCTTCTGGTCGGTCGGCAGGCGGTGCCAGAACGGGGCCGCGCCGGTCGCCGGCAGCGGCACCGGTTGCGGTGGCGCTGCCTCGGGGAAGGTCGGCACCTGCGACACGTACCAGTCCAGGCTGCCGGGAGCGGGCTTCGTCGTCGGGGACGGCGAGGCCGACGGCGTGGCGGACGGGGTCGGCTGGGCCAGGGTGATCTGCCGGACGTGCACCGTACGGTCGGCTGTGCAGGCGCTCAGCAGCAGCAGGGCCAGAACTGTTACGGCGGCGAGGATCCGACGTGCGGGGGTCGCTGACACGCCCGGAAACCTACCGAAGCGAGATCAGGATCTGGTTAGGCCGGTGTCCGGACCGGACGGCGGACGACGAAGGCGTCCGGCATCCGGAAGGTGAGATTGTCCGGGCACCAGGGCGGGCGGACCACTGTCACGCCGTCAAGCAGCGGCGCTGCCTCGGCAACCACCACTGCCGCCTCCATCCGGGCCAGCACGTCACCGACGCAGCGGTGGGCGCCCGCACCGAAAGCCAGGTGACGGCGGGATCCACGCTGGCCCGGTCGGAACTCGTCGGGCGCCTCGACCACCGCCGGGTCGCGGCCGGCACGACCCAGCCAGAGCACCAGGCTGCTGCCCGCCGGCACCGCCGTCGGACCCAACGTGCGGTCCGTCGTCGCCACCCGCCGCCAGGTGACGATCGGCGGCTCCAGTCGTAGCCCCTCCTCCACCACGTCGGCCACCGCTACCTCGCCGGTGCGCAGGCCGGCCCGCACCGTGGGCTCGCCGGCCAGCCGGTGCAGCAGCAGGGTGAGGAACTGCGAGGTGGTCTCCTGCCCGGCGACCAGCAGGAAGAAGAGCGCGCCGACCACCACGTCCGGCGAGTGCCCGGCCGCGCGCAGCTGACCGGCCAGCCCGCCGCCGGTGGCCGCGAAGTCCCGCAGTACGCGGTGGAACCGGCCCACCTCGGCGGCGAGGGCCAGCTGCCGGTCGGCGTCCAGCGGCGCCCAGAACAACTCCAGCGCGGCGCGGGCGAACTCCTTGACCGCGCCGACGGGGGCGTCCGGCAGCTCGACCAGCCGGGCCAGCACCAGCAGCGGCAGGTCGGCGGCGAGGTCCGCGTACAGGTCGACAGGTGTGCCGCTGTCGAGTCGGGCGCCGAGCCGGGCGACCCGGTCCCGGACCAGCGCGGTGAGCCAGGGCCGCTGCGCGGCGACCCGCTCGGGGTGCAACGCCGCCGCGACGGTCGCCCGGATCTCGGGGTGGCTGGCACCCGAGTTGTTGGCAAGGGTCGGCGGCAACCGGAACCGGTGCCCGGCGAGCACCCGCAGCGCGGCCACCGGCATCGGGGTCACCGCGTCCAACGCGTTGTCCGGCCGGTAGCTGACCGGGTCGGCCAGGACCTGACGGACCAACGCGTGCCGGGTGACGACCAGGTGGCGTCCGCCGACGTGGTCGCTCACCTCGGCGACGTCCGGCCAGGGTGCCTGGACCACCGACCCCCAGCTGGAGAAGAGCACGTCGACACGCTAGCGGGCGGCTCCCGGCAGGCCGGCGCGCAACTGCCAGACGGTGGTGCGCTTCACCCGGACGCTCTCCAGCGCCTCCGGCACCGGCACGTCGTACGCGGCCAACTCGTCGAAGCGGTCGCGGGGCAGGAACGCCCGGCCGGGGTCACCGACCAGGGCCGGTGCGCCGGCCCGGGCGGCGCGCAGCAGGAAGCGCAGCACCCGACGGGCCATCGCGTCGCTGTAGAAGACGTCCCCGGCGAGCACCACCTCGGCGTCCCCGGCGTCGGTGTCGAGGATGTCGCCGAACTCGGCGTCGACGCGTACCCCGTTGGCCTCGGCGTTGAGCGCGACCGCCGCCACCGCCAGCTCGTCCACCTCGACCGCTCGCACCGCTGCCGCCCCGGCGCGGGCGGCGGCGATGGCCACCAGACCGGAGCCGGAGGCGAGGTCGAGCACCCGGCGGCCGGCGACCAGCTCCGGGTGGTCTGTCACGTAGCGGGCGAGGGCCTGGCCGCCGGCCCAGGCGAACGCCCAGAACGGTGGCGGCCGGTCGGTGGAGAACTCGCCCTCGGTCAGCTCCCACAGCCCGATCGGCTCGTCGGCCTGGTGCAGGCGCACCTCGGGGACGAAAGGAACCGGGGCCAGCCGGGCGTGCAGCCGGACGAACGTGCTGGAGAGCTCGGACACCTGGCGATTCTCGCGCACCGGCAACCCGGGTGCCGGGAGGAGGGGGAGACACCCGTCCGGGTCAGCGGTTCACCACTCTCGGTGAAATCACCAACCGTCCTTGGCGTCGGTTGCGAAGACACCCGTCTGTCCGGCCCGCCCGTTTCCTCCTAGCGTTTCCCGGGAGCGACGAGAAGAGGCGAGGTGGTGGTGATCGTGTGGCGGTACGCGCTGCGGGTCGGGGCGTTGGTTGCCGGCGTGACCGGGGCGGTACTCACCCTGGCCGCGCCGGCGCAGGCGGCCTTCACCACCGAGTTGAGCGGCCTGCCGGCCCGGTTCACCGCCGGGGATCAGGTGCGGACGATCTCCGCGGTGGTGTCCCGGACGGATCGGCGCGGCGGCTGCGTGAAGGTGCGCTGGTCGATGGTGCTCAGCGTGCAGGGCATCCGACTCGACCAGGTGAAGATGGACCGGGTGGAGGAGACCGGGGACTTTCCCCTGGAGATCCGGACCGAGGGTGACGTGGCCCGGCTGACCGACCGGCAGCTCGACCCGGGCACGCTCTGCCCGGGCCGCACTGTCACCGCACGCTACCGGGTGGCCTTCGCCGAGGACGTCGCCCAGGGGCGGGTCACCCTCGCCGCCGAGGCGTACGACGCCAACGCGCGCCTGCTGGCCCGGCAGACGGCCACCCGCTCGGTGCGGGGTGCGGGCGTCACCCCGACCGGTACGCCGAAGCCGAGCGCCACCCCGGCGCGGCCCAGCGACCCGGCGAGCGCGCCGGCCGAGGAGGCTGACACGTCCGAGGCGGAGCCGGTGGGGGGCTACCCGGCCGACGCGGCGCCACCGGCCGGTCGCCAGGTCTCGCAGTCCGGTGGGTTCGGCGTGGTGCAGGCCGCGTTCCTGCTCGGCGGGCTGCTGCTCTTCCTCGGGATGGGCCTGCTGCTGCGGCTGCGACACCTGACCCGGGCCACTACCGACGAGGCCGAGGACCCGCCGGTGGATCGGCGCTGGGAGCGGCCGATGTCGGCCGACAGTTGGCAACCGGCCCGCCGCTGATCGGGGGACGTGGGGGTTGGCCGGCGCACTGCCCGCCGGCTCCCACGGGGTCACCACCCTGGCCACCACGACGGCGACCCGGCGCGCGTCGACGTGCACCGCCGACGGTGCCGCCGCCTGCTGCCGGTCGCCGGGCCCGGGCGCATGGGGTCAGTCGTCAGGTGTCCAGTCGGGGTCGCGGCCGAAGGCGGCAAGCAGGTGGTCCTGCTCGTCGGCGGCGTCGGACACCCGCACTCCGGTCTGGACCAGGTTGTTGCGGCGGTAGTTGTCGAGCTGGCTGGCGAACCACTGGGCGGCCACGTGCACCGCGTCCGGGTCGAACCGAGGCTGCGCGCCGATCGCCACCGCCACGTCCCAGCCGTGGATGAGGTGCTCGGCGAGGAGTTGCTTGAGGTATTCGGTGGCCGGGGTCGGGCCGCTGGAGAGGTGCACGGTGCGGTCGAGCGTGCCCGGATGGGTGGCGGCGATCTCGGCCTGCGCGGCCGCCTCCCGCGCCGCCGTGATCGGGTCGTCGCCGAGCTGGTCGCCGTCGAGTCGGTCGCCGACCTCGTCGATGGTCCGGCCGGCGAGCAGCGGGACGCTCCACCGGTCCTCGCTCACCACGTGGTTGACGAGCGTGCGTACGTCCCAGTCGGAGCAGGGGGTCGGGTCGGACCACTGGCCGGGTCCGACCTGGTCCACCCGGTCGACGAATTCGGCCAGGCTTCGGCGGTACGCCTCCAGCAGATCCATGCTGCCGATTGTTCCGGTCGGCGGGGCACCCCCGAGCCGTTTTGCCGGGCCTGGTGGGGGCGATTGCGCCGCTGCCCGGCTCAGTCCAGGTCGGCCGGGTCCAGGCCGAGCTCCCGGGCGGTGACCAGCCGGACCCACTCGCCGAACTGCCGACGGGAGATCACCCGGTCGTGCACGGCGAGTTGGACGGCGAGGCCGTCCATCACCGCGCTGATCCGCCAGGCGGCCCCGTCCGGGTCGGCGCACTGGAACGTGCCGTCGGCCACCCCGGCGGAGATCACCGCGGCCAGGTCCTGCCGCCAACGCAGGTCGAGGCGGCGGGACACCTTCTCCAACTCCGGCGTACGCAGCGACTCGGACCAGCCGTCGATCCACATCGACCAGGAGGTCGCCCTCCCGGCCGGGGTGTAGAGCTTGAGGATCCGGCGGAGCTTGGTCAGCGGGGGAGCCGAGGAGCGGGTCACCGCGTCCAGTCGGGCCAGATCCTGCTCGACCGCGTACGCGAAGGCCTGCGCGAGCAGCCGGTCCTTCGTGGCGAAGTGGTAGAAGACCAGAGCCTGACTGACGCCGGCGGCCTGTGCCACGTCGGCCGTCCGGGTGTTGGCCAGACCGCGCTCCACGATCACGTCACAGGCGGTGCGCAGCAGGGCATCCAGGCGGATCTCGGCCGCACGTCTCGTCACGACCGTTACCGTAGCCCATCCGACTGAACACGAACAGTTACCACCGCAGCCGGATTCACGCTGTGACAGTCGGAAGCCGGACAATTCCTTGGGGTCCCGTCGGTCGTTTCTCAGAAGGTGTTCACCGAGGTTCCGCTGGCGTGGATGATGCACGAAGCGCCTGGTGGCCGGGGTTCGGCGCATCGACGGCAGGCAATCGTTCGGCGGTGTCCGAGGGTGACCGTCGGTGGCGGCCGACGGCACCAGGTCAGCCCCCTAGGAAGCCCTGTCGGCGGTGATACCGATCCCGCTGGGGCGGAAATGGGACGCGCCGAGGCGACCCCGAGTTGGCAGTCTTTCACCGGCTCGGCTAAAGTTCTCATCCGTCACCCGGGAACGTCCGGGGGCGTGCGGACGTAGCGCAGCTGGTAGCGCATCACCTTGCCAAGGTGAGGGTCGCGGGTTCGAATCCCGTCGTCCGCTCGGAGCTGCCGCCACGCATGACGGGGGCAACCTCGGTGGGGTGGCCGAGAGGCGAGGCAACGGCCTGCAAAGCCGTGTACGCGGGTTCAAATCCCGTCCCCACCTCGGCAATAGGCACGGGCGATTGGCGCAGTGGGAGCGCGCTTCCTTGACACGGAAGAGGTCACTGGTTCAAACCCAGTATCGCCCACCAGTAAACCAGCGGCTCGTCACCGGATTCCGGTGACGAGCCGCTGGTTTTGTTCCGGGCGGTCGGCCCCGGTGGGTTCACGTCAGGCTGAGCCGATAGCCGATCCCGCGGACGGTGTGTACGCGTACCGTCGCGCCAGCCGCGCGCAGCTTGTGGCGTAACCGTTTCACCGCCGAGTGCAGGATCGACGTGTCGCCGAGGTAGGCGGCGCCCCAGACCGACTCGAAGAGCCGCTGGTAGGTCCAGACTCCGGTCGGTGCGGTGGCGAGGTGCGTGAGCAGGTTCCGTTCGAGGCGGGTGAGGGTGAGCGGTTGTCCGCGCCAGGTCACCAGGTGGTCGCGCGGATCGATCACGAGGTCGCCGAGGCTGATCCGGTCGTCCGCGTCGGCGCTGGCGTGGGCCGGGCCTCCGGCTGCTGGATCCGCATCTGGTTCGGCGGTGGCTCCGACGCTGAGACTGAGCAGTGGGCCCTGTGCGCCGATCGCGGGCGGACCGATCATCGCCTGCAACTCGGCCAGGTCGGCGCAGATCACCAGGGTGCCGAGGCCGTCCAGGCGCCGGACCATCCGCTCGCGCACCGACACGTCGGCGGTTACGCAGAACACGAGGGACACGTCGTCCGTCACCGTTCCCCCTCCCCAGGCGCCACAGGAAAGACAACGCTGTCCGACCCCCGTAGTCAATGGTTTCAGCGGATGACAGTGGCCACGGGCGTCGATTTCAGAGTGTGGCAGGGGAAACTTTGTCGATCGTTCCAGATTGCGGGTAGCGTTCGGCGCATGGCCCGTACCCGCGAGTTCGACTTCGACGCCGCAGTCGCCGCCGCCATGGACGTGTTCCGCAGAAAGGGCTACGAGGGCGCCTCCATGCGCGACCTCTCCGAGGCGACCGGCCTGGGCAGCGGCTCGATCTACGCCGCCTTCGGCAGCAAGGACGGCCTCTACCTGGCGGTGCTCGACCTCTACCGGCAGCGCTACGCCACCCCGATGGTCGACCTGCTGCGCTCCGGCAACGACGCGCGGGCGGTCATCCGGGAGATCTTCATCGGCGCGGTGGACGACATCACCGGCGACGGCCGGCACCTCTCCTGCCTCATCGTCGGTGCCTCGATGGAGCGCGCGCACCAGGACGTGCGGGTCGCCGAGCGGCTCCGCTCGACCACCCAGTCCCTGGAGTTGGCCCTCTACGACCTGCTCGCCGAGGCCCAGTTGCGGGGTCAGATCACCACCGACCGCAGCGCCACCGACCTGGCCGGCTTCCTTGTGACAAGCCTTCAGGGGCTGCGGGTGATGGGCGCCATCAGCCCGGACCGGGCGGCACTGACGCGGTATGCCGAGGTCGCGCTCACCTGCCTGGACTGACTGCCGGCCGAGGTGGGCGGTACCCGCGCCGCTGAACGTGCTCGCCGGGCCGGGCCGGGCCGCGGGCGGGGATCAGCGGCGCGCCGGGCCGACTGCCCGCCTCGCGGTGGCCGGCCCGGCGTCGCACGATCCGCCGACTTTGCCGGCGGTGCCCAACTGTCGGGTCACAGCGGCGGGGCGATGTCCCGCCGCTCCTCGACCCGCTGGTATTCCACCGGCTGCTCGGTGGTGGTGACCACCTGGCGACGCCGGCCCCAGATCATCGTGGTCATGATCAGGCCGAGCACGCCGGCTCCCATCAGGATCCAGCCGACCACGTCGAGGTTGATGCCGCCGACGCTCGCGTCCAGGGCGAAAGTGAGGATCGCGCCGAGCGCGATCAGGAAGATGCTGGTGCCGATACCCACGACAGCCTCCTTAAGGGGGTGTGGTGCGCTGTCGAGCGATTCAGTACCCCGGTGGCCACCAGCGCAATCGCCACCGCCGAGGGTGCCGCGCCAAGCGATCTTGGCATCGGGTAGAGTTCACCTGTCGCCGGCGCAAGTCGGGGACGTGCGGACGTAGCGCAGCTGGTAGCGCATCACCTTGCCAAGGTGAGGGTCGCGGGTTCGAATCCCGTCGTCCGCTCGCGATCTGCCCCATCGGGGCCTGGCCGCCGGGTTCGGTGGTCGCCACGGGCGATTGGCGCAGTGGGAGCGCGCTTCCTTGACACGGAAGAGGTCACTGGTTCAAACCCAGTATCGCCCACCACCTATGTGAGCTGTTCAGCCTGGCCCGTTACCGGATATCCGGTAACGGGCCTCGGCGGTTCTGCTCCCACTGCCCCCAGCTGGTCACTCGCCGGCGCGCAGTACCTCACCCAACCTGTCGCGTCGCCGCAGCGCCGCCTCGACGGGTACGACCGCGGCGGCTGCGGCCAGCAACGCCACGCTCACCAGGCCGAGCAGCCACCACGGCAGAACCGGCACCGGGTCGGCGGCCTGGCCGGTGAGCAACCGCAGCTCGAGCGGGCCGAGCGTCAGGTGCGCGAGCAGGGCCCCGAGGAGCGGGCCGCACACCGCGGTGACCACGACCGGCGGCAGCAGCTCTCCGGCGGCGACCCAGCGCACGTCGCGGGGACGCAGGCCCAGGGTCCGCAGCCGGGTCAGGGTCTGCCACCGTTGCGACGCACCGGCGGCGGCGGCGAGCGTGAGGCCGAGCAGCCCCAGCGCCAGCAGCACCGCGGCGGCCGTCCACGCCAGCCGGAGCAGCCCCGCGGTCAGCGGCGCCACCCGCTGTGCCCGCAGGACGTCCGCGCGCACCACGACGTCGGCGGTGACGCCGGTGTCCGACACGGCCCGCGCCGCGCCGGGACCGGTCACCCAGACGGTATTCGGAACGGCTGGCAGCCCGGCGTCGGCGAGGGCCGCGGCGTCCACGATGACGACGTCGTTGGCGCCGCCGACGGAGGGAGCGGTACCGACCGCGGCGAGCTGGACCGCCGGGGCGTCGTCCCGGCGCAGCTTCAGCCGCATGCCGGTCCGCAGCTCGCCGCTGCTCGATCGGACCAGCGCCGGGACGCCCCCGGGACGAGGACCGGGCGCCGTGAGCCGGGCCAGCGCCGGTGCGTCGGGCAGCGGGGTGGTGGCCAGCAGGCGTTGGAACGCGGCGGTGTCCACGATGACCAGGCGTGGGGTGAGCAGCGTCGATTCGGTGAAGACGGGTGCCGAGTCGGTCACCTGCGCGACAACTACCTGCCGGACGCCGGGTGCGGCGGCGATGCGCTCGGCGAGTGCCGGCGTGGTTTCGGCGGCGTCGGCGTCGACGTCGAGGCGGGCATCCGCGCCGACGGTGCTCCACGCGCCGTCGGTCAGACCCCGGCTGACGGTGGGGCCGAGGATGAGCGCGAACGATGCGAGCGCCGTGGCGCTGACCAGCACCAGCAGCGGCAGTGCGCGCCCGGCCGTGGTGGCCGCCTGGGCGGCACCGAACACGGCCAGCGGGCGGCGTGAGCGCATTGCCTGTCGGAGTGCGAACCGCGCCCCGAGGGGCAGCAGCCGGAGCAGGACCAGCGCGCCGACGAGCGCGCCAAGCGTGAGGGCGCTGATCGGCAGGATCAGGTCTCCGGCCAGCTCACCCGTGTCGCCGTCGGAGCCGACGGGCAGGAGCCCGCGCTGGTGCAGGGTGACGAAGGCTCCGGTCGCCGCGATCAGGACAGCGGCCTCCACGGCGGCGCGGCGCAGCTGACCGGTGGCCCGGATCCAGCGCCGAGCGGCCGGGTTCGCGGGTTGGCGCCGGTCGCGGCTGGCGCGGGCGGCGGCGCGGATGCCGAACGCCGGCCCGGCGACGGCGCCGGCCAGGACCACCGGGACGGCCCAGGTCCAGGAGACGCCGGGAGCGGCCACCCGGGCGAGCGCGAGCCCGACGGCGCCGGCCGACAGGGACACCACAGTGGACTCGAGGACGAGTTCCGCGCCGAGGTCGGGTAGGGCCACCCCCCGCTGCCGGGCGGCGCCCAGCGCCGGGGTGCGGCGGCGGACCAGCAGGTCGGCGGCGAGCAGCAGCACCAGCACCGTGGCGGCCAGCACCCCGGTGAGCAGGACGGCGGCCTGTGCGGAGGCGGCGCTGATCTGCCTGCGGGCGTCGCGCAGGGCGGTGTCGAGCTGCGACTCCCACTTCAGGGACTGGTCGCGGTCGTTCGATGCGCCGGAGTTTGCCTTGAGCTTGACCACCTGGCGGGCGAGCGCCGCGCTGGTCTCCCAGGTGAGCGCGTCGGGTTCGGGGGCGAAGTGGACGGTGCGCCGCAGTTGGTCCTCACTTACGGCGAGCCGGGCGTCCGGTAACGAGTCGCGCGACAGCAGGCCGCCGAACCGGGTGGTCCCCACACCGTCGGCACCGGGCACCGGGCGCAGCAGCGCCGGGGCGAGTTGCCAGGCGGGATCGGCGCTGTCCGCGGGTCGGTAGATTCCGCTGATCCGGACGTCTCTCTCGCGACCCTTGCCGTCCTTGACCGGGATTCGATCGCCGGGGCCGAGGTGGAGCGCTGCGGCGTCCGCCTCGGAGAGGCCGATCTGCACCGGCCAGGGCGGTCCGTCGTAGGGGATCTCGACGAATTCGTCGCCGACCGCGGCACCGGGGGCGCTGCCGGCGACCCAGGTCACGTCCGGGCCGCCGAGGTCACCGGCCAGGTAGCTGAACTGGAAGGTGCGCGGCGTGCTGCCCTCGGTGATGCTGAGGATCGGACCGTTGACGACGGCGACGGGCGGACGCAGCGCGGCGTCCAGGTCGGGCCCGAGCGCGTATGCGGCCCGGGCGCGAAAGTCGTCGACGTCCTTGGCGAGCTGGGGCATCCGGACCCGGCCGGTCATCCCGTCGTCGCCTTCCCAGTGGGCGCTGACGAGAACATTCGCGGTCTGACCGACGCGCCGGACTGTGTCCTGGACGGCGCTGTCGGCGGCGGCGCGGAGCAGCGCCGGCGCGGCCCCGACGAGCATCGTGACGGCCGCGATGACGGCGGCGGTGAGCAGCAGCGCTCCGGCGTCGGTGCGGCCCCGGCCCCGGACACTAGGCCAGTGCGGCGCCGGCCACCGGCGGGTCAGCCACCGCTTCACGGCGCCACCCGCAGGTGCGCGGCGTCGGCCCGGCGGACCTGGACGGTGACCACGACGGCGACCGCCAGCAGGCATCCGGCCAGCAGTACGACGAGAAGTGCGGCCTCGGCCGGCCACGGCCAGTGCGGTTGGGCGGTCGGCACGGGCGCGGCGCCGGTGTCCGAGCGCACGAGCAGGGGAGCGACGACGCGGGTGGCGAGCGCGCCGACGACCGCGCCCGCCGCGAGCAGGGGCAGCAGCACACCAGCGTGCTGGCCGAGCAGGACGGCCCGGATGCCGCGCCGGGACATCCCCAGGCCGCGCAACCGTGCCACCTCGACGGCGCGGAGCTGCAGATCGCAGGTGACGTGCAGTACGACGCCGGCGAGCAGCAGCAGGGCCGCGGCCGGAACGATCAGCCGGAGCGCGGCCGGCAGCCCGGCGCGGAGCGGACCGCTGGTGCGGCGGGCGGTCTCCGCCTCGCGGGTCGCGACGGTGCCCAGGTGCAGGGCGTCGGCCCGTTCGGCGGCGCCGGGACCGGCTGGGTGGCCGACCCACCAGGCGTCGACCGGGAACGCCAGGTCGCCTTGAACGGCGCGGGCGCGGGACAGCATGTCCAGATCGGCCAGGACGGCGGCGGCGCCGGGGGCGGACGGAACGGTCGGCACGACCTCGGCGACGACGATCGGGACGGGCGTGATGCCGACCGTGACACTGAGCCGGCTGCCGCGGTCGGCGCCGACCTCGCTGGCAAAGTCGGCGGAGACGGCGACGGGCACCGGGCCGGGGTCCGGGAAGGCGGTGGCGACGAGAGTCCGGGCGGCCTCCTCGGCGCCGCCGAACTCGACTGTCGCGGCCATCCGCAGCGCGGTTCCGGTCGGCGTGGCGGACACCGTGACGGTCGGCTCGTCCACCTTGCTCGGGATCGGCGGCGCGGACGTGGCGGTCCAATCCGATCCGTCAGTGGAGCGCTCCGCCGGCCCGGCGGGCGGCATGGTGAGGGTGACGGCTACGTCGACAGCTCCGCCGGCCGCGTCGGCGCTGACCGGCAGGGCGACCGCCACGAGGCGCAACCCGTCAGCCGGCGCGCAGTCGGGCAGCCGGACCTCCCGGCCGTCGAGCGGTACGGCGGGACCCGTGCAGGAGGTGCGCAGGCCGATGGCGTCCTGGAGGAGCAGCCGGGGCGTCACGCTGAGCGGGGCACCGCTGGCGGCGGTCCCGCTCAGGACCAGCGGTGCGCCAGCCGGAATGGCGAGGCCGACGGCCCGGGTGCGTGGTGCCAGCCTGGCGCCCACGTCCGCCCAGCCGCGGTCGCTGTCCAGCCGCCCGCGCAGCAGCGCGTCGGCGCGGGCGGTGTCGACGGCGACCAGGCGCGGCGGACTGCCGGCGCTGCCGAGCCACTGACCGACCGTGGTGCCACGGTTGAGGGCCGGACTCACCGCCCCCGCGGTGGCCGCGTCGACGAGCGCGCCGTCGCCGGCCACCGGCGTCGTGCCGAGGGTGACCGCCAGATCGGTGCCGACGGAGAGCGCGGCCTGGTCGCGCTGCGACTGGTGCCACGTGCTGTCGAAGGCGAGGCCGAAGGTGCCGGCCGCGCAGGCCAGCCCGACGAGCAGCCCGGCGGCGACCGCCTGGGGCCGGCGGGCGGCCTCGGCGACCGCCAACGGAAGCGCCAGCCCACGGGCGCGGTACGCCAGCCGGTCGACGCCGCGCAGGGCGGGTAGGACCACTCGCAGCGCCAGGGCGGCACCGGCGGTGAGCAGCAGCGCCGGCGCGAGCACCCGGACCAGGTCGGCGCGTGGGCTGGCGGCGGTGGGCTGCGCGTACAGCTGCCACCAGCCGGCGGCGGCGAACGCCGCGAGCAACAGGTCGGCGCCGGACCGGGCCAGCAGTTCCCGGCGGGTGCGCCGGTCGCCGGCGGCCGGGACGGCCCGGATCGCCAGGACGGTGAGTACCGCGGCGAGCACCAGCGCGCCGCTGGCGACCGCGAGGACCTGGACACCGGAGGTGGCTGGCGCAACGGTCAGGCCGGCGCTGTCCAGTGGCGGTAGGTGGGTCAGGCCGGCGTGCAGGGCCGACGAGGCCGGTATGGCGAGCGCGGCGGCCACGGCGGCGACCAGCCCGGCCTCGACTGTCGCGGTGGCGGCGAGTTGACGACGGCTGGTGCCCAGGGCGGAGCGCAGGGCGGTCTCGTCGGCGCGGATGCCCGCGGTCAGCCGGCCGGCGAGGACGAGTGCCGTCGCGGCCAGGACACCGCCGAGGACGGCAATGGCGAGTACGACGGCAGCGGTGACCTGCCGTTGGTCGTCGGCGCTCCGCAGGGTCAGCGGCAGTTTCGAGGCGACCCGGGCGAGGTCGGCGCGGTCGCCGAGGGTACTGGCCAGCGGGCCGTCGGCGCTGCCCACGGCCTCGGCCACGGTCTCCAGGTCGCGGCGGCTGGAGTGGGTGAGGTCCGGATGGGCGGTGATCTCCATCCGGTCGACCGTGGCACCGGTGCCGAGCAGGTCGGCGAGGTCGACGAGGAACGGGCCGTAGGCGTTTACCGGCTGCATGAAGCGGCCGTCCCGGTAGTCGATGGCGAGGCCGGCCCCGGCCAGCGGGTCGCGGTCCCAGCCGCGCCCCGGCAGCGGGCGTACCACGCCGACGACTGTCACGTCGATGGCCGGGACCGGCGGGTGGGCCAGTTCGGCGCCGAGGCGTACCCGGCGACCGGGGGTGAGGCCGAGCTCTTGTGCGGTGGACTCCAGCAGCACCGCGTCGCCAGGGTGCTGTGGCCAACGCCCGGTGACGAGCTCGGCCCGGGCCGGCAGATCGTCCAAACCCGACAGGTACGCTTGGGGCGCGACGGTGGTGCCCGGCGCGAGCGTGGGCGGCAGCGCCCGCAGCACCGTCGACGCCCGCGCGGTTGTCGTCACCGAAAACGGTGCGAGCGTGGCGGTCATCACGGTGCGGGTGTCCGCGGTGACGGACGGTGCGTCCGGGCCCTCGACGCTGCCGGTGTAGACGGTCACGTCGACGTCGGCGGGGGCGGCGCGGGCCATCGCGACCTCCAGGGCCTGCTCGGCGGTGCGGGTGACAAGCAGGGTGCAGGTGCCCAGCAGTGTCGCGCCGATCGTGACGATCCCGAGGAGGGCTGCCAGCAACGGCCACTGCGCGCGGGCGCGCCGGCTGACCAGCCTCAGCATCGTCGCGTCACCTGGCGTCCGGCACGGGCTCGTTTGGCCGCCCGGCCGCCTGGTCGTCGAGGTGCCCGTCGTTGATGCGGATCACCCGGTCGGCCAGGGCCATCATCACCGCGTCGTGCGTCGACACCAGGACTGTGACGTTTTCGGATTCCACTATGCCGCGCAGCAGGGCCATCACCGACAGGCCTGTCTCGGCGTCCAGTTGCCCGGTGGGCTCGTCGGCGAGCAGCAGCCGGGGCGAGGCGGCCAGCGCGCGGGCGATCGCCACCCGCTGCTGCTGGCCGCCGGACAGCTCGGCCGGTCGCTGCTGGGCGTGGTCGGCCAGCCCGACGAGTTCCAGCAGCAACTCGACCCGCCGCTCGCGCTCGGCCGGGGCGGCGCGGGCCAGCCGCAGCGGGGCGGCGACGTTCTCCGCGGCCGACAGCACCGGGATCAACCCGAAGCTCTGGAAGATGTACGACACCTGCTCGCGCCGCAGCCGGGACAGCCCATCCTCGTCGAGTGCTGTGACGTCGGTGCCGTTGACGTGCACGGTGCCGGCGTCCGGGCGGTCCAGGCCGCCGATGACGTTGAGCAGGGTGGTCTTGCCCGATCCGGACCGGCCGACGAGCGCCACCATGGCACCGGCGGCCACGTCGAACGACACGCCGCGCAGGGCGTGTACGACGGTCGGCCCGGTGTGGAAGCGCCGGTGTACGCCGCGCACGCGCAGCAGCGGTTCGCTACTCATTCGCCGCTTTCCGAGTCGGGGCGGATCGTGATGTGGTCGGGTTCCAGGGCCAGCCGGACCCGTCGGGTGAGTGCCAGCGCCTGGCGGAACTCGCGGGGCACCTGGACCCGCCCGGCTCGGTCCATCACGGCGTACTCCTCGGCGATCAGGTGGGTGTCGCCGGCCGCGTCGGTGGTGGTGCGGCGCAGCACCTCGCTGCTGGTGCGCCCGTCCCGGATCGCGACTGTCCGTTCGACCTGACCGCTGACCTCCGGGTCGTGGGTCACCACGACAACTGTGACGCCGTAGCGCCGGTTGACGTCCCGCAGCACGCCGAAGACCTCCGCGGACGTGGCGGCGTCCAGCTCGCCGGTCGGCTCGTCGGCGAGCAGCACGCGCGGCTGGTTGGCAAGCGCCACCGCGATCGCGACCCGCATCTGCTGCCCGCCGGAGAGCTGCCCGGGCCGTCGATCGGCGCAGTCGGCGACGCCGAGGCTGTCCAGCAGTTCGGCCGCGCGTTCCCGGCGCTCCGCCTTGGCGGTGCGGGCCGCGGTCATCGGCAGGTCCACCATCTCCCGCGCGGTCAGGTAGGGGATCAGGTTGCTCGCGGTCTGCTGCCGGACGAACCCGACGGTGCGCCGCCGGTAGTCCACCCGGTCGGCGCGGGACATCGTCAGCAGATTCCACCTGTCCACCCGGACCCGCCCGGCGGTGGGGGCGTCGATGCCGGCCAGGATGGACAGCAGCGTCGACTTGCCCGACCCGGAGGCACCGACGACGGCGACCAGCTCACCGCTCTCCACTGCCAGGTCGAGCCCCTGGAGGGCCTGCACCTCGATGGAGCCGGTCTGGTAGATCCGCACCAGGTTCTCGCAGACGATGAGCGCGTCCCGGCCGAACTCGGGCGCCCGCGCGGACGGCTGCGGCAGGGACAACGGGGTGCTGGACATTGTCAGCAGTTTCGCAATTGGCGGCTCTGTTGACCATGCTCCGAAGCGGCTTTTTTTGGGTATCCCGGGCGCGGTCCGCTACCGCGCGTCACGCTCGTCGCGGTTCTGCCTCTGGCAGATCTGCCAACGGTGAAACGGGGTGCCGTCCGCCGGCCCGCGACGGCAGGGTGGCGGGCATGAGACTGCTGGTGCTGGGCGGCACGGGATTCGTGGGCGGCGCGACTGTCACCGAGGGCGTACGCCGTGGTTGGTCGGTGACGGTGTTCAACCGAGGGCTGCACGGCGTGGTGCCTCCCGGCGTACACCGGTTGCGGGGTGACCGCACCGCCCCGGACGGCCTGGCGGCGCTGGCGGGCGGCGAGTGGGACCTGGTGGTGGACACCTGGGACGGTGCGCCCCGCATCGCGGGCGACGCCGCCCGCGCCCTCGCCGCATCGGTGGACAGGTACGTGTACGTGTCCAGCGGTTCGGTCTACCGCGACCCGTCGGCGCACGGGCTGGACGAGGAGTCCCCGGTGGTGGACGCCGAGCCGGATGCCGTCGACGGCGACTACCCGCAGCTCAAGGCGGGTGCCGAACGTGCCGTACGGCAGGTGTTCGACGACCGGGCGCTTGTCGTCCGCGCCGGTCTGATCCTGGGCCCGGGGGAGGACATCGGCCGGTTGCCCTGGTGGCTGCGGCGCGTCGAGCGCGGCGGTGACGTGCTCGCGCCCGGCCCGGCGGACCTGCCGGTGCAGTACGTCGACGTCCGCGACCTGGCGGGGTGGATGCTGGACGCGGGCGCCGGACGGTTGGGCGGGACGTTCAACGCGGTCGGCCCCCGGGCGCAGACCACGATGGGTGAGCTTCTCGACGCGTGCGTGGCGGCCACCGGAGCAGCCGCCCGGCTGCGCTGGACCGACCCGGACCGGATCGTCGCCGCCGGGGTGCAGCCGTGGAGCGACCTGCCGATCTGGTTGCCGATCGGCCACCCGTACCGCGGGTTGCTGGAGCGGAACGTGACCCGCGCCCTCGCCGCCGGGTTGACCTGCCGGCCGGTGGCCGAGACCGTCGCCGACACCTGGCGGTGGCTGCGCGAGGTCGGCGTGGTGCCGCCGCGCGCCGGGCGACCCCAGCGCAGCGCTATCGGCCTGGACCCGGCCCGGGAGGCGGCGCTGCTCGCCGGCTGACCGGTCGGTCGCCGTTCAGGTCGACACCGCCGGCAGGTCGAGCACCTCGTCGACATCCCGGCGGGCGGTCGGTCGGCCCGGCTGGCCGTAGCCGATCCGCAGCACCATCTGCGGCGTGCCGAACCGCCCCAGCGACAGCCGCAGTTGCTCCCGGGCCGTTGGCACCTCGATCGGTTGGGAGAGCATCGACACACCCAGCCCGGCGTCGGTGGCGACGAGCAGCAACCGTTGCAGGGCCTGGCCGGCGATCACCTGGTCCACTGCCGTGTTGCCGGCCGATCCGAGCACTCCGACGAGGGGTTCCGGCTCGAAGTCGCGCCCCGGGGCGCGGTCCCGCCCACCGAAGCCGCGCGCCGGCAGGACGTCCTGCGGCTCGCGTTGCGGACCGGCGGCCCAGGCGGGTACGCCGTCCGGTGCCGGCTCCCGGCGCAACCACCGTTCGGTTTCCGCCCGGTACGCGGGGTCGCGCTCCAGCACCCGGTGTGCGCTGCGGGCGATCTCGCCGAACGCGGAGACCGCGCTCACCCCGATCAGCAACTCCAACCAGCACTGCTCGGCTTGGGCTGCCTCACCGAGGCGCCACCGGACGTCGGCCGGCACCGGGTCCGGCCAGAACGGCAGGCGGTTGCTGAACCGGCGGGGGATGGCCGCGCACAGGCTCTGCTCGGCGGGGGTGGGTCGGCGCGGAAGGTCCGGCACCAGCCGGGCCAGCAGGTCCGGCTCGGCCGGGTCGGGGCGTAGCCGTACCCGGGCCGGGGTCCCGGCCACGGCCAGCGCGATCCGCAGGTTGAACAGCGCCGCGCCGCAGGCGACCCGGACACCCCAGCCGCTGGGGTCGGTCGCCGGCAGCCGGCGGGACCGGTCGGCCAGCACCTCGATGCCGCCGTCGCGCAGCCGCAGCCGCCACGGCTGGGTGTTGTGCAGCGACGGTGCCCGGACCGCGGCCACGGCGGCGACCCTCAGCTGGGCTTCGGTGTAGCCGATGTCCATGGCGGTGCTCCTGTCCCGGCGGGCCGACGGCTGACGGTGCCGCTGTTGGCGTACCCCCACGTTGCCTGGTCGGGGCGGCTGTGGAGCAGGGCCGGACGTCCCGACCGGCCGGGCCCGACCGCCCTCGACCGACGGCCCGAGCGGGTCGGGACTTTCGGCCCGTGCGCTGGGCCGAGGTGCGGCTGTAGAAACGACTGATGATCCGTGTCTTCCTCCTCGACGACCACGAGGTCGTCCGCCGTGGCCTGGCCGACCTGCTGCAGAGCAGCGGTGACATCGAGGTGGTCGGCGAGTCCGGCTCCGCGCAGGAGGCCGCACGCCGGATCCCGGCGTTGCGGCCCGACGTGGCGATCCTGGACGCGCGGCTGCCCGACGGCAACGGCATCGACGTGTGCCGTGACGTCCGGGCCGTCGACTCGTCCATCAAGGGTCTGATCCTCACCTCGTACGAGGACGACGAGGCGCTGTTCGCGGCGATCATGGCGGGGGCCGCCGGGTACGTGCTCAAGCAGATCCGGGGCACCGACCTGGTCGACGCGGTGCGGCGGGTGGCGGCCGGGCAGTCGCTGCTGGACCCGGCGATCACCGCCCGGGTGCTGGAGCGCATCCGGACCGGGGTCGAGCAGCCGCGCGAGCTGAAGTCACTCACCGAGCAGGAGCGGCGGATCCTGGAGTACGTGGCGGAAGGGCTCACCAACCGGGAGATCGCGGCCAAGATGTTCCTGGCGGAAAAGACTGTGAAGAACTACGTGTCGAGCGTGCTTGCCAAACTGGGCCTGGAGCGTCGCACCCAGGCCGCCGTCCTGGCCACCCGGCTGCTCGGCAAGACCCCCTGACCCGAGCCGCGCCGGTCAGTCGCGTAGCGGCACGGACCAGCTCACCTCGGTGCCGTGCGGCTCGACCGGGCGGATGGTGAAGGTGCCGGCGTGACCCTCGGCGCGCTCGCGCAGGTTGACCAGCCCGCCACGGGCGGCGGCCGGGTCGCAGCCCACCCCGTCGTCGGTGACCGTCACGCTCACCCACCCGGCGTCGACGCGTACGGCGACGGCGACCCGGGTGGCCTGGGCGTGGCGGACCGTGTTGGACAGCGCCTCGCGCAGCACCGCTGTGAGATCCGGGCGGATGGCGTCGGGGACGGCGCTGTCCACCGGGCCGGTCACCTCCAGGTGCGGTTTGAAGCCCAACGACTCGGCGGCCAGCTCGACCGCCTCGCGGATCTCGGTGCGCAGCGCGGCGGTCATCGGCGTCCGCAGCTCGAAGATGGTCCGGCGGATGTCGCGGATCGTGGCGTCCAGGTCGTCGACGGCCGCGTTGATCCGCTTGGCGACCTCCGGGCGGCCCATCATCGGCGCGGTGCTCTGGAGTTGCAGGCCGGTGGCGAAGAGCCGCTGGATCACCACGTCGTGCAGGTCGCGGGCGATCCGTTCGCGGTCCTCCAGGACCACCAGCAGCTCCCGTTCCTCCTGACCGCGGGCCCGTTCCATGGCCAGCGCCGCCTGACCGGCGAAACTGCCCAGCATCGCCACGTCGTCCTCGCTGCTGGCGCCGCCGCGATCCGCGCGGTGCGCCACCACCAGCACGCCGTGCAGCGTGTCGGCGGTGGCCAGGGGTGAGATCACCGTGGGCCCGGTGCGCAGCAGCGCCGGCCACGGGGCGGCGTGCGCGAGGTCGTCCACCCGGTCGTGTCGGCCCTCCGCGACCGCCGGGCCGAAACTGGTGTCGGCCGCCGGCAGGACCGTGCCGACCAGCGCGTGGGCCTGCTCGTCGGCACCGTCGACCACCTCGACGGTGAACTGCGCGGCGTCGGCGTCGTAGAGCAGCACCAGCGCCAGTTCGGCCTCGGCGACCTCCCGGGCCCGCCGGGCGACCAGGGCCAACGCGTCGGTACGGCGTACCTCGCCGAGCAGCACCGAGGTGATCTCGGCGGTGGCGGCGAGCCACCGTTCCCGCCGGTGTGCAAGCGCGTAGAGGCGGGCGTTCTCGATGGCCACGCCGGCGGCGGCGGCGAGTGCGACGACGATCTCCTCGTCGTCGTCGGTGAACTGGGCGCCGCCCTGCTTCTCGGCCAGGTAGAGGTTGCCGAACACCTGGTCGCGGATGCGCACCGGCACGCCCAGGAAGCTGTGCATCGGCGGGTGGTTGGCCGGGAAGCCGTAGGAGCGGGGGTGCCGGGTGATGTCCGGCATCCGTAGTGGTCGGGGCTCGTCGATGAGCAGGCCGAGCACGCCCCGCCCGTGGGGCAGGTCGCCGATCTTCGCGTGCTGCTCGGCGGTGATGCCGTGCACGATGAAGTCGTGCAGCAGCCGGTCCGGGCCGAGGATGCCCAGCGCGCCGTAGCGGGCCCCGGCCAGTTCGCAGGCGTGCCCGACGATGCGTTGCAGGGTGCTACGCAGGTCGAGGTTGCTGCCGATGCCGACCACCGCGTCGAGCAGGGCCCGCAGCCGCTCCCGGCTGGTGACGACCTCGCCGACCCGGTCCAGCATCTCCTGGAGCAGTTCGTCGAGATGGACCCGGGACAGTGGGCTCAAGCCGAGCGAAGGGGTGCCCGAGAGGTCCTGACGAGGCGGCGGCACGCTGCTGGTCATCGGGGGATGGTAGCCCCGGTGACCTTGTCGGCAGAACCCGTCAGCGCACGGCGGAGGTGTCGACCACCTGCGCGGCCGTCAGCCGCGGCGTGTGCGGGGGCCCCGCCTGCGCCGGGTCCGCGATGCCCAACCGGAGCACCAGGTACGGGAAGCCGATCCCGGCGAGCAGCTGACGCAGGGTCTGCCGGGTGCCCGGCACCTCCACCGCCGCGCTGAGCGGCACCACCGACACGCCGAGCCGGGTGGCGGTGAGCCAGCCGGCGGAGAGCGCCTCGCCCGCGCGCAGCCAACTGTCCGTTTCGTCCTCGTCGCCGTGCAGCATCGCGTACACCGCCGCCTGGTCGTGGCCGGGACCGATGGGCAGGCTGCCGGGGCGGCCGAAGTCGCGGCCCGGCACTGTGGTCTGCGCGGGCTGCCCCGGCAGCACCTCCGCCGGCAGTCCGGTGCCGCCGGAGGCCCGGCCCGTCCAGTACGCCAGTTCGGCGCGCATCTCCGGATCTTCCGCCTCGACGGTGTCGGCCCGCCCGGCCGTGGCGGCCAGCTCCAGCACCTGATCGCGGTCGAGGACCTGTATCCGGCAGCCCTCCGCGGTCACCGCATGGGTGATCTGCTCGATCGCGTTGGTCGGGACCGGCTCGTCGCTGACCGGCCGCCGGTCGGTGTGCCGGACCTGCATGCACTGCACCAGGCGCATGGCGTCCGGGTCGGCCGTGCCGTGGCTGAGGTCGGTCAACCGGGCCAGCAGCTCGCTGTCGCCCGGGTCGGGCAGCCGTTCCACAACGGCACGCCAACCCTGCGCGGCCAGGGCCACCCGGGCGTGGTGCAGGGCGGTGCCACAGCTGATCGCGAGCAGCCGGCCCTCCGGGTCGGAGGCGGCGAGCTGCCGGTCGGCGACCGAGCGCAGTTCCAGCGCATCGGGGAGCACCCGCCAGCGCCACGGCTGGGTGTTGTGCACCGAGGGGGCGTGGCCAGCGGTGGCGGCGGCCTCCGCCAGCGCGGTGGTCAGTTGGCTCTCCTGACTCATGGTCACGACCTTTCCGTCTCTGCCCATCGTGCCGCACGACGCGGTGCCACGCGGGGGGTTGCCGATCCATCCTGTGGCATTCCCGCGCCGCCCGCAGGGGCCGAAGGTCCCGCCCGCACCGGGCTGTTCCGCCCGCACCAGGCTGTGCCATGGCCGCGACGGCCCGCCCTCACCCCCGCCCGGACCGGCCGCCGGGCCACCTGCGTACCGCCCGGCAGGCGGCACAACCCGTCCGCCGGACGAATCGGGCGGTGTGGCGTCGCCACGCGGCTGCGGGCTGCGACGATGCGCAGATGGCAGCGGAGTCGACCGAGTGCGTCGACAAGCAGCCGGCGCGCAGCCGCGTCCGGCGGTGGTGGGCGTGGACGCCCCTGGTCGGGCTCGGTGTCGCGGTACTCGCCGGTGCGGCGCTGCGGGTCGGCGGGCAGCGGGCCGCGGCCGAGGTGATCTGGGCGGCCGTCACGGTGGTCGCGTTGCTGCCCGCCGCGTGGTCGATGCTGCGTTCGTTGTGGCGCCGGCAGTTCGGCGTCGACGTGATCGCCGTGCTGGCGCTGGCCGGCGCGCTCGCGGTCGGGGAGTACCTGGCCGGTGCGGTGATCGCGGTGATGCTGGCGACCGGACGTTCACTGGAGGAGTACGCGCAGCGTCGCGCCACCCGGGACCTGCGCGCTCTGCTGGCCCGGGCCCCGCGTACCGCCCGTCGACGTGGGGCGGACGGCGCGATCGAGGTGGTGCCGTTGGATCGGGTGGCGGCGGCCGACCAACTGCTCGTGGGGCCCGGCGACGTGGTGCCGGTGGACGGGACCGTCGACGAGGCGGCCACGCTGGACGAGTCGGTGGTGACCGGGGAGTCGCAGCTGGTCCAGCGGGCGGCCGGGGAGACGGTGGCCAGCGGCGTGGTGAACGCCGGGGCCGCGTTCGGGATGCGGGCGACGAGGAACGCGGCGCAGAGCACGTACGCGGGCATCGTACGGTTGGCCGAGGAGGCGACAGCGCACAAGGCCCCGATGGTCCGGCTGGCCGACAGGTACGCTGCCGCGTTCGTACCGTTCACGCTGGTCCTGGCCGGGCTGGCGTGGCTGCTCTCCGGTGACGTGGTCCGGGCCGTCGCGGTGCTGGTGGTGGCCACCCCCTGCCCACTGCTGCTGGCCACCCCGATCGCCATCGTCTCCGGGCTGTCCCGGGTGGCCCGGCGTGGTGTGCTGGTCCGCGACGGCGGCTCGCTGGAACTGCTCGGCCGGGCCCGTACCCTGCTGGTGGACAAGACCGGTACGCTCACCGCCGGGCGCCCGCGTGCCGCCGAGACGGTCGTCGCCCCCGGCGGCGACCGCAACGAGGTGCTGCGGCTGGCCGCCTCGGTCGAACAGCTCTCCCCGCACGTGCTGGCCGCCGCGCTGGTCGCGCAGGCCCGGGAACGCGGGCTGGCGCTGGCCGAGCCGACCGACGTGACCGAGGAACCGGGCCGAGGGGTCAGCGGCCGGGTCGACGGCCGGTTGGTCAACGTCGGTCAGTTCACGGGTGAGCTGCCGGAGTGGGCGAACCGGGCGCGGGCCCGCACCGAGCTGGCCGGCTGGTCGGCGGTGTGGGTAAGCGCCGAGGACGAGGTGTTCGGCGCGATCCTGCTGGAGGACCCGGTACGCCCCGACGCCCGCCGGACCGTGCGCCGGCTGCGCGCGGCGGGGCTGCGGCGGATCGTGCTGGTCACCGGTGACCGTCCGGCCACCGCCGCGCAGGTCGCCGCGACCGTCGGCGTGGACGACACGCTCGCCCGCTGCACGCCGCAGGAGAAGGTGGACCGGGTCCGGGCGGAGGCCGACCGGGCGGTGACCGTGATGGTCGGCGACGGGGTCAACGACGCACCGGCGCTGGCCCAGGCCCATGTGGGCGTGGCGATGGGCGCGACCGGGGCGAGCGCCTCGGCGGACGTGGCGGACGCGGTGCTCACCGTGGACCGGCTGGACCGGCTCGCGGACGCTGTGGAGATCGCCCGGTACGCCCGCCGGATCGCCGTGCAGAGCGCCGCCGTCGGGATGGGACTGGCCGTGCTGGCGATGCTCGCGGCGGCGGCCGGCCGGCTCCCCCCGGTGGTCGGCGCGTTCCTGCAGGAGGGCATCGACGTGCTTGTCATCCTCAACGCGTTGCGGGCCCTGCGGGGTGGACTACGCCGCCGCGACGTCGCACCGCGTACCCGGGAACTGCTCGCCCGCGCCGCGGCGGAGCACCAGGCGGTACGCGGTGTGCTGGCCGGGCTGCGCGACACCGCCGACCTGGTCGCCACCGACCCGGCCTCGCCGAGGTGCCTACCGGCGGTACGCGAGACGCATCGTCGCCTGACCGAGAAGGTGCTGCCGCACGAGGCGGCCGAGGATCGGCAGCTCTACCCCGCGCTGGCCGAGCCGCTGGGCAGTGGCGAGGCGACCTCCACGATGAGCCGTGCACACGTGGAGATCCGTCGTCAGGTCGACCTGCTCGGCGTCCAACTGGGGCAGACCGACGATGGTCGGCTCCGCCCGGACCAGGTCCCCGACCTGCTGGCGACCCTGTACGGGCTGGACGCCGTGCTCCGCCTGCACCTGGCGCAGGAAGAGGAGGAGTTCTTCACCCTCGACCCGGCCGACCCGGTGCCGGAGCGGCGCTGACGCCGACGGCGCTGACTCCGGGGCGGCGCTCGACGTGGGCGGCGCCCCGGTGCTCCTCAGCGTTCCCGGACGACCGCGACCGGGCAGTTGGCGTGCTGGATCAGTTGCTGGCTGACCGAGCCGAGCAGCATGCCGGTCAGCCCGCCCCGGCCCCGGCTGCCGACCACCACCAGCCGCGCGTCGCGGCTCGCCTCGATCAGCATCGCCGCCGGGCTGCCCGCGACGAGGTCGACGGTGATGTCCAGCTCGGGAAACGTCCGCCGCCACGGTTGCAGCGCCGCCTCGACGGACGCCCGCTCGTCGGGGACCCCGGCCGCCCCGCCGGGACCCGGTGTCCAGGCGTGCAGGACGCGCAACCGTGCCCGCCGTTGCGCGGCCCGTTCGGCCGCGAAACCGAGCGCCACCAGCGCCGCGTCCGAGCCGTCCACGCCGACCGCCACCGGCCCGTCCGGCCCGCCGGTCGTCCCGTCGCGGACCACCACGACCGGGCAGTGTGCGTGCGCCGTCACCGACACCGCCGTCGACCCGGCCAGCAGCCCACCGAAGCCACCGTGGCCCCGGCTGCCGAGCACCAGCAGGCCCGCCTCGGCCGAGCGTTCCTGCAACACCAGGGCCGGCGGCCCGTCGTACACCTGGCCGGTGACTGTCAGCCCGGGGTGGGTGGCGGCGGCGTCCGCCGCGGCCTTGCCGACCAGGTCCTCGACCTGCCGGCGGGCGGTCTCGTCCGGCCAGACCCCGGGCGCCACACCCGGGCCGACCCAGCCGGCCACTGTCAGCCACTCGAAGACGTACGCCAGCCGCACCGGCTGGCCGCTGCGCCGGGCCTCCTCCAGCGCCCAGTCCACCGCCATTGACGCATCGGTGGAACCGTCGTAGCCGACCAGGATCTCCGCGTCGCGCACGTCGTCCTCCTCAGGGGTTCGTCGGGTCGGTTTCGCGGACCCAGCGCCACTCGGCGACCTCGGGGTCGTCCTCGCCGTGGCGGCGGGTGTAGTCGCGGGCGGCCTGCCGGGCGTCGACCATCCGCTGCCGCAGGTGCGCGGCGCGGGCGGCCAACCCGGGCACCCGGTCGATGACGTCGATGACCAGGTGGAAGCGGTCCAGGTCGTTGAGCATCACCATGTCGAACGGGGTGGTGGTGGTGCCCTCCTCCTTGTAGCCGCGCACGTGCAGGTTCTCGTGGTTCGTGCGGCGGTAGGTGAGGCGGTGGATCAGCCACGGATAGCCGTGGTACGCGAAGATGATCGGCCGGTCCTCGGTGAAGATGGTGTCGAACTCGTTGTCGGTAAGGCCGTGCGGGTGCTCGGTGTCCGGCTGGAGTCGCATCAGGTCGACCACGTTGACAAGTCGCACCCGCAGGTCCGGGAGGTGCTGGCGGAGCAGCTCGACGGCGGCCAACGTCTCCAGGGTGGGCACGTCCCCGCAGCAGGCGAGCACCACGTCCGGTTCGATGCCGCCGTCGTTGCTGGCCCACTCCCAGATGCCCAGGCCGCGTCGGGTGTGCTGGATGGCCTCGGTCATCGTCAGCCAGTTCGGTGCCGGCTGCTTACCGGCCACCACCACGTTTATGTAGTGCCGGCTGCGCAGGCAGTGGTCCATCGTGGCGAGCAGGGTGTTGGCGTCCGGCGGCAGGTAGACCCGCACCACCTCGGCCTTCTTGTTGACCACGTGGTCGATGAAGCCGGGGTCCTGGTGGGAGAAGCCGTTGTGGTCCTGCCGCCACACGTGGCTGGACAGCAGGTAGTTCAGCGAGGCGAGCGGCTGCCGCCAGGGGATGGCCCGGGTCACCTTCAGCCACTTGGCGTGCTGGTTGAGCATCGAGTCGACGATGTGGATGAACGCCTCGTAGCTGGTGAAGACCCCGTGCCGGCCGGTCAGCAGGTAGCCCTCCAGCCAGCCCTGGCACAGGTGCTCGGAGAGCACCTCCATGACCCGGCCGTCGGGGGAGAGGTGGTCGTCGCCGGCAACGGTGGCGGCGACCCACGCCCGGTCGGTCACCTCGAACGCCGCGCCCAGCCGGTTGGAGGCGACCTCGTCCGGGCCGAACAGCCGGAAGGTCTCCGGGTTGGCGCTTATGACGTCGCGGATCCACGGGCCGAGCACCCCTGTCGCGCCGGCCATCGGCTGGCCCGGTTCGGGGACGTCCACGCCGTAGTCGCGGAAGTCGGGCAGGGTCAGGTCGCGCAGCACCACACCACCGTTGGTGACCGGGTTGGCGCTCATCCGCCGATCTCCGTGCGGCGGCAGCGTGCGCAGCTCGTCCACCGGCGCGCCGGTGGCGTCGAACAGCTCCTCGGGCCGGTAGCTGCGCAGCCACCGCTCCAACTCGGCAAGGTGGGCCGGGTTGTCGCGGACCCCGGACAGCGGCACCTGGTGGGCGCGGTACGTGCCCTCCACCTGGACGCCGTCCACCTCGTCCGGGCCGGTCCACCCCTTCGGCGTACGCAGGATGATCATCGGCCAGCGCGGACGGTCGACGACGCCACCGGAGCGGGCCCGCCGCTGGATCTCGGCGATCTCGTCCAGCGCCCGGTCCATCGTCGCGGCGAGCGTGCGGTGCACCACGGCCGGGTCGTCACCGGCCACCACGTACGGCTGGTAGCCCGACCCGCGCATCAGTTCGAGCAGGTCGGCCTCGGGGATCCGGGACAGCACTGTCGGGTTGGCGATCTTGTAGCCGTTGAGGTGCAGGATGGGCAGCACCGCGCCGTCCCGCGCCGGGTTGAGGAACACGTTGGAGAGCCAGCTGCCGGCCAGCGGGCCGGTCTCCGCCTCGCCGTCACCGATCACGCAGGCCACCACCAGGTCCGGGTGGTCGAACGCCGCGCCGTAGGCGTGGCTCAACGCGTACCCCAGCTCACCGCCCTCGTGGATCGAACCCGGCACGTCCGCCGCCACGTGGCTGGGGATGCCGCCGGGGAAGGAGAACTGGCGGAACAGCCTGGCCATCCCCGCCTCGTCGCGCGCCACGTCGTGGTAGCGCTCCGACCAGGTGCCCTCCAACCAGGTGTTGGCCACGATGGCCGGGCCGCCGTGCCCGGGGCCGGTGACCAGCATGGCGTTGAGGTCCCGCGTCACGATCACCCGGTTGAGGTGGGCGTAGATCAGGTTGAGCCCGGGGCTGGTGCCCCAGTGCCCGAGCAGCCGGGGCTTGATGTCGTCGACCGTCAACGGCTCCCGTAGCAGCGGGTTGCCCAGCAGGTAGATCTGCCCGACGGTGAGATAGTTCGCGGCGCGCCAATAGGCGTCCAGCCGACGCAGTTCGTCTTCGGTCAGAGGGCTGTGCAGGTCAACAGCGGAATCCATGCTGCGTAAGCCTCTCGCGAAATCGGGGACGTCGCATCCGGTGTCCCGGGTTTTCCCGGCCACGTCCAGCTTCGTCGCCGTCGAGAGGATGGGGCAGGGCCGTTGGTCCCCACTGGCGCGGATGCATGCCGCCACCTCTTCCCTGACCGAGGGTAGTCGCGTCGGTCTGTCGACGGGGTCGGATCGGCGGTGCGTGAAGGTCGCCGGGCAACGTGTTCCGCTCCGGGCGTACCCGTCGGTGGGCCCCCGGCTAGCACTGGGCGGCGTGGCTGGGCTGGGGGGACCGACGGCTGTAATCGATTCGAGACTTGTAGATCTATGAGTTTCGCACGAAGATCATAGACCTGAAGAACCGACGACAGACAACTGACGACAGACCACCGACGGTGTACGTCGAGGCGAGCGTCGGATCCCCTACTCGTCCCAGGTCAGGCAGCGGGTGGGCATGAAGGTCCGGCGCGATGCCTTGTCGGAGCTGACTTCCTGATTCCACCCTCCGCGCCGTGATCGGACAGAGAGAAGTCTTCCATGTCTCACTCCCATAGTCGATCATGGGTGCACAGAAGTAGGCGGCATGGCATCCGTCTCACGGCGTTCGTCCTTGCGTTGGTGCTGGTTGTGGCCGGCTCCACCAATATTGGCGTGACCCAAGCGGCCGCCGCCCCGGCGGATGCCGCGTGCTCCGTGCACGGCTCATCCTTCGACGTCAGGCCGGTCGAGGCGGAGAGCGTGGGGCTGCGCGTGGGCTGCGCGCGCGACTCCGGGCAATTCCGGCAGTTGGCGAACGATGACGAAGATGTCGTGGCGATCCTGGACTTCAATCCCGTGCAGCGCCCTGAGCAATTTCAGGAGCTACTGCTGCAAAGGGTCGCGATCTTTCATCGCGACCAGACCGAAGCAAGGCTTCTCCTCAGCGAGTCTTTCGCGCGCCAAGCCCAAGAAAATGCTGCAGGCTATTACCCACCGCGGATCGACACCAAGTTCGGCGGAAGCATCCAGGCTCTCGGCAACAGCCTGGTGATCGTGGTGCCCAAGGTGGACATCGGCGCTGCGGGCTTCTGGGATGGCTTCTGGAAGGGGCTGGTGGTCGGTCTCGCCAGTGTGGGGTCATCGCTCCTGGTCGGTGCCATTTGCATGGCCGTCTTCAGCCCCGGGGCTGTCGCCGCTGCACCGGTCTGCGGTGCTATCTCTGGAGCCCTGGGCTCAGCCGTGGGCGAGTTGACGAGCGCCCGGTTGGACGGGAATCCGATTGACGCCGACGTCTGGGGCAAAGCGGCGGGCAATGCGGTGTGGGGCGCTCTCGGTGGCGCTGTCGGCGGGGCGGCCTTGCAAGTCCTCTCCTCGAGCACGCGACCTTTCATAGCGGAGGGTCAGAAGCTGTTGCGCAATTTCGCGACTAAATTCCGTTTCTGGGAGACTCCTCTTAATTTCGTAGCCAGCCTGCTCACCGGGGATACTGCCGACATCATTTACAACACGATCCTGCGCTTGAAGCGGGGCGTCGGGTCAACGATAGAAGGACCGGTCGGGGCGCTCAGAGTCATGGTTGTGGGCGATTCGATGTCCCAGGGTGCCGAGGGTGACTGGACTTGGCGCTACCGGCTGTGGGAGTGGTTCAAAGGTCAGAATGTCGCTGTCGACTTCGTCGGTCCCTACTTCGGCACCAACCCCCCTGGAGAAGCAACCGGCCCGGTCCCGCCGCGTTTGCAAGGGGCTCCTGCCCCCTGGGAGGGAATGCCCCGCACCTGGGGTGCGTACGCCGCGGGTGCGTCGGCCTTCGACCCTGACCACTTCGCGGTCTGGGGCCGTCAGGCGGCCCAGGTCAAGAATGAAATTTATGCGCAGGTAGCGGAGCACAAGCCCGACCTGCTCCTGGTGGGGCTTGGGTTCAACGACCTGGGCTGGTTCGTCGACGGCCCCGACGGGACCATCGCCAGCATGAGGACGCTGGTGAGCGAGGCCCGTGCCGCCAACCCCAACATCAAGTTGGCCCTGGCTAACATCCCTCAGCGCACCCGGCTCGGTGTCAACCCGAACCTGCCAGCCAACACCGATCGCTACAACACGCTGCTGGCCACCTCGATCCCGTCGTGGAGCACCAGCCAGTCCCCTGTGGCGTTGGTCGACTGGCGCGCGAACTACGCCTGCGGGCCCGACAGCTGTCCGGACGGCTACGACGGGCTGCACCCCAACGCCCGTGGCGAGTACAAGATCGCCCAGGCGTTCGAACGCACGCTCGTCAACAACTTCCGCATCGGGACCAGCGTGCCAGCCATCCCCAACACCATTGCAGCGCGGCCCACTCCCGTGCCGAGAAACGTCGTCGTCGAGCCCGGCCCCCAGGGCCTCAAGGTGACGTGGGATGCGGTCTTCGGTGCCCACGGATACACCGTCCGGTCCCGTCTTGTCGGCTCCGCGAACTGGAGCGAGTCCAGGGCGGCGGCCAACCGCCACGACACGCTCTCTGTCGATGGCCTGAAGTGGGAATACCAGGTCCGCACCGACAACGGCGACACCGATGACCAGAAATCCGCTTGGACGTCCCCGACGGCGCCCATGGTGGCGAACTCGACGGCTCCTCCGGGCCCGTACCCGATCGTCACCCGGGCCACCAGCACCGGCTTCGACATCACCTGGGGTGAAACCGTCGGGACGGTCGAACGTTACGGGGTCATCTACTGGGACCAGGACGAACCGGGCGCATTCCTCAGCTCCGTCGGAATCAGGGGTCACGCAGCCCATATCGACGGTCTGAAAGTCGGCCACCGTTATCTCGTCTGGGTATCGAGTTGGGACACCAGCGGCGGTGGAGGGGTGCCGAATCCCGGCCGCCCCGTCCTGGTCGGCGGCGGAACCCCCGCAGCGCCGAGCGGCCTGAAGGCCAATGCCCTCGACGCCTCAAGCGTCTACCTCAGCTGGAACAAATCCGCCGGCGCGGCCGGCTATCGCGTCTGGGTTCGCAACCTCATCGATGGCAGCGAGATGACAGCCAGTGATCAGACCATCATGGAAACGACCTGGGGTGTCGGGTTCCTGGTCTACGGTGCCTTGAACTACGAATTCTGCGTCACCGCCGTCAACGGTGCGTTGGAAAGCGGGATGTCCAACTGCGTGAAGCCCGTGGGATCGTCCTGACCGTCGTGCTGTGGCGCGGTCTTGTGACCGCGCCACGGCCACGCGGCTACGGAATCGTTCACCCCCGGTCAGCTCTAGCGCCGTCGCGGCTGGCGGCGCCCCGGGTCACGGCCGTTGGTTCGGCGCCGGGCGCGCGTCGGTCCCGGTCAGCGGCTTCCCGGCCAGGCCGCGGACGACGACCACCGGGGCGGGGGAGTGGTAGAGCAGGGACTGGGCGACCGCGCCCAGCATCGCGCGGCCCGGTTCGTCGCCACGGGCGGCGACCAGCGCCACCTGTGCCGAGCGGGACATGTCGATCAGCACATCGGCCGGATCGCCCCGGACGACGCGGCACTCGGTGGGCACCGAGCCGTGGAGATCGGTGTGCCGGGCCAGCGCCTCGCTGAGCTGCTCGGCGACCGCGTCGGTGTCCTCGTCGTACTCCACCACGCGCAGGGCCAGTAGTCGGGCGTCCCTGCGGGCCGCGCACGCCAGAGCCCATTGCAGCGCGAGGTGCGAGCTGGGCGAGCCGTCCACCCCGACCAGTACCGGGCCCTGCGGGGGCGGCTCGCGGCGGACCACCAGCAGCGGGCAACCGGCCCGTGCGGCCAACTGCACGGCGGGTGTCTCGGCGGGGACGCACTGACCGCTGCCGGCCATCCCGCTGTCGCCGACGGCCAGCAGGAACGCCGTCTCCGACCGGCGGATGAGGGTGGCCAGCATGGCGCTTTCGACGATCTCGCCGCCCACTGTCAGTCCGGGTTCGGTCTGGTGGGCGAGTTGGGCGGCCCGGCTGAGCAGCTGTTCGGCCCGGTCACGGGGGGCAGCGACGGTGTCGGCGGTGAACGCCGCGTGCCAGTCGAAGGTGTGCAGCAGGTGCAGGGCACGGCCGTGCCCGGCGGCTTCCTGCGCGGCCTGTGCGACCACCGGGAGGTCGAGATCCGAGCCGAGGCCGACAAGCACCGCTGCGTCGGCGGGTGCGGCCATCGATATCACCTCCCGGGCGTCGCGCCCGGCACGACCACGCTGTCTCTGACCGAGGGTAGTCGGATGGTCACGGCCGTGGGCCGATTGTGGGTTTGTGGACTCTCGGCGACATGGCCGCCGGGGTCGCCTTCCGCTCGATCGTGGTCGCCGGCCGCGACGACCCGATCACCCGGTTGTTCTACGGGATCAACTCGGCCATGGCGAGCGCCTCGTCCAGCCGGCCTGCGGCCAGGTCGTCGAGACGGATCACGAAACGCCCGTCACTCCGGTAGTAGCGCTCGTTGTCCACGGGAAAGTGGGCGAGCGACACCCACTCGGTAGTCAGTCGGTGCGTCTCCCGCTCCACCTCGGAATACCATTTCGCGACCGGAACGACGATCTCGCCGAGCTTCTCGCGCCAGGCGAGGGTCTGCTCCGCGAAACTCCTGATCACCTCTTGGTCGGCGTACCCGCCGAGGTAGGCGCTGGCGTACCCGTCGTCGGACGGCCAGAGATCGTTGGCCAGGGCGCAGAGCTCGTCGAGGTGCGGCAGGTCACGCTCGAGGTCACGGGCCAACTGCTGCTGGAAGGGCGACAGGTCGTCCTCGTCCTCGTCTTCGTCCTCGTTGTCTTCGTCCATCCCGAACCACGTGGGGACCTCCGCGCGTAGCGTGGCGCTGACGTCGTACTGCTCGTCGACGAACGGGTGGTCGGTGGATCCTGCCGCCACCTCGGTGTCGGTGCCGGCCGGCACATGCACGACTCGCCCATACCTGCGGTCCCCGGTGGCGGCGGCCTGCTCCTGGTTCAGGAAGAACAACAGCGAGCCGTCTGCCGGCAGGCCGAAGCCGTCGACTCTGGGCAGCGCCGCACAGTCGACCGAGAAGATGAACGGCAACGGGCTCTCCCCGTCGGTCGGCCAGTCCATGCCCACCGGCAGTCGGGGCGCCCCACCGAACCGCCCGACCGGAACACCGCTGGATCCTCCGCTCAGCCGGATCGGCAGGCGGAGGTGCTTGATGAACCGGCTGACCTCGTCGTCCGGGATGCCCAACGCGAGCGCTGCGTGGCGAAACTGCCCCTCATGATCCATAACGCGACATGGTGCCACGTGGGCGAGCCCGGCGACCGGAGGCCGGTGGCCCGCACGCGCTGTCGTCGGCACCGCTGTCGCCGTGACCGGGGTCGCGGGAACGACCCCAGGCCGGATAGGACAGGGCGCGTCAACCGGGGTTGACACGGTGGCGTTGTCAACGTATGTTGACGGCATGAGTCAGGCGACAGAACTCGCGGCGGCAGCCGGCAGCACCGACCCCCGGGTCGGGCTGCGCGCCGTCCGCGCGCTGCGCCGGCTGCTTGAGCGGCTTGAGGTGGTCCAGGTGGACAACGCCCGTCGACAGGGCTGGTCCTGGCAGGAGATCGCCGACGCGCTCGAGGTCAGCCGGCAGGCGGTGCACAAGAAGCACGCCGGGCGACCGGCGATCAACTCATCCTGGGAGGCGTGATGTTCGAACGGTTCACCGACCGGGCGCGCGGCGTGGTGCGCCGGGCGCTGGAGGAGGCGCGCACCGAGGGGCAACGGCCGGTCGGCACCGAGCACCTGCTGCTCGCCCTGCTCGACGACGACGCCGGCCTGGCCAGCCGGGTGCTCGCCGACGCCGGCGTGCGCGCCGACGACCTGCGCGAGCGCGTCCGCAGGCACACCGGCAGCGGCGGCGCCGGCCTCGGCGACGCGGACGCGGCGGCCCTGCGGGAGATCGGCATCGACCTGGCCGCGATCGTGGCCCGCATCGAGCAGTCCTTCGGCCCGGACGCGCTGCGCGAGGCCGTACCGGCGCCGCGCAGCCGCTGGGGTCGGCGCCGGCGGTACCTCGGCGGCCCCTTCTCACCCCGGTCGAAGAAGGCGCTGGAGTTGTCCCTGCGCGAGGCGCTGCGCCTGCGCCACAAGCACATCGGCACGGAGCACATCCTGCTCGGAGTGCTCCGGGAGGGCCACGGGCTGGGCGCGCTGGTGCTCACCGAGTCCGGCGTCGACCTCGAGGATCTGCGCCGACGGGTGGAGACCGCGCTCCGAGCGGCGGCCTGACGGGTGCGCTCGCGTTGAAACCTGTCTGTGGCACTTTCGACGCGAGCCCCCCGCTGGGTCGCTGAAGCCGCCGTGGTGTTGCACACTGGCGCCCGTGGATGCTGGACAGGACAGACGGCCCTCCGGGGGCGACGGCGGGCTGCGCTCCGCCGTGGTGGTCAACCCGGCGAAGGTCGATGATCTCGACGAGTTGCGCCGCACCGTCAACGACGCCCTCGCCGCGGCCGGTTGGCCCGAGCCGGACTGGCACGAGACCACCGTCGAGGACCCGGGCCGGGGCCAGACCGAGCAGGCCGTGAAGGCCGGTGTCGACCTGGTCTTCGCCTGCGGTGGGGACGGCACCGTGATGTCCTGCGTGAGCGCGCTTGTCGGCACCGACGTGGCCCTCGCCGTGCTGCCGCAGGGCACCGGCAACCTGCTCGCCGCCAACCTCGGTCTCAGCACCGACCTGGCCGCCGGGTTGCAGGTCGCTGTCGAGCGGGGCCGACGGCTGCTCGACGTCGGCGCCGTCGAGCAGCAGTACTTCACAGTGATGGCCGGCATGGGCTTCGACGCCCAGATGCTCGCCGCCACCTCCGAGACCACGAAGGCCCGCATCGGTTGGCCGGCGTACGTCATGGGCGCCGCCCGCCACCTGCGGGACCGGCCGATGCGGGTGAAGATCCGCATTGACGACCGCCCACCGGTACGCCGTCGGGCCCGGTCGGTCCTGATCGCCAACGTCGGCCGGCTCCAGGGTGGTGTGCACCTGCTCACCGAGGCCGAACCGGACGACGGGTGGCTCGACGTCGCAGTGCTCACCCCGAACAACCTGCGGCACTGGCTGGCGCTCGGGTGGGCGGTGGTCCGCCGCCGTGGCCAGGTGCCGCGGATGGAGGTGTTCCGCGGCCGACGCGTGATGATCACCAGCAACCGGGCGCAGCCGCGGGAGCTGGACGGCGACCTGATCGCCCCGGGCCGACAGCTGGCTGCGGAAATCCGGCCGCAGGCGCTCTGGCTCTGCGTCCCGCAGCCCCAGGACGCGCCCGATCTGGCAGTGGATGCTGAAGGCGCCGGGGAGCGGGGCGAGCAGCTGATCAAGGAGGCGCGCCGTGAGTAGCACACGGATCGTGCCGGAGACCCGGCTGATGGCAGACGAGGAGCTGTCCGCCGACGACGCCTGGCACACCCTGCGCCGCCACGGCGGCTGGGGCCTGCTGCGGGACGCCTTCATCAGGTTCCGCTACGGCGACGGGTTCAGCCACTCCCGGGCCTTCGCCCTGCAGCTCTGCCTCGCCGTGGTGCCGTTCCTGATCGCCCTCACCGGCCTGATCAGCGAACTGGGCGTCGAGGAGGGCGGTCAGGTGGTGGCCGACACCGTCCTGGCGCTCACCCCGGGCCAGAGCGCGCAGATGGTCGCCGAGCTGCTGGGCGAGGGCGAACGCGTCGAGGACGCGGGAGAGCTGGCACTCACCCTCGGTCTGCTCACCGGGCTGTTCGCGCTGACCACCACGATGGCCCAGATCGAACGGGGCGCCAACCGGATCTACGGCGTCGAACGGGACCGCCCGGCGCTGCGGAAATACCTCCGCGCCGCGGTGTTGGCCGTCGCCGCGGGCCTGCCCGCGCTCGCCGGTTTCCTGATCCTGGTCGGTGGCGGCGCGATGGGCGACTCGGTACGCACGCACTACGAGTGGGGTGCGGTCGCCAACGGCATCTGGGACGTCATCCGTTTCCCCCTGAGCCTCGGCCTGACCGTCCTCGCCGTCGCCGTGCTGTTCCGGCACGCCCCGCGTCGCAACCAGCCCGGCCTGTCCTGGTTGTTCTTCGGCGCCGGCATCGCCACCGTGCTGTGGTGGTTGGCCAGCCTGCTACTCGCCGCGTACGTGCGGTTCAGCGACGGCTTCGGCCAGACCTACGGCGCGTTGACCGGGATGATGGCGCTGCTGCTCTGGGCCAACCTGACCGGGATGGCGCTCTTCGGCGGGCTGGCCTTCGCCGCCCAGCTGGAGGCGCTGCGCATCGGTGCACGGGAGCCGGCTCAACCGGACCTCTGGGAACCCGACCCCGACCGTGCCGAGCTGCTCGACACCGGAGACATGACGGCGCTGTAGGGACAATGCGTGTACGCGCGGCACGGATCGGGTAAAGCGCCTCGCCAGACAGACAAGGGAGGTGCGGAGTGACCGCGGTCAAGGAGATGGCGCGACGTCCGATCGGTCACTTCGCCGAGCGGAGCATCGCCGGTCTGGTGGCCGTCACCGGCGCCGGGGTGGCCTTCGGGCTGCTGTTGCTGCTCGTCCGGGTGCGGTGGAGCCCGTTGCAGGACGCCGACCACGCCGCCGCCGAGTGGTTCAACGGGCTCGTCGCCCCGCACCACGCGCTTGTCACAGTCCTCCAGGCGGTGACCGACCTGGGTGGCCGGCCGATCCTCATCTGGTTGATCAGCGTCGCCGTGGTCGGGCTGCTGATTCGCAAACAGCCACGGCTGGCGGTCTACCTGATCATCACCGGGGTCGGTGGCCTGATCCTCGACCCGTCGCTGAAGACGCTTGTCGGTCGGCTCCGCCCGGTCGTGGACGTGCCGGTCGCCAGCGCACCCGGCAACAGCTTCCCGAGCGGGCACGCGCTGGGCTCGTTCGTCGCGTACGGGGCGCTGCTGCTGGTGTTCCTGCCAGCCATGGCACCCCGCTGGCGCAAGGCGGCGATCGTCGGGGTCAGCGTGCTGGTGGCGCTTGTCGGCCTGACCCGGATCGCGCTGGGCGTGCACTTCATCTCCGACGTGCTGGCCGGCTGGCTGCTCGGCGCGGCCTGGTTGGGCGTCACCGCGTACGCCTTCCGGTTGTGGCGACGCGAGCGCGGCCGTCCGGTGCCGCCGCTCAGCGAGGGCCTGGAGCCGGAGGCGGGGCACGACATCGCCTCCGCCCCCGCCGAGGAACACGTGCTGGCCCACCCCCGCTCGGCGGTGGCCGAGCTGCTGGTGGGCTGGGTGCTCGTGTTCGGTGCGCTGTACGGCTTCGGCACGTACGTCAGCTACTACGCCAAGGGCACCTTCTTCGACACCCTGGACACCGAGGTGCCGCGTTGGTTCGCCGAGCGGCACACCGACGTGTTGACGGACGTGAGCTGGTGGTGGAGCAAGTTCGGTGACACCCACGCCATCCTGATCATTTCGCTGGTGTTCTGCCCGCTGGTGCTGGCGGTGTGGCGACGCTGGCGTCCGGTGCTGTTCGTGGCGCTGGCGATGGTGGGGGAGCTGACCCTGTTCCTCGCCTCGGCCCGCGCCGTCGACCGGCCGCGTCCGCCGGTGGAGAACCTCGACGGGCAGATGCCCACCTCGTCGTTCCCGTCCGGGCACATCGCGGCCACCATCTGCGTCTGGCTGGCCATCACGCTCATCGTGTTCCCGCGTACCGACAGGTGGTGGCGGTGGATCTTCGTGGCGCTGGCCGTCATCATGCCGGTCGGGGTCGCCACCTCGCGGATGTACCGGGGCATGCACCACCCGACCGACTTCATGGGCGCGATAGTGCTCTCCGCGCTCTGGATCGGCCTGCTCTACCTGGTCATCCGCCCGAACGCCGACCTGAAGGAAGGCAACCAACCGGCAATCGAGTCGGAGGACGTGGACACCCTCGACGACGAGCTGGCGCGCGCCGGCCGAGCCGACTGAGCGCCGCCGTGCTGCGGTTGATGACCTGGAACATCCGTACCGGCGGTCGGGATCGCGGCGGTTCCGACCGGCTGGATCAGGTGGTCCGGGTCATCGACGAGCAGGCGCCGGACGTGCTGGCCCTCCAGGAGTTGCGCGGCTTCGACCGCGACGGGCTGATGGACAGCGTCGCCGCTCGGGTGGGGCTGACGCCGCACCTGGCCCGGTCCTGCGTCGGGCAGCCGGTCGCGGTGCTGGTCCGGCCGCCGTACCGGGTCCTCGACGCGGGGGCGCTGCGCCGGCCGTTCCACCACGCCGCCGCCCGGGTCGTGGTGGCGACCGCCGCCGGCCCGCTCACAGTGCTCGGTGCCCACCTCTACCCGTACTCCGGTGGGCGGCGGCGGATGGAGGCCGACTGGCTGGTCCGGGCGGTGCGACGGGCCCGCGGCCCGCTGACACTCGTCACCGGTGACCTCAACTCGCTCGACCCGGGCGTCGACCACACCGAGCGGCTGGCCGGGATGCCGACCCTCTACCGGCGGCGGCACCTGCGCCGCTTCGGTGGGGCGGTGGACACCCGGGCGATCGCCCGGTTGCTCGCCGCCAACCTGGTCGACCTCTGGCCGTCGGTGAACGCCGGCGCGGCCGAGGCCGAGGGCCTGACCGTGCCCACCCGCCTGGGCGGGGCCGAGTTCGCCGGGATGCGACTGGACTACCTGCTCGGCACGCGCGACGTGGCGGAGCGGACGCGGGAGTGCCGGGTGGTCCGGGGCGCAACCGCGGACACCGCCTCGGACCACTATCCGCTACTCACCACACTCGACCTCGATCCGGCCGCGACCGGCGTCTGAGCCCTGGCGCGGGCCGGTTACCGTGCCCACCGTGACCGACCCCCGGCCCGCCCGCCCGCCGCTGCCCGACCCACCGAGCGGGCACCCCGCCACACCACCGACGGCGGTTCCGGCACCGCTGGCCGCGGACCCGGCCGCCGTCGCGCTCCCGCTCGTCGCGGCCGTCGCGCGAGGTGTGGCGCTGGTCGTGGTGCTGCCGGTACGCCTGCTCTGGGAGCTGATCGCGGCTGCCGGCGGGCTGGTGTACCGAAGCCTGCTCAGCCCCGCCGGCCGCTTCCTGCGTCGTTGGCTGCTGTCCCCGCTGTCCTGGGCGCTGCACCGACTCCTCTGGGTCCCGCTGGTCTGGCTCGGGCGGGGTCTCGCCTGGGCGGCCCGTACCCTCGTCTGGCTCCCGCTGGTCTGGCTCGGGCGAGGCATCGCCTGGCTGGCGCGCACGCTGCTCTGGGCGCCGCTGGTGTGGCTGGCGCACGGCATCGCCTGGCTGGCCCGCACGCTGCTCTGGACGCCGCTGGTCTGGTTGGCCCGCCACGGGCTGCGTCCGGCTCTCGTCGCTCTGGGGCGGGTGCTGGCCTGGCTCGCCGTACATCTGCTCCTGCGGCCGCTGCGCTGGCTGGGCGCGGTGCTCACTCCCGCCGGACGGCTGCTGTGCCGTGGCGTCCGCGCGCTCGCCGGGGTGGTGAGCGCCGCGCTCGTCGGATTGGCCCGGGGGATCTGGTGGGTGGTCGTCCGGGTCGGCCCGCTGCTCGTCGCCGTGGTGGTCGGTGCGTGGCAGGCAGCCGGTCAGCTGGTGCGGCTGTTCTACCGCCTGCTGCTGCGCCCGATCGGCCATGGGCTGCGTTGGTTGTGGCGGCACACCGTGCGCCCGCTGGTGCGGGGAGTCCGGTGGGTCTGGTCGGTGACGGTTGTGCCGGTTGCGCACGGTCTCAGGGCGGCCTGGCGGGCCACCGTCGCGCCCGCGGCCCGGTGGGTCCGCCGGTCGGTGCTCGACCCGGCCCGGTTGGCCTCCCGTGAGGTGCTCAGCGTGTTGGGCCTGCGCCGCTCACCGTGACGGGTGTCCTCACAGCACCAGGTTGACCAGGACGGTGAGCACCACCGAGGCGAGGATCGAGAAGAGGATCATCAGGAGGCAGCCGAGGCCGCCGCCGAGCGGGCGGATCTCCGTGTTACCGAAGCGCATGAGAGTCACCTGTCCGAGAGTGCGGGGCGAGGGGCGAGCAGGCGGCGGCAAGCGTCCGCGACCTGCGTTGGGGCGGTCGTGACGACGTTGTGCGCGGCACCGGGCACGACAACCAGGCGCGCGTCCGGCACGAGCCGGGTCGCCTCGTCGCGCCACTGTGCCGGTACGACCGGGTCGCGAGCCCCGGTCACGACGAGGGTTGGCGCGGTGACGCGAACGAGGTCCCCCTCGATCGGGTTGTGCACCGAGTGCGACAGCGTCGCGAGGACCCGCCAGGGCCGGGCGTTCCAGACGTCGCGGACCAGGATCGGCGCCTGCCACGGCGCTTCGCGCAGGCAGTCCACCAGCCACCTGCCGAACAGGCTCCTGCGGGACCGGGCCGACGGGTCACTTGTCGGCCCCGCCAGCACCAGGGCGCGTACCGCGTCCGGGTGGTTCGCCGCGAGCGCGGCGGCCACCTCGGCGCCGAACGAGTGCCCGAGCAGGCAGACCGGCGGCAGCCGGTACTCGGCCAGCCAGGCGGCCAGGTGCGCGGCGTGCCGGTGGACGTCGTACGCGCCGTCGGGGTGTTCGCTCAGCCCGAAGCCGGGCAGGTCCGGCACGTACACCTGGTGGGTGGTGGCGAGCGCGACGGCCAGCGGGGTGAGGTAACGGTGCGAGACGGCCAGTCCGTGCACGAGCACCACGGGCGGGGCCCCGGTCTTCGGGTCCGTGCCGCGCCGGGTGTGGGTGCGCAGACCGTCGACGAGCCGCCACTCGCTCGTCAACCCGGCTGCCGGTCGCGGCGCGGCCAGGGCGAGCCTCAGCTGCGCCGGACCGGACCGACCACCGGGCGTCGGCTTCACAACGCCCGCAGCCGGGGCAGGAGCTGCTCCTGTGCCCAGTCCAGGAACATCGGCTGGGTCTCCCCGCCGACCTGGATGATCGCCACGTGGGTGAAGCCGGCGTCGACGAACTTGCGGAACGCCTCGACGTGCGCGTCGACGTCTGGCCCGCAGGGGACGCCCTCGGCGACGTCCTCCTCCCGGACGAACTGGGTGGCGGCGGCGAAGGACTCCGGGCCGGGCAGGTCGGCGTTGACCTTCCAACCCATTCCGAACCAGCGGAACTGGTCGTGCACGATCTTGCGGCACTCCGCCTCGTCGGGGCCGTAGCAGATGGCCACCTGGCCGTACCGGGGCTGGCCGGCACCGCCGGCGTCGTCGTACATCTCGATGATGTGCCGGTCGGGTTCGGTGGAGATGATGCCGTTGCCGTACTCGGCGGCCAACGTCGCGGACTGCCGACCGGACGCGGCGACGGCCATCGGTACCGGCCGTTCGGGGCGGTCCCAGACGTAGGCGTCGGGCACGTCGAAGTGGTTGCCGGAGAAGGTGAGCGTCTCCCCGTTGAGCAGCGGCCGGATGATCTGCAACGCCTCCTCGAACATCTCGTGCCGCTGCTGCACGTGCGGCCAGCCACCGACCACGTGCTCGTTGAGGTTCTCCCCGGCCCCCAGCCCGAGGGTGAACCGGCCGTCCGAGAGCGCCCCGATGGTGCTGGCCTTCTGGGCGACCACGGCCGGGTGGTAGCGGCGGATCGGGCAGGTCACGAACGACATGAGTTGGGCGCGGGAGGTGGCGTGGGCGACCGCGCCGAGCACCGACCAGGCGTACGGGGAGTGGCCCTGGGAGTCCAGCCAGGGGTAGTAGTGGTCGGACATCACCAGTTGGTCGAAGCCGGCCGCCTCGGCCCGGATCGCGTGGTCGACCAACTGCTTGGGACCGGCCTGTTCGCCCATCAGGGTGTAGCCGACGCTGACCATCCTGGTCTCCCCTCTCACTGTCTGATCGTTCCCCGGATACCCCGGTCGGCAGTGGTCAACCCTCCCGTCCGGTTCTGGATGGCAGTGCTTGACGGATGACGGTGGCCTGCCTACCGTCGGTCTTAACCGGTTAAGAGCCGGAGGTGGCGCACATCCTGTGGTGGGGATGATCGCCCCGTGACGGCCCGCGTTCGCGCGGGCCGTTGCGGCTGTCCGGAGTTCGGGCCCGCCAACTGAACCGGTTGCGAGGGCCAATCCATCGCCCTACGCTGATGCGTGCGCGCCGGGAGTCGGGCGCGGCTGCCGGGCTGCAGCCGCCTTCCCCTGTCACGTCCCCACCCCTGTCGGGCACCGGGGGTCCTCCCTGAGGAAGGCCATGAAGACTCGACTCACCGCCGCGGGCGCGGCCCTGCTCGCGTTGCTCGTCGCCGTGCTGGCGTTCGGCCAGCCGGCACGCGCAGCGGCTGGTTTCTCCGTCGCGGGCGGCAAGTTGTACGACGCCAACGGCACCGAATTCATCATGCGGGGCGTCAACCACGCGCACACCTGGTATCCGCAGCAGACCAGATCCTTCGCCGACGTCAAGGCGCTCGGCGCGAACACCGTGCGGGTGGTGCTCTCCAACGGAGACCGCTGGACCCGCAACACAAACGCCGACGTCGCGAACGTCATCGCGACCTGCAAGGCCAACCGGCTGATCTGTGTGCTCGAGGTGCACGACACCACCGGGTACGGCGAGCAGAGCGGGGCGATCACCCTCGACCGGGCCGTCGACTACTGGCTCAGCCTCGCCGACGTCCTCGTCGGGCAGGAAAAATACGTCCTCGTCAACATCGGCAACGAGCCGTACGGCAACCAGAACTACGGTTCCTGGGCCACCGACAACGCCAACGCGATCAAACGACTCCGCGCCGGCGGGCTGACCCACACGATCATGGTGGACGCGCCGAACTGGGGTCAGGACTGGTCCTTCACCATGCGGGACAACGCCGCGTCGGTCTTCGCCGCCGACCCGGCCCGCAACACGGTCTTCTCCATCCACATGTACGGGGTCTTCGACACCGCGGCGGAGATCAGCGACTATCTGGGTCGGTTCCGTGCCGCCGGGTTGCCTATCGTCGTCGGTGAGTTCGGTTTCAACCACTCCGACGGGGACCCGGACGAGGACACCATCCTCGCGTACAGCCAGGCCAACGGGATCGGCTGGCTTGGTTGGTCGTGGAGCGGCAACGGCGGTGGGGTGGAATACCTCGACCTCGCCACCAACTTCAACCCGGCCAGCCTGACCACCTGGGGCCAGCGGCTCTTCAACGGCGCGAACGGCATCCGGCTGACCGCCCGGGAGGCAAGCGTCTTCGCCCTCCCGCCGCCGCCCACCACCGCGCCGCCGACGACGCCGCCGCCCACCACCGCGCCGCCCACCACGCCCCCACCGACCACGGCCCCACCGACCACGCCGCCGCCTGCGGGCGGCTGCACGGCGACGTACACGGTGACGAACCAGTGGCAGGGTGGCTTCCAGGGTGAGGTACGGGTGAGCGCGGGTGCGACGGCGATCACCGGATGGACCACCCGCTGGACCCTCGCCAACGGTCAGAGCGTCACCCAGTCCTGGAATGCCGCCCTGACCAGCAGCGGATCGGCGGTGACCGCGCGCAACCTGGAGTACAACGGACGGTTGGCCGCCGGCGCCAGCATCAGCTTCGGATTCCTCGGCGGCTGGACCGGCAGCAACCCGGCACCTCAGGTGAGTTGCACGGCGAGCTGATCAACGAAGCTGACCACGGTGGCCGGGTCCGCGCGGGCCCAGCCACCGTGGCCGGCTACGGCGACCGCCGCGGGGCGCCGAACTGTGCGACGTCGCACATCCATCAGGGACAGTCGGTAACGCTCAGCTCATTAGGATCATCCTATGAAGCGGCGAACTGCCTGGATCCTGGCGCTTGCGACGGCGTCGGTCCTGCTCATGGGGTTCGGCGTCTACGTCACGACGAAGGTGTTGTTGCGGCCACCACCGACGGCGGTAGCGGCCGACGTGATGGGCGACTGGAGTGGACGCGATGACGTCGTGCTGACCCTCAACCCCGATCACACCTTCACTGCACGGAACCTGCCCCTCAACATCCAGTCGGATCGTTTCTCCGGGCCCTTCAGCGGCTCGGGGAAATGGCGACTGTCGGCCCCGGACCGCTACCACAGCCAAGACGTGGTCGTGGAGATAGACGGGTACGGAATGCCGCTGACCCTGGCGGGGCGGGGAAGTCGGATCCGGCTCTACATGACGTACGACATCGTGGGCGACGGCGATCGGTTCTGGTTGGACAAGAACTGAGGCTCACCGCCCCTGGCCGGCCCTGACCACCGATGCGGGTGCGGTCAGTGTTCCCCGGCCAGGTTCACGATGACCACCCCGGCGATGATCAGCGCGATTCCGGCAAGCTTGGCCAGCCCGACCGGCTCATCCAGGAACACAGCCCCGATCGCCACGATGGTGGCGGTGCCCAGGCCGGACCAGAGTGCGTACGCGACCCCCACCGGGATCTCCTTGACCGCCTGGGCAAGCAGCAGAAAAGCCAGCACGTAGCCGGTCAGGCAGCCCACTGTCGGCCAGAGCCGGCTGAACCCCGCGGTGCTCTTGAGCAGGCTGGTCGCCAGCACCTCGGCGAGGATGGCGATCCCCAGCAACACGTACGCCATGCGGTCCCCGGTCCTGATTGCTCGACGGTAAAGGTCGGTGGCCAGGCTATCGTCGGTGCCCGGCACCGCTCGACATTCGACAGGCGTCATCGCCCGGTGGCCGATCGCTGCCGGGTTGCCGATGACCCCGCATACATCTCACTCGGCCCCTTTGGAGCTGATGTCGCAAACGATTCTGCCGCGCATACTCTCGCGGCATGCCCCGCTGCCCTGTTCGCCTGCCTGCCTGCCCTGCCCGCCCCGGTTGCCCTGCCTGCCCGGTTGCCCGGCCTGCCTGGGCGGTCGGCCGCTTGCCCCGTTCGTCAGCGCTGACCTCCCGACTGGCCGGGCTGTCGGCCTGAATGCCAAGGCCCGCAGAGTGACGCTGCTGGGTGCCAGTGCGCTGCCCGGGCTGGACAGCGTCGTGGGTCCGGATGCCGGTCCTGCTGGCCAAGCGTCGATACTCGTTCGGCGGGTGATTCGTTTACGACATCCGGCTCTGGGACGAGCGGATGCTCATCCTGCCGACGACGTACTTCACCGAGCGGCCGTTCCAGAACTGGACCCGGAACGAGTCCCGGGTGGT
>NZ_JBEZFA010000016.1:0-151737 GCF_040649215.1 Micromonospora sp. NPDC049044 | reverse complement strand
CCTGAACGCCTTCGCCATCACCTTCAGCGACCGCTTCCCAGCCGCTGAAACCTACTAACCAAGATCGCCGGAAACACCGTTAGCGAGACAGCCCCCGCCCTCGTCGATCATGGAGTTGTGGCGGGTGTTTTGGCACCGGAAACCCGTTTTGTCGCCACCAAAACTCCATGATCGAGGGGTTGGGCGGGGGCGGGGGCGAGGGCGAGGGGCGGGGCGGGGGCGAGGTGGGACCGGGGGCGAGGTGGGGCGGGGTGCGGGCCGGGAGGGGTGGGTTAGACCGAGGCTGGGGCCAGGCCGTAGGTGAGGGCGTCGATCAGGGCGTGCCAACTGGCCTCGACCACGTTGGGGTGCACGCCCACTGTCGTCCAGTCGCGGCCGGTGCCGTCGGCGGTCTCCAGCAGCACCCGGGTCACCGCGCCGGTGCCATGGCTGCCCTCCAGGATGCGCACCTTGTAGTCGGCAAGCTCGAAGCCGCGCAGCTGCGGGTAGTGCCGGGCCAGCCCCACCCGCAGCGCCTCGTCGAGGGCGTTCACCGGGCCGTTGCCCTCGGCGGTGGCGATCACCCGCTCCCCGCGTACCCGGATCTTGACGGTCGCCTCGGAGACCACCGAACCGTCCTCGCGGTGTTCGACGAGCACCCGGTACGACTCCAGAGTGAACGGTCGGGCCGGACCGCCCTCCGGCAACTCGGAGCGGACCAGCAGTTCGAAGGAGGCGTCCGCGGCTTCGAAGGACCAGCCACCGGCCTCCAGCTCCTTGACCCGCTTGGTGACCCGGGTCAGCGCCTCCGGACTGCCGGCCAGGTCCAGGCCGAGCTCGCGGCTCTTGAGCTCGACACTGGCCCGGCCGGCCATCTCGGTGACCAGGATCCGCATGTCGTTGCCCACCACCGACGGGTCCACGTGGTTGTAGAGCAACGGGTCGACCTTGATCGCGCTCGCGTGCAGCCCCGCCTTGTGGGCGAAGGCCGCGGCCCCGGCGTACGCCTGGTGGGTGTCGGGGGCGATGTTGGCGATCTCGGCGATGGCGTGCGAGACCCGCACCATCTGCGCCAGGCAGCCCTCCGGTAGGACGGGCATGCCGAGCTTGAGTTGGAGGTTGGCGACGACCGCGAAGATGTCGGCGTTGCCGGGGCGTTCGCCGTACCCGTTGGCGGTGCCCTGCACGTGGCGGACGCCGGCCTCGACGGCGGCGATCGTGTTGGCCACGGCGCACGCGGTGTCGTTCTGCGCGTGGATGCCGAACAGCGCGGGGTCGACGCCGAGTCGGTTGGTCAGGTCGACGATCACGGCGGTCACCTGGGACGGCAGCATGCCGCCGTTGGTGTCGCAGAGGACCATCCGCTCGGCGCCCGCGGCGAGTGCGGTCTGCACCACTGCCGCGCCGTACGCCGGGTCGTGCCGGTAGCCGTCGAAGAAGTGCTCACCGTCGACGAACACCCGGCGGCCCTCGGCGACAAGGTGACTGACGGTGTCGTGGATCATCGCCAGGTTCTCCGCGCCGGTGGTGCGTAGCGCCCGTTCGACGTGCCGGGTGTCGGCCTTGGCGACAAGCGCCACCGCCGGGGTCTGCGCGTCGAGCAGGGCGCGCACCTGGGGGTCGTCGGCGACCGCGACGCCGGCCTTGCGGGTGGCGCCGAACGCGACGAGCACTGCGTGCCGCAGGTCCAACTCGGTACGCGCCCGGCGGAAGAACTCGGTGTCCTTGGGCACCGCGCCGGGCCAGCCGCCCTCGATGAAGCCGACGCCGAACTCGTCGAGCAGCCGGGCCACCGCCAGCTTGTCGATCACCGAGTAGGTGAGCCCCTCGCGCTGGGCGCCGTCGCGCAAGGTCGTGTCGAAGACCTGGAACGTCATCAGGATCCTTTCTCGGAGCAACAAAAAGACCTCCCGCGGGTGCGGGAGGTCTGCGCGCTCGGCGGAGGGGAGAGCCGGCGCGCTAGGTCGCAATAATCAGGACGGTGCTGGTCACGATCGCCACTCTGCCACTCCCTTCCGAATGTGGGAAGAACAATCCACATTCCGGGACCGTTACGGAGGGTTCTCGGGGTCGCCCGGTCCCGAGAACCCGGCCCGGACCCCCGCCGGTGATCGGCTTCACCCGCTCCCAGGCCGCCCACCGGCCAAAACAGCAGTGCGGAACAATCTGGAACGGATCCAGTTACGGCCACCGTGCCGCCTAGAAGGAGGACCTGTGCTCACTGTCGGTGACCGCTTCCCTGAGTACGAACTCACCGCCTGCGTGTCTCTCGACGCCAACAAGGCGTTCGAGACGATCAACCACAAGTCCCACGAGGGCAAGTGGCGGGTGGTCTTCTTCTGGCCGAAGGACTTCACCTTCATCTGCCCGACGGAGATCGCGGAGTTCGGCCGACTCAACGGCGAGTTCGCCGACCGGGACGCACAGGTCCTCGGGGCGTCCGTGGACAACGAGTTCGTCCACTACGCGTGGCGCAAGGACCACCCCGACCTTCGGGAGCTGCCGTTCCCGATGCTCAGCGACATCAAGCGCGAGCTGTCCGCCGCCTGCGGCGTGCTCGGCGAGGACGGCGTGGCCCAGCGGGCGACCTTCATCGTCGACCCGAACAACGAGATCCAGTTCGCAATGGTCACCGCCGGCTCGGTCGGCCGCAACGTCTCCGAGGTGCTGCGGGTGCTCGACGCACTGCAGACCGACGAGCTGTGCCCGTGCAACTGGAACAAGGGCGGCGACACCCTCGACGCCAACGCGCTCCTCGCCGCCGGGGTCTGAGCATGGGCCTGGACGCGGTCAAGGCTGGCCTGCCCGAGTACGCCAAGGACATCAAACTCAATCTGGGCTCCACGATCGGCACCTCGACGCTGACCCCGGTGCAGACCTGGGGCACCGCGCTGGCCTGCGCGGTCGCCGCCCGCAACCCGGTGCTGCTGCGGGAGATCGCCGCCGAGGCGCTTGCGCACCTCGGGCCGGAGGGCGTCGAAGCGGCCAAGGGCGCCGCCGCGATCATGGCGATGAACAACATCTACTACCGGGCCAAGCACGTCATCGGCGACGAGCAGTACGCCTCGATGCCGGCCCGGCTGCGGATGCAGATCATCGCGCGGCCCGGCGTGGACAAGGGCGACTTCGAACTCTGGTGCCTGGCCGTGTCGGCCATCACCGGCTGCGGCGTGTGCCTGGAGTCGCACGAGAAGACGCTGCGCGGCAGCGGCTTCACCCGCGAGCAGGTGCACGAGGCCCTGCGGATCTCCGCAGTGGTGCACGCCGCCGCGGTCACCCTGGACGCCGAGGCCGCCCTGGCCTGAGCGGGTATCCGCCCGGACGGGCCGGCGCCGCATCTCGCGGCGCCGGCCCGTCGCGGTGTGGCGGCCTCGGCCGCACGCCGTTTCCGGCCCCCGGTGGCCGGGTAGCTCCTGCGGGGACCACGAACCCGCCTACGCCGAGACGATCGGCGACAGTCAGGAGTGAACGGCATGGACAGGATCGATCCGCACGCCACGCACGCCGGGCCGGACCCGCTGCACGGCGGTGACCAGGGCGTCGTGCCCGGTGGCGCGCCAGCCGGAACGTTCGACCCCTGGCGGTACCGGGACCACGCCGGGGTGGCCGACGCCGACCTGGTCGGCTACAAGGTCGAGGCCAGCGACGGTGGCATCGGCAAGATCGACAGCGCCAGCCACGAGGTGGGCGGCAGCTACCTGGTGGTGGACACCGGCCCCTGGATCTTCGGCAAGAAGGTGATGTTGCCGGCCGGCACCGTCAACCAGGTCGACCACGACCAGCGCACCGTTTCCGTCGACCGCACCCGGGACCAGATCAAGGCCGCCCCGGAGTACGACGAGAGCAGCCACAGCGACCCGAGCTACCGGGATCAGCTCGGCGGTTACTACGACGAGACGTACGGTGCCCTCCCGCCGGGTACCGCCCGGTGACTGTTCGACCCGACGGCCGGTGGGGTCCGACCCCACCGGCCGTTACCGTGTGAACGTGGACGCCATCGACGACAATCGCCAGACCTCGCTGCCCGCCACCTTCAACTTCCGCGACGTCGGTGGCTGCCTCGGCCACGGCGACCGACCCGTACGCCGGGGCCGGCTCTTCCGGTCCGACTCGCTGCACCGCCTCACCGAGCAGGACCGGGACGCGTTCGTCGCGATCGGGATCCGCACCGTCATCGACCTGCGCCGCCCCACCGAGGTGCAGCGCGACGGGCGGGTGCCGGCCTACCAGGGGCTGACCTATCACAACATCCACCCGGAACACGACGACTGGGCGGGCGTGCCGCACGACGAGGGTGCCAGCCTGGCCCGTTACCTCGCGGACCGGTACGCCGACCTGGCCCAGACCGGCACCGCAGGGCTGGGCGAGGCGGTCGGCCTGATCGCCGACTCGGCGAATGCCCCGGTGGTGGTGCACTGCGTGGCCGGCAAGGACCGCACCGGCATCGTTTGTGCGCTGACCCTCGCCGTGCTCGGCGTCGACGACGCGCAGATCACTGCGGACTACGCGCTCAGCAGCGAGGGGTCGGCCCGCTACAGTGCCTGGCTGGTCGCCATCAACCCGGACGGCGTGGACGTGCCGGCACCGTTCCTGGCTTCGCCCGCCGAGGCGATGCAGCTCTTCCTGGACGAGCTACGCGAGGGGCACGGCTCGGTGGAGGCGTACCTGCGACATGCCGGGGTGACCGACGAGCAGCTCGCCGCCCTCCGCGACCACCTGCTGGCCGAGCCGGGCGGGGCGTAGCCCGCCCGGTCGGTCGGGACCGACCACCATGACCCGACCGCGCCGGCCCGTCCGATTGCGACGGGCCGGCGCAGCCACGCAGGTCAGAGCACCCGGTGCACCCAGCCGTACTCGTCGGCCGTGTTGCCGCGCTGGATGTCCACCAACTGCTGACGCAGGGCCATTGTCACCCGGCCGGGCTCGCCGCCGCCGACCAGGAACTCGCCGTCCGGGGTGCGGACCCCACCGATCGGGGTGATTACCGCTGCGGTGCCGCAGGCGAACACCTCCCGGAGGCGACCGCTTGCCGCGTCGGTCTGCCAGTCGGCGAAGCTGACCGGCCGCTCCTCGACCTGGTGACCCGCGGCACCGGCCAGGGTGAGGATCGCGTCGCGGGTGATGCCCGGCAGGATCGTGCCGGTCAGCGGCGGGGTGACGACCGTGTCGTCGTCGTAGACGAAGAAGACGTTCATGCCGCCCAACTCGTCGACGAAGCGGCGCTCCACCGCGTCCAGGAAGACCACCTGGTCGCAGCCGGCCTCGATGGCCTCGGCCTGGGCGGCGAGGGACGCGGCGTAGTTGCCGCCGCACTTGGCCGCGCCGGTGCCGCCGGGCGCGGCCCGGGTGTAGTCCGGGGAGACCCAGACGGTGACCGGCTTGACCCCACCGCTGAAGTACGACCCGGCCGGCGAGGCGATCACCATGTAGAGGTATTCGTTGGCCGGGCGGACGCCGAGGAAGACCTCGCTGGCGAACATGAACGGCCGCAGGTAGAGGCTGCTGTCCGCGACCGTGGGGATCCAGTCCCGGTCGATCTCGATGAGCTTGTGCAGCGAGTCGACGAACACCTCGGGCGGCAGCTCCGGCATCGCCATCCGCTGCGCCGAGGTGACGAAGCGGGCGGCGTTGGCGTCCGGCCGGAAGATCGTCACGCCGCCGTCGGCCGTCCGGTACGCCTTCAGCCCCTCGAAGATCTCCTGGGCGTAGTGCAGCACGGCGCTGGCCGGGTCCATCGGGATCGGGGCACGTGCCTCCACCCGGGCGTCGTACCAACCCTTGCCCTCGGCGTAACGGACGGTGACCATGTGGTCGGTGAAGACGCGGCCGAACCCGGGGTTGGCCAGCAGGGCGGCCCGATCGGCGGCGGATACCGGCGCGGGATTCGGACGGATCTCGAAGTCGAGCATGTCACCACCGCTCATCGCGCTGACCTCCCTGTGGACAACGGCATGCGAGACCGCACACCGACATGACTGTGCCAGAAACTTACCCCGAACGGTCGTTCAGCGGGTAGCGCCGCTCGGGCCGGACCGGGTGGCGACCAGGCCGACGCCGGGGCGATCAGGCTACGGCGTGGGCGGCGAGCCGGTCCCCGACCTCTTCGGTACGCAGCGTCGCACCCGGCGTGCGGCTGGCCAGCTCGGCGGCGACCGCCGCGTTGACCCGGATGGCGGCCTCGGTGTGCCCGAGCTGCTCCAGCAGCAGGGCGACGGAGAGCACGGCGGCGACCGGGTCGGCGATGCCCCGCCCGGCGATGTCCGGCGCGGAGCCGTGCACCGGTTCGAACATCGAGGGGTACGCCCCCTCGGGGTTGATGCAGCCGCTGGCGGCCAACCCGATCCCGCCGGTGACGGCGGCGGCGATGTCGGTGAGGATGTCGCCGAAGAGGTTGTCGGTGACCACCACGTCGTAGCGCTGCGGCTGGGTGACCAGGAACATCGCGGCGGCGTCGACGTGCTGGTACTCGGTGGCGACGTCCGGGTGCTCGGCGGCGACCGCGTCGAAGGTGCGCGCCCAGAGCGACCCGGCGTGGGTGAGCACGTTGGTCTTGTGCACCAGGGTGACCTTGCGCCGCTCCCGGCGGGCGGCGCGGGCGAACGCGTCCCGGATCACCCGCTCCACGCCGTGCCGGGTGTTCAGGCTCTCCTCGGTGGCGACCTCGGCGGGAGTGTCCCGGTGCAGCGAACCACCGGCCCCGGCATAGAGGCCCTCGGTGCCCTCGCGCACCACCACGAGGTCGACCTCACCCGGCTTGACACTGCCGAGCGGGCCGGCGACCCCGGGCCAGAGCCGGGACGGGCGCAGGTTGACGTACTGGTCGAACGCGAACCGGAGCTTGAGCAGCAGCCCTCGCTCCAGCACCCCGGGCGGGACCGTCGGGTCGCCTACCGCGCCGAGCAGGATCGCGTCGTGCCCGGCCAGCTCGGTGAGCACCGAGTCGGGCAGCACCTCTCCGGTACGGTGCCAGCGGGCCGCGCCGAGGTCGTACTCGGTGGCCTGCACACCGGGCAGTACCGCGTCGAGGACCTTGCGGGCCTGCGCGACCACCTCGGGCCCGATGCCATCTCCGGCCACCACCGCGATCCGCGCCACGACCGCACTCCTCTGCTCAACGGGTCCGTTCCGGCAACGGTACGTCGCTGTCCCGCCTCCCGGTACGCGGGGTTCAAAATATGGGATTTGCAATGCACAGCAGCCTCTCAGCTGGAACTCATGAGGCGGTCATGTCCGCTGCCTAGGCTGGCGATCGGCGGGTCACGGGGCCCTGCCGACCGCTGGGTCGCGACGACGCGGCACCGAGTGCGAGGGGGCAGATGCGATGCGCATCGACGAGCAGCCGCGGACCCGCTGGCCGGACCCGTCGGCGTTCCGCAACCGTCGGCCCGACCTCCGACTCGGCAGCCGTCGGCACCGGATAGACCCGGGCGGCGCCACCGAGGGCCGGATCGCGGTGCAGCACACCGTACGCACCGCGACCGCCGAATACACCCTCTTCCTCAACGCGCCCGAGTGGCTCGGCCGCCGGGGCGTGGGCGAGGCGTTGCGGGACAGCGTCGCGGAGCTGCGCGCGATCGACCTCACCTACGGCCCCAACCGGCCGGAGAGCCTGGTCTCCCGGCTGCGTCGGGGTGAGATCAGCCCCGACTCGTACGCCCCGCTCGCCGACCTGGTGGACCGCTGCGCGGCAATGCGCGCGGCCACCGACGGGTGGTTCGACGCCTGGGCGGTGCCCGGCGGCTTCGACCCGGGCGGCCTGCTCGGTGGCTGGGCTGTGGAACGGGCCGCCGAGCGGCTGCGGGCCGCCGGCATCCACGACTACGCCGTACTCGCCGGGGCCGACCTCGTCGTCCGCGGCCACGCGCCGCACGGCGGGCCCTGGCGGGTAGCGGTGCACCACCCCACCGCGCCCGAGCGCGCACCACTTGTGTTGGAGATGACCGCCGGGGCGGTCGGCACCTCCGGGGTGACCGGGCGGCAGGGCCACGTGGTGGACCCGCACACCGGCGAGCCGGCCGACCAGCTCGTCGCCGCCACCGTCGTGGGCCCCGACCTGACGATCGCCGACGCCTACGCGACAGCGCTGTACGCGGCCGGCCCCACCGGGCTGGCGTGGTTCCGCGGCAACTCCAACTACCGGGCGCTCTTCGCCCACCGACGCTGAGCGTTGCGATCGGCCCCGGGGCCCGGTTGCGGGTCCGCCGGGCGGCCACCTTCTGTTGCGATCGGCCCCCACGCTCTCGGCAACGACCGTGGGGGCCGATCAGCGACGAGTGTGCGTGGCTCGCACAATCGAGGGGTGCGGACCGGTCGCGCCGGATGCCGACCGCGCCACCCGAAGACGGGCCGGCGCCTCGAACTCGGCCAGTGACCGCAGCACGTACGCTAGCGAATCGACGCAACTCGACGCAAGAGTCTCTACACCGGACCGTCGTGACGGGATGCTGCCGGCCCACTGGTTGACCGGCAGCGAGGCAGTTTCGACATGGTGAACGGCGGATGGCACGCTATCCGCCGTGAGTTTCGATCTGAGCGTGTGGGCCCTGGAGGACGGGGCGACGCCCGAGGACGTACGGACAGCGGTCGAGGGTTGCCGGCAGGGGCGACACGTGGACCGTTACCCGGACCCGCGGGTGGTCGGCTTCTACCGGGCGATCACCGCCTCCTACCCGGACCGTCACCCCGGCGCGAACAGCCCGTGGGCGGTGGCACCACTGCACGCCGCCCACGACCATGTCGAGCTGAACCTGCACCCGACCTGCGCGGACCAGGTGCTGCTCGACATCGAGCGGCTGGCCGGCGAGCACGGGCTGATGCTCTTCGACCCGCAGGACGGCTCGGTCTACCCGCCCCCGGCACGACTGCCCGGCTGACCCGACCGGCGGCACGGACCGGAAACGACGAGGGGCCCGGCGTATCGCCAGGCCCCCCGTGGTGTCTGTCCGCTGCTACTCGTCGCGCAGGTCGGCGGCGCTGGCCGCGGTGGCGCCGATCGACTCGGCGGCCGAGGTGAGCAGGTCGGCACCGAGCGCCTGGTCGACGGTGAGCGTCATCAGCGTCTCGCCACCCGCCTCCCGACGAGCCACCTGCATGGCGGCGATGTTGATGCCCGACTCGCCCAGCAAAGTACCGACAGTGCCGACGACACCGGGCCGGTCGGCGTAGCGCAGGAAGAGCAGGATGCCCTCCGCGCCGATCTCCACGTCGAAACCGTCCACCTCGGTCAGCTTGAGCACGTCACGAGCACCCGAGTGGGTGACAGTGCCGGAGACGCTCACCGTTCGGCCGTCGGGCAGCGCGCCGCGTACGGTGACCAGGGTGGGCTGCTCGGCCGTCTCGGCCAGGGTCGCCAGGTTGACCTCGACGCCCCGCTCCGCGGCCAGGTGCGGCGCGTTGACGTAGGTGACCTGCTCCTCGACGACCGAGCTGAACAGCCCCTTCGTCGCGGCGAGCTTGAGCACCGACACGTCGTGCGCGACGATCTCGCCGCGAACCTCGACGGTGACACTGGCCGCGACGCCGCCGGCGACCGCGGTGAACGCCCGGCCGAGCTTCTCGGCAAGCGGCAGCAGCGGCCGCACGTCCTCGGCGACCAGACCACCGGCCTGCACGTTCACCGCGTCCGGCACGAACTCGCCCTGCAACGCCAGCTTGACGCTCTTCGCCACGGCGAGGCCGGCCTTGTCCTGCGCCTCACCGGTGGACGCACCCAGGTGCGGGGTGGCCACCACGTTGTCGAACGCGAACAGCGGCGAGGAGGTGCACGGCTCCTTGCTGTACACGTCGATGCCGGCACCGGCGACCCGGCCCTCGGCGATGGCGTTCGCCAGCGCCTGCTCGTCGACGAGGCCACCCCGGGCGGCGTTGACGATGCGCACGCCGGGCTTGACGATCGCCAACTCCTTCTCCCCGATCAGGCCCACCGTCTCCGGCGTCTTCGGCAGGTGGATGGAGATGAAGTCGCTCTCCCGCAGCAGCTCCTCCAGCCCGACCAGGCGTACGCCGAGCTGCGCCGCACGGGCCGGCTGGATGTACGGGTCGTACGCGATGAGCCGGGTGCCGAACGCGGCGATGCGCTGCGCGAAGAGCACCCCGATGCGACCGAGCCCGACCACGCCGACGGTCTTGCCCTGCACCTCGACACCCGTGTACTTCGACCGCTTCCACTCCCCCGCCTTGAGCGCGGCACTGGCGCTGGCGGTGTTCCGGGCAACGGCGAGCAGCAGCGCGACGGCCTGCTCGGCGGCGGAGACGATGTTCGAGGTGGGCGCGTTGACGACCATCACACCCCGCGCGGTGGCGGCCGCCACCTCGACGTTGTCCAGCCCGACGCCGGCCCGGGCGACCACCTTGAGTCGCGGTGCGGCGGCGACCGCCTCGGCGTCGATCTGGGTCGCGCTGCGCACGATGACGGCGTCAGCCTCGGAGAGCGCCGAGAGCAGGGCCGGACGGTCGGTGCCGTCGACGTGCCGGACGTCGAAGTCGTGGGCGAGCACCTCGATGGCGGCGGGGGCGAGTTCTTCGGCGATCAGTACGACAGGATTCATCGGTCCTCGTAGAGGTCGTGTTTGCGATCGGCGCGGGCGGCCGGGCGCCGCACTGCGCCCTGCGCTGATCCGTGCCGTGGCCGTCAGGTGCCGGCTGCTGCACCTACCCGCGATCGTAGGGGCCTGGCTGGGCGGCGTGTTCCGCTCTGCGGGGTGAGTGCCCTCACACGCCCGGTCGAGGGACGGACATCGGCCGTTCACCGCACCGACACGGTTGCCCGCGTCGCGCGGGCGCTCGTCGCGCAGGGTTCGGTCCCCGACGACCGCACCGTCGGATCCGCGCTCGCGCAGGGGCCAGGAGGCGCGACCCCGCTCGGTACCAGCGTCGGTTGGTCGTCGCGCTGCGCGCGTTCGCCGACCTCCTCAACCACCTCGGCCGGTACGAAGAGGCCGGCCGGGCGGCCGGTGAGGCCGAGGCGATCGAAGACCGGTGACCCGGAGCGCCACGGCCAGCGGCCGGCGACCCGCGCCGGGGAGAGCGCAGGATCGCCGGCCGCTGGTGGACCGTTGTGGGTCGTACGGGTCAGGCGGTCTCGGTGATCGGGCGGTCCACCCAGCTCATCATGCCGCGCAGCTTCTTGCCGGTCTCCTCGATCGGGTGCGCCGCGCCCTCGGCCTGCCACTTGGTGAAGTTGGGCCGGCCGGCCTCGTCCTCGGCGACCCACTCGCGGGCGAACTCGCCGGACTGGATCTCGCCCAGGATCTTGCGCATCTCGTCCTTGACCCGGGAGTCGATGATGCGCGAGCCACGGGAGAGGTCGCCGTACTCGGCGGTGTCGGAGATGCTGTAGCGCATCTTCGCGATGCCGCCCTCGTACATGAGGTCGACGATCAGCTTCAGCTCGTGCAGGCACTCGAAGTAGGCGACCTCCGGGGCGTAGCCCGCCTCGGTGAGCACCTCGAAACCGGTCTGCACAAGCGCCGAGGCACCGCCGCAGAGCACCGCCTGCTCGCCGAAGAGGTCGGTCTCGGTCTCCTCGGTGAACGTGGTCTTGATCGCGCCGGCCCGGGTGCCGCCGATCCCCTTCGCGTACGCGAGGGCGAGGGCGAACGCGTTGCCGCTGGCGTCCTGCTCGACGGCGACGAGACAGGGCACGCCCTTGCCGTCGGCGTACTGGCGGCGAACCAGGTGGCCGGGGCCCTTCGGCGCGACCATCGCCACGTCCACCTCGGCCGGCGGCTTGATCAGGCCGTACCGGATGTTGAAGCCGTGGCCGAAGAAGATGGCCTTGCCCGGGGTGAGGTGCGGGGCGATCGACTCGGTGTAGATGGAGCGCTGGGCGGTGTCCGGCGCGAGCACCATGATCACGTCGGCCTCGGCGGCGGCCTGCGCGGGGGTGACCACCCGCAGGCCCTGGTCCTCGGCCTTGGGGCGGCTCTTCGAGCCCTCCGGCAGACCGATCACCACGTCGACGCCGGAGTCGCGCAGCGACAGCGCGTGGGCGTGGCCCTGGCTGCCGTAGCCGATGACCGCGACCTTCTTGGCCTGGATCAGGCCGAGGTCGGCATCGTCGTCGTAGTACACCTCAACGCTCATGAGAACTTCCCTTTCGTACGACGGCCGGGGCGGCCCGTCGTGGTCTGTGCGGATGGGTTCGGATCGACCCGGCCGGGCCGACCGGTGGCGGTCAGGCGGCCCGGAGCGCAGGCCCGGCGGTGATCGAACGCGAGCCACGCCCGATCGCCACCAGCCCGGACTGGACCATTTCCTTGATGCCGAAGGCTTCGAGGTCGCGGAGCAGGGCGTCCAGCTTGTCCGGGGTGCCGGTGGCCTCGATGGTCAGCGTGTCAGGTGCGACGTCGACCACCCGGGCGCGGAACAGGTTGACGGTCTCCAGCACCTGGGAGCGGGCGGCCCGGTCCGCGCGGACCTTCACCAGCAGCAACTCCCGGGCGACCGAGACCTGCGGATCCAGCTCAACGATCTTGAGTACGTTGACGAGCTTGTTGAGCTGCTTGGTGACCTGCTCCAACGGCGACGACTCGGCGTTGACCACGATGGTGATCCGGGAGACGTCCGGGTTCTCGGTCTCACCCACGGCGAGACTGTCGATGTTGAACCCGCGCCGGGAGAACAGGCCCGAGACCCGGGCGAGCACGCCGGGCTTGTTCTCCACAAGCACGGACAGGGTGTGCATGGTCACTGCGTCTCCTTTGTCAAGCCCTCATGGCCCTCGCTGCGCTCGGTGCATTCGGTCATGACTAGATGTCATCCTCGTCGAAGACCGGGCGGACGCCACGGGCGAACATGATCTCGTCATTGCTGGTGCCTGCGGCGACCATCGGCCAGACCATCGCGTCCTTGCCGACCACGAAGTCGATCACGACCGGAGCATCGTTGATCTCCATGGCGGCGGCGATGGTCTTGTCCACGTCGTCGGCGTTCTCGCAGCGCAACCCGATGCAGCCAAGCGCCTCCGCGAGCTTGACGAAATCCGGGATGCGGTGCTTGTGCGTGCCGAGGTCGGTGTTGGAGTAGCGCTCGTTGTAGAACAGGGTCTGCCACTGCCGGACCATGCCGAGGTTGCCGTTGTTGATCACGGCGATCTTGACCGGGATGCCCTCCAACGCGCAGGTGGCCAACTCCTGGTTGGTCATCTGGAAGCAGCCGTCACCGTCCACCGCCCAGACCACCGTGTCCGGCTTGCCGACCTTGGCGCCCATCGCGGCCGGCACCGCGTAACCCATCGTGCCGAGACCGCCGGAATTCAACCAGGTGTACGGCTTCTCGTAGGAGATGAACTGCGACGCCCACATCTGGTGCTGGCCCACCCCGGCCACGAAGATCGCGTCCGGGCCGACGATCTCGCCCAGGCGCTTGATCACGTACTGCGGGGAGAGCGTGCCGTCCGCCGGCTCGTCGTAGCCCAGCGGGTAGCGGTCGCGCAGGTCGTTCAGCTGGGTCCACCAGTCGCCCAGGTCGGCGCTCCGCCCCGCTGACCGTTCGACGGTCACCGCGGTGATCAGCTCGTCGATGACGTGCTTGGCGTCCCCGACGATCGGCACGTCCACGTGCCGGTTCTTGCCGATCTCCGCGGGGTCGATGTCCGCGTGCACCACAGTCGCGTCCGGGGCGAACGAGTCGAGCTTGCCGGTGACCCGGTCGTCGAACCGCGCGCCGAGCGCGACGATCAGATCCGCCTTCTGCAGGCCGTAGACCGCGGCGACAGTGCCGTGCATGCCGGGCATGCCCAGGTGCTGCTCGTGCGAGTCGGGGAACGCGCCGAGCGCCATCAGCGTGGTGACGACCGGGATGCCGGTCAGCTCGGCCAGCCGGCGCAGCCCGTCGGTGGCGCCGGCCTTCAGGACACCGCCGCCGACGTAGAGCACCGGCCGGCGGGCGGCGGCCATCAACCGCGAGGCCTCCCGGATCTGCTTGCCGTGCGGGTGCAGGGTCGGCCGGTAGCCGGGCAGGTCCAGGGTGGGCGGCCAGGTGAAGGTGGTCTGCGCCTGGAGCACGTCCTTGGGGATGTCGACGAGCACCGGGCCGGGCCGACCACTGCTGGCCAGGTGGAAGGCCTCGGCCAGCACCTGCGGGATCTCCTCGGCGTTCTGCACGAGGAAGTTGTGCTTGGTGATCGGCAGGGTGATGCCCTGGATGTCGGCCTCCTGGAAGGCGTCGGTGCCGATCGACGGGCGGGCCACCTGCCCCGTGATCGCCACCATCGCCACCGAATCCATGTACGCGTCGGCGATCGGGGTGACCAGGTTCGTCGCACCCGGGCCGGAGGTGGCGATGCACACGCCGACCTTGCCGGTGGCCTGCGCGTACCCGGTGGCGGCGTGCCCCGCGCCCTGCTCGTGGCGCACCAGGATGTGCCGGACCGTGGAGTCGTAGAGCGGGTCGTACGCCGGCAGGATCGCGCCGCCCGGGATGCCGAAGACGACGTCGACGTCGAGCGCCTCAAGGGACCGCACGAGGGAGCCGGCCCCGGAGACCTGGGCCGGGGCGGAGGGCCGTACCGCCGGAGCGGCCGGGGTGGCCGCGGGACGTGCGACGGCCTGGTCGACGTCGATGGTCGGGTCGGTGGCCGCGCGGGCCCGCCGGGCGGAGTGGGCGAGGGTCTCGGGCGTGGGTCTCGTCATGACGGTTTCTGGCCTTCGGCTGGAGTGGCTGGTGGCTAGTCAAGCGATGCGACACGGGCGGGGCCCGCTTCGCCAGGTTCCGATGGCAATAAAAACGGCCCTCGTGCAGATGCACGGGGCCAGCGCACTCTCGACGGGGGAGAGTGCGCTCAGGTAAGTACTCGCAGCGACCGGTACGACGACATGCGGCTAAGCCTGACGCATCTCACGCGATGAGTCAACTGCTCCCACATGTTGGTCAACGGACGTCGGCGCGTCGCCCGGCGACTCGCCATCGGAGGGCGAAGTGACCTGCGCGTACCCGCCCGGAACCCGGCGCTGCGCGGGCACCGGCGTGGACCGTGCGCCCGGTGACGTCGCCGCCTCCAGCATCGCCTCCAGGTGCTCGGCCGGCACCCCCCAGCCGAAGAGAGCGCCCTGACCGAAGCGGCAACCGGCGGCCACCACCGCGGCCAACTCGGTCGGCGTGGTCACCCCCTCGGCGATCACCTCCAGCCCCAGCTGGTGGCCCAGTCGCATGACGATGTCGACCATCGGGGCGAACGCCGGACCGTCCTGACCGACCGGCCGGACCGGCTCGTGCTCCGCCACCAGGCTGTGGTCGATCTTCAGGATGTCGATCGGCAGCCGGCGCAACTGCCCCAACGACGAGTAGCCGGCCCCGAAGTCGTCGAGCGCGATCCGGACACCTGTCAACCGCAGCGCGGTCAGCCGCCGGATCAGCTCGTCCAGGTCGGTGGCGACCGCGTGCTCGGTGACCTCCAGCACCAGCCGCTGCGGCGGCACATGGTGGGCGCGCAGCGCCTCGGCGACCTGGACCACGTACTCCGGTGCGTGCAACTCGCGCGGGGAGACGTTCACCGACACCCAGACGTCGTGGCCGTCCGCCAGCCAACGGGAGAGCTGGTAGCAGGCCTGGTGCAGCACCCACGCGCCCAGCGGGGAGATCATGCCGCACTCCTCGGCGAGCGGGATGAACTCGTCCGGACCGACGTTGCCCAGCTCCGGGTGGTGCCAGCGCAACAGCGCCTCGGCGCCGACCGGACGCACCGACGGCAGCGACGCCACCGGCTGGAAGGCCAACCGCAGCTCGTCGCGATCGATGGCACCGCGCAGCTCGTGCTCCACAGTCGTCCGCCGGCGCAGCAGTTGGTCGTACGCGGCGTCGTAGCGTTCGATCCGGTTCTTGCCGCGCTGCTTCGCGTAGCGCAGGGCCAGGTCGGCGTGGCGCAGGAGCAACTCCACGTCCGGTTCGCCGGCCCAGCCGGCCACCCCGATGCTCACCGAGAGGAAGACCGGCCCCTCCGGCTCGTCGTACGGCCGGTTGAGCACCCCGAGCAACCGCTCGGCGACGCGGTCCGCCTCGGCCGGGCGGCCCTGCATCAGCACGGCGAACTCGTCGCCGCCCAGCCGGGCGGCCACGTCGCCGGGGCGCAGGTTGCTCCGCAGCCGCCGGCCGACCTCGGCCAGCACGGCGTCACCCACGTCGTGACCCCGTATGTCGTTGACGTTCTTGAAGCCGTCCAGGTCGAGACCGAGCAGCACACACGGAATGCGCGCCGCGGCGCTGTCGTGCAGTGCGCGCAGCAGCCCGCGCCGGTTGGCCAGGGACGTCAGCGGGTCGGTGTGCGCCAGCTCGCGGAAGTGCGCCTCCCGCTCGGCCAGGCGGCCCGCGTACCCCCGGACGTCGCGCAGGGTGAGGTATTGCCGCGCCACCAGGGCGAAGCCCTCCACACTGCCGGCCACGATGCCCGCCGCGGTGAAGCGGCCGTTCTGGGCGAGGTGGTACATCGCCGAGCCGGCCATCGCGACCATCGGGGCGATCGCGTACTCGCCGTCGCGGCCGATCAGATCGACCTCGACCTGCCCCGGCCGGCCCGCCCGGTGCACGGCGAGCGCGACGGTCAGCAGCCCGGCGGCGAGCATCGCCGCGCCGGCCAACGCCATGGTCGGCCCGGTCTGGCAGAGTCCGGCGCTGAGCCCCATCCCGCCGCAGCTGACCGCGGTGATGCCGACGCCCAGGGCGGCGAGGCGCCGACGTGGGGCGGCCGCCCGGAAGATGACGATCACGGCGAGCCCGGCCCCGAGCGCGGCACTCACCGTGACCACCAGGATCGCCGGGCAGGCCGTCGGGGTGGCGGCGCCGAGCAACCGGGTGGGCTCGGAGAACAGCACCCAGCCGACGAACCACAGCGCCGCCGCCATCACCAGCCCGTCCAGGGCGAGCCGGGCCGTGCCCGCCGCGGTGGCGGCCACCCCCGGCAGCCGGAGCAGCCCGGCGGCGAAGGCCAGCCCACTCACCGCCGTGCCGATCGCCACAGCGATCGCCCAGCCGGTGCGCTGCCCCTGCTCGTGAGCCCAGTGGGGGTGCGCGTTGAGCGCGGCGACCACCCCGGTCAGCAGGCTGAGAAGGGCGACGCCGGCGGCCGCCGCGAGCAGCACGTGCGCCGGTCGACGAGGCCCGCTGCGCCGCCGGGCGACCAGGGTCAGCAGCACGGTGGCCACAGCGGCGACGAGCCCACTGAGCCCCGCGACAGCGACCAGGCCCGGGGGGAGTTGCACCTTTCAAGAGTGCCGGATCGACGCACGCCATGGGGGGCTGGGTGTGCAACTGTTGGGACACGGCGCATACGCGGGTGGCTCGGCGCGGCGACGGTGTCATGCTGGTACGTATGCCTGAGCTGCGGTCGAGGACTTCCACACACGGTCGGACGATGGCCGGCGCCCGGGCCCTCTGGCGGGCCACCGGGATGACCGACGACGATTTCGGTAAGCCGATCGTCGCCATCGCCAACAGTTTCACCCAGTTCGTGCCTGGTCACGTACACCTCAAGGACATGGGCGGCCTGGTCGCCGACGCGGTCGCCGAGGCCGGCGGAGTGGGCCGGGAGTTCAACACCATCGCTGTCGACGACGGCATCGCGATGGGCCACGGCGGCATGCTCTACTCGCTGCCCAGCCGGGAGTTGATCGCCGACGCGGTGGAGTACATGGTCAACGCGCACTGCGCGGACGCCCTGGTCTGCATCTCCAACTGCGACAAGATCACGCCCGGCATGCTGCTGGCCGCCCTGCGGCTCAATATCCCGACAGTCTTCGTCTCCGGTGGCCCGATGGAGGCCGGCAAGACGATGGCGATCGAGGGCGTCGTGCACAGCAAGATCGACCTGATCGACGCGATGATCGCCTCCTCGAACGAGTCGGTCACCGACGAGCAGCTCGGTGAGATCGAACGCTCCGCCTGCCCGACCTGCGGCTCGTGCTCCGGCATGTTCACCGCCAACTCGATGAACTGCCTCACCGAGGCGATCGGGCTGGCGCTGCCCGGCAACGGCTCGACGCTCGCCACCCACGCCGCGCGCCGGTCCCTCTTCGTCGAGGCCGGCCGCACCGTCGTGGAGATCTCCAAGCGGTGGTACGACGGTGACGACGACTCGGTGCTGCCCCGCACCGTCGCCTCCAAGGCCGCCTTCGAGAACGCGGTCGCCCTGGACGTGGCGATGGGCGGCTCCACGAACACGGTGCTGCACCTGCTCGCCGCGGCCCGCGAGGCCGAGTTGGACTTCGGCGTCACCGACATCGACGCCATCTCCCGGCGGGTGCCCTGCCTGGCGAAGGTCGCACCGAACTCGCCGAACTACCACATGGAGGACGTGCACCGGGCCGGCGGCATCCCCGCGATCCTCGGCGAGTTGGACCGGGCCGGGCAGCTCAACCGGGACGTGCACGCCGTGCACTCCCCCTCGCTGGCCCAGTGGCTCACCGACTGGGACGTGCGCGGCGGCTCCCCGACCCCGAAGGCGGTCGAGCTGTTCCACGCCGCGCCCGGTGGCGTGCGTACCGTCGAGCCGTTCTCCACCACCAACCGGTGGTCGTCGCTGGACACCGACGCGGCCGGGGGCTGCATCCGGGACCGCGAGCACGCCTACTCGGCCGACGGCGGCCTGGCCATCCTGCACGGCAACCTGGCTCCGGACGGCTGCGTGGTGAAGACCGCCGGGGTGCCGGACGACTGCCTGGCCTTCCGCGGCCCGGCGAAGGTCTACGAGTCGCAGGACGACGCGGTGACCGCGATCCTCGCCAAGGAAGTAGTCGCGGGCGACGTCGTGGTGATCCGGTACGAGGGCCCCCGGGGCGGGCCGGGCATGCAGGAGATGCTCTACCCCACCTCGTTCCTGAAGGGCCGCGGGCTGGGTAGGTCCTGCGCGCTGCTCACCGACGGCCGCTTCTCCGGCGGCACCTCGGGGCTCTCCATCGGTCACGCCTCCCCCGAGGCGGCCTCCGGCGGGCTGATCGCCCTGGTCCGCGAGGGCGACGAGATCGTCATCGACATCCCGGGCCGGTCCATCGAGCTGAACGTGCCGCAGGACGAGTTGGAGGCGCGACGGGTGGCGGAGGAGAAGCGCGACAAGCCGTACACGCCGGTTGATCGGCAGCGGCCCGTGTCGGCGGCGCTGCGCGCGTACGCGTCGATGGCCACCTCGGCCAGCGACGGGGCCTACCGCCGCGTCCCGGAGTAGGGGCATCGGCCCCAACCGGGACCACTGTCCCGTTCGCCTGATCGCCACATGCACACCCTGGTGGGCAGGTAAACCGAGTGCCCTCGGGTGGACTCCATGGACTAGCGTGGCGTCGGTCTATCTGGGAAGCCAGGTTCCTACGGGGGAAGAGGCATGAACGTGGCACTGTGGAAGAAGACCGCCGGGTTGACGATCGCGGCGGTCACCGCGTTCGCCGGGGCTGCCTGCAGCCCGCAGACCGATTCGACCGAGGCGTCAGACAAGCAGCCAAGCGTCCTGGAGTTGCTTGCCAGCGACCTCAAGGGGTCGCTGCAGAAGACGGTCGACAGCACCGCCAAGACCGACTCGGTGGCCCTGACGATGAAGGGCAACGTCAACGGTCAGAGCATCTCGATGCAGGGTCACCTGAACCTGGGTGACCCGGCCCAGGCCGAGTTGAGGATGACCGTCCCGGACGGCCCCGAGGTCACCGCTCGGATGATCGGCCCGGTGGTCTTCGTCGAGGTTCCGGCGGCGCAACGCGCGACCACCGGCGGGAAGCGCTGGATGAAGATGGACATGACCGCGATGAACGGCGGCAAGACGGGCACCGACTTCGCCAAGCAGTTCGATGACATGGACCCGATCAAGCAGGTCAGGACGTTGCTGGGCATCGAGGGCACGACCGTGGTCGGGCAGGAGACGGTGAACGGGGCGACGACCGTCCACTACACCGTCACCACGCCGGTGGCGACCTACCTCAAGCAGATCGACGCCAAGATGCGGGCCGCCAGCGAGCAGGCGTTCACCGCGCAGGGCGTCAAGGAGATCAAGCTCGACCTGTGGGTCGACGAGCAGTACCGGCCGCGCCGGGTGAGCCTGGTCATGGGCAAGGTCAGCGACATGGTCATCGACTACACCGACTACGGCAAGACGGTGACCATCGAGGCGCCGCCGGCGGCGGAGACCGCCGACCTGGCCGAGATGCTGAAGAGCCGCCTCACCACCACCACCTGACAAGCACCGCCCCGCTGCCCGGCCGGCGAAGAGACGCACCGGCCGGGCAGCGCCGTAACCTGCCCGGCATCGTCGCGGTCTGCGGCAGCAAAGACCGCTTCAGGACCGCGATCCCACCGAGACACAGCTTGAAGAGTTCATCGCCGACGTGGAACGGATGGCGGCGGAATACCTGTAAGCGGCGGGGCTGCGTGCCACCTCCATCTCCGATAGTGTCCGTCCGACCACGCAAACGTGAACTCGTTGCGGGATCGTCAGACGGAGGGCCGCATGGCGAGCATCGAAGAAGTCAAGGCAGCGCTGATGCAGGCCGCCGAGCAGGGCAACGCCACCATCAACCAGATCCGGGCCGCCGCCGACAACACCGAACAGATGCTGGCCCGGCTACGCGCAATCTCCGCCGGCACCGGGCATCCGACGATCGCCGAGGCCATCGCCCGAGGTGAGCAGAGCAAGCAGCGCCTGGCCGAAGCCATGACCCTGGTGCAGGGCAGCTCAGAGGCGGCACGCCGCTACATCAGCGTCCTCGGCTGAGTATCGGCCGCAGCGATGAGCGTTGGCGAGGTCAAGGCGTCTCTCCGCGCCGCCATCGAAGCCGCCCGCCAGGGACGGCGGGTTTTCGACCAGGCAGCCTCTGACACGGAGGCAGCCACCCGAATGGCGGACGCCGTGCTGCGGGGCAGCCGCGACGACGACGTGGAAGCGGTACATCAGGCGCTTGTCGCAGCAAGCGCAGAGGTCGAACCGACCCGCCGCCGCTTCGACAACGCCGCCAAACACGCAAACACCTACCTCACCCGCCTCGGATGAGTGGCAGCATCGCCGAGGTCGTCGCGCAGCTTCTCGCCGTACGCGGAAAGCTCGACACCGCAGCCGTTACGGCGCTGCGCGCCCGGACGGACGCGGAGCAGGCCCTGGCGCACCTGGCCGGGGTGCAGCGGGGCAGTGCTGACCGAGGGTTGAGCGCGGCAGTCGCGGACGCCGAGGTGGCCCGCGACAAAGCCGGCCGCTACGCCCGCCTCCTGGCCGAGGCTGCCCGGCACATCACCGGGTATGTCAACACCATCGCCCCCGGTGCCGCCCCTACCGAACCGGCAGGGGGCGACGCCTCCCCGACGGGGGAACGTCTACTGACCGAAGCCGAAAGGCGTGGGCGCCGGGCCGACATCGCCTGGCGCAAACAGGTCCAGAAGGCCGACAACACCGAGGACAGCCTGAAGAATGCCGAGACCAACGCCAAAGCAGTACTCAAGTTTTTCAAGCAACAGCAGGAACGCCCCACAAGCGGCACGACGAGCCCTCAACCCACGCCGGCTCACGAACGCCCGCAGGTAGACAACCCGGTGACCGCCGTAGTGATGGCAGCTGGCGCGTTGGCGGTGACCGCGAAGGCCATATGGAACCATGGCAAAGCTCGACGAGCGAGGGAGCGAGACGAAGATGATCAGGCCTGAGCTGCCGGAGTACATCCGGACGATGGTGCGCGGCGATCACGCCGCCAACGATGCGGTTGAGGCAAGGCTTGACGTCGAAGGGTGGGACGGGCTTCCTCGCTTCCTCGCGGCGGTCTTCTTCCTCGCCGTCGATCGTCGCTTCGGCGAAACCACCGGGCGTGCTGAGGTCATCACGTTCGTCGGTGGCCTCCGAGCAGGGCTCGCTGACGGTGGACCCGAGATCGATGCTGAGGCCGCCGAGACACTGATCATGTCGATCATCGATCCGTCAATCGACTACTCGATCAGTCAGGAGATGATCGGTCGCATCCAGGCGGCCACGGTGCAGAAAATCCTTACGGAGGAAAACCTGACCGACAACGAGCTGGATGCCATGCTCGCCGAGGCGGTCAGGATCGCCTCACGGGCCTGAGGCGCGCAGCTTCGGCAGCGACTGCATACGCCGCGATTAAAACGCCGCCAGCGGCAAGGCTGGCCTGCATCGCCCACGAGCTAGGGGCATGCGGCCAATGCTGCTGAGTTTCCGCTTCGCCAACCATCGTTCTTTTCACGACGAGCATCAGCTGAACCTGACGCCCGTCTACGGCGACGGGGCCGAGGCCGACGAGCCGGCTCCGCAGGCGGTCCAGGTCGTCGGCATCTTCGGAGCCAACGCGTCGGGCAAGTCGAACTGTCTGGGCGCGCTGGCGTTCATGCGACAGATGGTCGTGGAGTCTGACCGGGCGGTCGAGCCCGGGGTGGGGCTGTCCCGGGAGCCGTTCCGGTTGGATCCGCTAGCCGGCACCCAACCATCGCGCTACGTCGTCGACCTTCGGCTCGGCGGGATCAGACACACCTATGGCTTCACGATCGACGACGACCGGGTGCTGGAGGAGTGGCTCTACCACTATCCACTGGGACGCCGCCGGCGCGTCTTCGAGCGCGACGGTGACGTCTTCAACTGGGGTGAGGAGTCGGGCCGGCGCAGCGACCTGGAGCAGATCGCTGGTATCACCGCGCCAACAGCTCTATTTCTCAGCACGGTCGCGCGCTTTGGCCACAGCCGACCCCAACCGGATCCGACAAACCCACAGCCGTTGCATGACACCTACCGGTGGTTCTACCTGACAGGCCAACGGACTGACCCCAACTCCGGGCTGTCCGCCCTCGTCCGTATCGGCCAGTCGGATGCCGATGAGGTACGCCGCCTGGTCGTTGACCTGTTGCAGGCCGCCGACGTGGGGATCGTTGACGTCGTGATCGCCTCTGATTCGGGTGATGATCAGGCCGTCTGGTCCGACCTGCCAGCCAGAAGATTAAGCGACCGACTAAAGAAAGCCGTCGCGGCTATCCGGCCCTCGCCCCGCGTTCAGTTCGCTCATCAGGGCCCGCACGGCACAGCACTGCTTGACCTGCAGGACCAGTCGACCGGCACCCGGCAACTGCTGACCCTGGGTCTGCATGCCGCAGCGATGCTACGTACCGGCACCACAATGCTGATCGACGAGATCGATGCGAGCTTGCACCCGATCCTGACCGCCAAGCTCATCAGCCTGTTCCGTAGCCCGGCCGCGAACCCGCTCGGTGGCCAACTCATCTTCACCAGCCACGACGCCGCCCTGCTCGGCACCCTCGACGCTGAGGAGATCCTGCGCCGCGACGAAATCTGGTTCGTGGAGAAGGATAACGAGGGCGCCTCCTCGCTGTATCCGTTGACCGACTTCAAGCCTCGGAAAGAAGGTGAGAACCGTCAGCGCCGTTACTTGAACGGCAACTACGGCGCAGTTCCCAACCTGTCCACCGACCTGTTTGAGCAGGCCCTTGCCACCCGTGGAGGCTCGGATGACGCCCCGGCAGGGTGATCGGCGTGCCTCGGGCTCGATACGGTCCGGCCGTGGCCACGAGACCGATCTCCGCCGACGCGCATCGACCCGAGAGCAGCGGAAGACCATACTGATCGCCACCAATGGTGAATCCACCGAACGGGACTACTTCAACGGTCTCAAGCAGGAGGCGTGGGTGCGCCCTCGGGTGGTCGTCGTGGCAGAGCGCGGGTCCCCGGTCAACGTGGTACGAGGTGCGGCGCGGCGGCGGCAGCGCGACGACTTCGACGAAGCATGGGCCGTCTGCTACGTCGACGACTTCGCCACTGAGCCGGCAAACCGCGAATCTGCCGCTAACGACGTCAATCTAGCCTGGTCCAATCCCTGCTTCGAGGTGTGGCTACTGCTCCACTATGGCAACTGCACCCGGTTCGTGGAGAACGCCAAAAGAGCCCGCGACCTGCTGCGGGAGCATGACCCCTCCTGGGACAAGACCAGACTCAACTTCGGCAACTTCCGCGACCGGATTGAGGACGCCTGTCGGCGGGCTGGTCAACTCGACCCGCCCCCGGACGGCAATCCGTCGACCTCCGTTGGGCACATGATCGCTGCGCTTCGTTGATCAACGTTGCGGCGGGGCGGGGATCACCGGGTCAGGATGGTGCCCACGGTCCGCTGACGAACTGCCCGTTGCCGACGAACGGGCTGACGTTGGGCACGCACCCGCCCAGATCTATCGTCTGCGTCATCATGACCGGGGCCGGCTTGCCGCGACCGCCGCACTTCATGTGCGCGAATCCGAGGAAGTGGCCGAACTCGTGGTTGATGACGCCCGCGTGGTACTCGTCGATGCTGACCGGATATCCCGGTGAGCCCTGGAGCCACCGCCGCAAATTGATCATGATCGTCTTGCCGTACTTGCACGAGTAGACGCCCTCGGTGTCGACGCCGCTCGCGCCGCAGAGTCGGTCCACTGTCCTCGGTGTCGCGAGCCTCACGTCGACGTCGACCTTCGAGCTGCCGACCCGCTGGAAGGACCACGACGCCCGGTTCAGGTTCACCGCGGAGTTGGTGACCGGGTGTTCTGCGGAATCGGCCCACCCGTTCGGTGCCGCCAACACCTGCTCGATGCTCTCGGCGAACCGGTCCGGCTTCCAGGCCGGGATGTCACCCCAGGCGATGCCCTTCTCCACCGAGACGCTGTAGCGCACCCGCTTCCGGCCCGTACCGATCACGCGACCGTTGCCGGTGGCGGTGGTGAAGGTGCCAGCAGCCCGGGTGGGGATCTGCTCGTCGGTCGGAATATCCGGAGTCGGGCTGGAGGTCGGTGTATCACCGGGACGCGCAGCACTCGGACCTGAGCGCGGAACATCGCCCCGCCCGGAAGCCGGCGCCATCGCCGTGTCACAGGCGGCGGTCGCCATCACCAACACCAACGAGATCGGCACGAGCAGCCGTCCGTTGATCCACACGTTGCAGCCTCCAGGATCGATCACGGTCAGGAACACCGGAAGGCTATGTGGCGGCAGGTAAGGAAGATGTCAGGATGATCGGTATCGATACCGTGCCAGAGCTTGGCAGAGCGGACACGTCATCTCACGCTCCGTAGCCACGGGTGCGGTCATTGCAGGACGCTCCACCGCCCGTCCAGCTTCCAACTCCTACCGCTGGCGGCGCGGGTCACGGGTCCGAGCGAGAAGGCGTACCCCGTCGTCGTCGCGCCGGAAGGGCGCGCACGAAGCAGCACCACCCTTCCTGAAATTCCGACCGACACTCATCGGCGCGGTAATTGCGCGTCCACCGCCGTTTTCGGAACCGTCTTGTAAGGTCAGGGCGCTATCACAATGGATATCCGATCACATTGTTCCAGTATTCGTGCGCAACATTTACCTGTTGCAGAACGGCTGTCGGGATGTTGCAAAACTCAACAGGAAGGAGAGCCGGGTGGCCGATGACATGGGCTCGACGGTGCCCCGACGCCAGCTCGGCAGGGCGTTACGTGACTTGCGCACCGAGGCGGGCGCGACCCTCGACGCGGTCGCCGAAGCGCTGGAGTGCAGCCGTCAGAAGGTGTGGCGGATCGAAAGTGGGCTCGGTTCGGTGCGCGGCGTCGACGTCCGGGCGATGTGCGAGCTGTACGGGGCAACGGGCGAGCTGACCCGGGCGCTGACCTCACTGGCCAGCGAGACAAAGGCGAAGGGCTGGTGGCACGCGTACGGCGACGCCGTCCCGGAGTGGTTCGAGCTGTACGTGGGCCTGGAATCCGCCGCGTCGAAGCTCCGCTTCTACAAAAACAGCCTCGTGCCCGGCATCCTTCAGAGCCGGGACTACGCCAGGGGCATCTACCGCATCGACCAGCCCGACATGAGCGACGACGACCGAGAGCGCGCGGTCGAACTTCGACTGCAACGGCAGTCCCTGCTGACCCGTCGCCTACCCCAGGCTCCGCAGGTGCAGGTGATGCTCTGCGAATCGGTGCTCCTACGGCCGGTCAGCAGCCCCGAGATTATGGCGGACCAACTCCACAACTTGCTACGACTGACTCGCCTGCCGAACATCTCGATTCGCGTGTTGCCCTTGGCCGCCGGACCGCATCACGGCACTGTTGGGGGCGAGTTCGTGCTTCTTGACTTTCCGCTCGGGAACCGCACCACCCCTGAGCCTCCGTTGGTTTACAGCGAGGCGATCACCGGCGCCCTCTACCTCGACCGTCCCCACGAGTTTGCGACCTACGAGAAGGTCGGGTCGAGCTTGCTGTCACTCGCCCTCGATGAGGGACAATCGTTCCAACTGATCAATAAGATCATCGGAGAGGTTCACAATGGTTGACCTGACCGCCGCCCGGTGGCGCAAGAGCACCCGCAGCGCGGGCAACGGCGGCGAGTGCGTCGAAGTCGCCGACAACCTGCCCGACGTTGTCGCCGTACGCGACAGCAAAGATCCGCACGGTCCGGCCCTCACCTTTGCTCCCGTCGCCTGGGCCACGTTCGTCCAAGCGACCGCCACCATCCGCTGAGGCTTCGGTGGGTGTCTCGGGAGTCGCCCGGACACCCACCCGCAACGGCGTAGTGACAGAGAACAGAACGGCTGCCGAGAAGGCCGGCAAACTCGCCCACCTGATCAGCGAGGCAGCCGACCGCGTCAGCGCATAGTCACCCGGTGGCGAGGTTGATGGCGACGCCGATCGGGATGGACGCCGCCAGGCCTACGACCAGCCACCACAGTTGCTCGCGCCGGGCGCTCCGCTGCGCGGAAGCGGCCAGTGTCGCGATGCGCGCCATGTTGCGCTTCATGCCGGCCCGGCGGACACGGCTGGTGCTCGACACCATCAGTTGGTGCCTGCGGACAGACCGGGAGGCATACACCACAAGCTCGGGGTCGTAGTAGTAGTCGCTGCCGCCGCCTGTCGCAGCCGGGCCGCCAGCTTCACCGGTGCCGTGCCGACGGTGCCACCGCCCCAGGGTGCGGACGATCAACCACCACACCGCGCCGGCGGCGACCACGAGGACGAGGCTGGCCACGATCGAGGCGACGGCCCACGGATCGGGGACGACGAACCCCACGGCACCGACAGGAATGGCGGCCACGACAAGTGCCTTCGCCACGACTGTGGCGCTGAATTCCCGCATGTCTGTCATTGAACGGTCACCGCGCCACCGCACGTCCCCCGCTATCCGGAAGGCGACAGCAGGCCGTACCGCTCAGTCGGCGGGTACGACCGTCGGCTGGCCCATCGCAGGAAGCGCTACCGCGCGGGCGTACCGGATGGCGGCGGGGGTGTCCGGGAAGACCAGCCCTTCGCGGCGCAGGTCGTCAGCGACTCCGAGGGTGGCGAGGACCTGGTCGTGGGCGGGGGTGATGCCGGAGAGCAGGACGGTGATCCCGCGTCCGCGTAGCCGCCGGATCGCATCGCCGAGGACGTGCGCACCGGTGGCATCCATCGTGGTCACCCGGGACATCCGCAGGATGACGACACGGACGTCGCTGACCTCGGAGAGTTCGAGGAGGAAGGTGTGGGCGGCAGCGAAGAAGAGCGGCCCGTCCAGCCGGTACGCGACGATGTGTTCGGTGAGCAGCGCGTACTCCTCGGCGTTGTGTTCCCCGGGGTCGAGGGGCACCTGTTCCAACCGGGCGCTGCGGGCCACCGCGCGCAGGGCGAGCACCACTGCAACGCCGACGCCGACCGCGACGGCGGTGACGAGGTCCCAGATCACGGTGACGGCGAAGGTGAGTACCAGCACTACCGCATCACCTCGGGTGGCCCGGGCCAGCGCCCACAGCGAGCCGGCCTCCACCATGCGGACGGTGGTGGCCAGCAGCACCCCGGCCAGGGCGGCGAGCGGGATCCGGCCGACCAACGGCGCGGCGGCGAGCACGATCGCCGCGAGGGCGACGGCGTGGGTGAGGGCCGCCAACTTCGATGCCGCCCCGGCGCGGACATTGACCGCCGTCCGGGCGATGGCGGCGGTCGCCGGGATGCCGCCGAAGAGTGGGGCGGCGAGGTTGGCCAGCCCTTGACCGAACAACTCCCGGTCCGGGTCATGCCGCTGGCCGACGGTCATGCCATCGGCGACGGTGGCGGAGAGCAGGCTCTCCAGGGCGGCGAGCGCGGCGACGGCGAGCGCACTGGGCAGCAGCACGCCCAGCGCGTCGAGGTCGAGGAAGCCGAGGGAGGGCGCCGGCAGGCCCTGCGGCAGCGCGCCGATCCGGGCCAGATCGACCGGGATGAACTCGGCGAGGACGGTGGCGGCTCCCACGCCGAGCAGGGAGAACGGCAGGCCGGGTCGCCACCGGGCACCCAGCAGCATCAGCGCCGCGACGGCGAGGGCCACCGCCAGTGCGGCCGGCTGCGGGTGTACGACGAAACGGGCGACCGCGTCGAAGGCGACGGCCCAGACCTTCTCTCCGTGCGCGTCGCTGATGCCGAGTGCGGCGGGTACCTGTTGCAGCGCGATGACCACGGCGATGCCGGCGGTGAAACCCTCCAGCACCGGGGTGGGCAGGTAGCGGACGTACCGGCCCAGGCGGGCCAGGGCGAGCGCGATGAGCACCAGGCCGGCCATCGCCCCGACCATGAGCACGCCGGTGGCTCCGAACTGCTGCACCACCGGGACCAGCACCACTGTCATCGCCCCGGTCGGCCCGGAAACCTGGAGGTTGGAGCCACCGAAGACAGCGGCCACCGCGCCGGCGATCACGGCGGTGATCAATCCGGCCTCGGCGCCCAGCCCGGAGGTGACGCCGAACGCCAAGGCCAACGGCAGCGCCACCACCGCCACGGTGAGCCCGGCCAGCAGGTCCCGGCGCGGTGAGCGGTGGACGGCCGCCCAGTCGGCCCGACCGGGCAGCAGCCCGAGGATCCGCTCTCGGGCCACCGGGATGGCGCGGCTCACCTGTCCGCGCCGGTGGCGCGTAGCTCCCCGAGGAGGCCGTCCCGGTCGGTGAGGACCGCGCCGAGGATCCGCCGCCCGGCGGCCAGCAGGTCGGCCACGTCCGGGGTGCTCAGCGCGTACATGACGAGGGGTCCGTCGCGATGTGAGGTGACCATCCCGGCGCGGCGCAGCACGGCGAGTTGCTGGGAGAGGTTGGATGCCTCGACCTCGATGACGGCGAGCAGGTCGCGGACCGGCTTCGGGCCGTCCTGGAGCAGTTCGAGGACCCGGATGCGCACCGGGTGCCCGAGGGTGCGGAAAAGTTCCGCCTTCGCCTGGTACAGCGGGACCGACATGAGCACCTCTCCCTATGGATGCGAAGACTTTAGCACTTGAAGAAGTCTTCAATCGTGGGCCGTGCGGGCTAGTGGTCCGCCACGTGATCAATCAGGCCCTCCACCACCAAGGGTCTGACCAAAGGCCTGTCCGCTCAGATGTCGTCGACGCAGTGCAGCACCGGGCGGCTGGTCAACGCCGGCGGGCCCAACGCGGCGTCGGCGCGCACGGTGAAGGTCGCCGACTCACCCGGGAGCAGGGTGGCGAGGACGGCGTCCACAGTGGCGGAGGCGTCGAGACGGCTCGGGCACAGTCGCGCAGCGCCGCACCGGCCGTGACCCGGACCCGCTGCCCACCGTCGACCGGCTCGACCGCGGCGTCCCGGGCCGGCGCCGGCCAGTCCACGTCCCGGTCCACGGCGAAGAACCACAGCGCCCGCTGATTACTCCGGCCGGCGCGATGCGCAATCGCGGTGAGCGGCGGAATCTGGTCAATCCACCTGATCCGTACGGCCAGGCCGCTCCTCTCACGTGGAGATCACTAGCATCGGCACGCATACAGGTCAATGGCCCATAGGGCTGTTACGCGCAGAGTCGTCAGATCCTAATGTGTCAACCACGTATTTTCATGAGTTGTCACGGGGGTGACATGCGCAATATTGGACGTTTGCTGTGCTCATTGCTGCTGATGGCGGGATTTCTAGCAGTAGCGCCCACACCGGCACAGGCGGCGGTTACCAAAATGATGATTGTCGGCGACTCGATCAGCCAGGGATCCTCTGGTGACTTCACCTGGCGCTTCCGTCTTCACGAGAGACTGGCCACAACCGCTCCGGGTGCAGTTGATTTCGTGGGCCCAAAAACCGACCTCTACAATAATGTAACGAATCAACACGGCTCGACCGCCTACGCCAACCCGTCGTTCGACCAGGCCCACAACGCATTTTGGGGCCGTCGGCTGTCCGACGAGAAGATTGCAATTTCCGGCAAAGTCGCAACGTCGGGGGCCGGCGTCCTGCTCGTGCTACTCGGAATCAACGACCTCGTGCAGGGAGCAAGCCCGAGTCAGGTTGCCCAAGACATGCGGGGCTTCATCGCCAACGCGAGGTCGGCCAACCCCGGGGTGGATTTCATCATCGGTCACACCCTCTCCCGGTACGACATCTGGCAGTCCACTCCGGAAAACGTCCAGGACACCAGGCAACTGAACGTGCTCTACGATCAGCTCGCGGCGGAACTCAACACCTCCAATTCGCGAGTCACCATCGCCAGCCCCGATTTCGAGTGGTACCCCGAATACTACACCTGGGACGGAACTCACCCGAATTCGACAGGCGAGGCACGAATTGCTGCTGCCTTCACGGATGCGCTCGCCGGATTGGGGATTGGTTCGCCGTACGGAAGCCGGCCATCGTTCGTCCAGTGGAACAGCACCGGTAACCAGCCGAGCGTCGCACCGCTCGACAGCGCAGCCTCGCTCACCTGGGCCAGCAAACCGGGGGCGACGGGATACCTCGTCGAACGGCGCAACGTCACGCTCGGCGAAACCGCCTTCACCCGGCTCCCCTACCCGGTGAACGGCACCAGCTTCGTCTCGAATTTTCTCGCTCCGGGGTCACGAGTGGAATTCCGGATAGTGCCCACGAAGGGCACCATGGTCGGGCGCCCCGGCACTTCCACGGCAGTCACGATCGGCGGACCCGACCCGTCCAGCCGACCGACGCTGACGGCCGCTCCCGCGACCGAAAACTCAATTCGGCTATCGTGGAGCGCGGTCCCGAACGCGAGCGGCTACCACATTGAATATATCGACCTGACGAAGTACCGCACCGAACCGAACTGGATTCGCCTACCGTGGCCAATTCCTGGCACCACTTTCACGCAGGACGTCCTCTTCCCTGGCCACTGGTACAGGTTCCGGGTTGTTCCGGTAAATGGGTTCAACGAAGGCACACCCTCGCTGCCTGTCGAGGCGCGCACAAAGGGACGACCGTTTGACCGTTACAAGAAGATCAACTCCCTTGGAGATTCCTACTCCTCAGGGCTGGGCGCTGGTGGGCAGGGCGGATATACGGGTGGCAACTGCAAGCGAACGACAAACGCCTGGCCCTACTTCGTAGCGCCCTTCGACCGGTCGAGTTTCGATCACCAGGCCTGCTCCGGTGCGACCATCCCGAGCTTGCGGGCCGGACAACTTTCCACCGTCTTCCACAACCCAGGCGAGGAGGGGTTGGTAACACTCACCATCGGTGGGAACGACGTCGGCTTCGGCAACTCGCTGCAGACCTGCCTGACCCAGACTTCTTCCTGCGCTGGCCTCGAACCGTCCATCGCTGACAAGATCGACAACCTCAAGCCCAGCTTGGTGTCGCTGTATTCGGACATTCGAACCCAGGTTCCGGGCGCCGATATCGTGGTCGCCGGCTACCCCTTACTGATCGAGCCGCCAGGATCAGGCGACTGCAACCTGTTCGTCAACCTTCAGTTGAAGGATGACGAGAAGTACATGATTCTGCGCCTCGGCGCTCGACTGAATGCAGTGATCAAGGACGCGGCTCGCACAGCCGGGGTCATGGAAGCCGTGGACGAGACGGTCGCCCAGTTCGACGGCCACGCGGCTTGCTCGACGAACGGCGAATACATCAATCAAACCGCTGCCGGCGCACTTCCATACGATGCTTCCGGCAGCTTCCACCCCAAGTCTTCAGGGCAGACGGCTTACTCCATTGCGGTGAACAACCGTTTGACCACACTCTTCAACGGTGGCTGGACTCGACGCTGACCGACGCGTGGGGCGGGCGTCGCCCGCCCCACGCCACGGGCCGCCTCGCGACTTCTGCGACTCGGCGGGCACCGCGCGGTATTCCTCGGACACGGTTACTCAGCGGCGGTCTCGGTCACGTCCCGGTGATCTCGTCCGGCCCTTTACCTAGCTCCGCTCGATGTCGTTGACGCAACGCAGCACCGGGCGGCTGGTCAGCGCCGCAGGGTCCAGCGGCCCGCTCGCCCGCACGGTGAAGGTCGTCGACTCACCCGGCAGCACTGTGACAAGCGCGGCGTCCACAGTGGCTGAGCCGTCCAGGCGGTCCGGGAACAGGACCAGGTCGCGCAGCACCGTACCGGCCGTGACCCGGACCCGCTGCCCACCGTCGACCGGCTCGACAGTCGCGTCCCAGACCGCCGCCGGCCAGTCCACGTCCCGGTCCTCGGCGAAGAACCACAGCGCCCGCTCCGCGGTGTCACCGGCCTCCGCGACAAGCAACTCACGCCGGGCATCCTCCGGTCGTGCCAGCTCCGCCGGCAGCGCCAGCGTCACCGCCGAGTACGCCGGGACGTCCAGCTCCACCGTCGTCTTCGCCCTGGGCTCGCCGGTGAGGGCCACCCGGCTCACCGAGGCCGAGGCCTGCCAGGGCGTGCCGCCGTCGTTCACCGCGACCAGGGCCAGCCCTCCGTCGCGGGGCTGGACGGTGAGCAGCCGGTCGGCGTACGCGTGGCGCAGGGCGTACCACAGGGGTTTGCGACGGCCGTCGCCGTCGACGGCCGACCAGGAGGTGACCGGCCAGCAGTCGTTGAGCTGCCAGACGATGGTGCCGGCGCAGATGCCCCGGTGGGACCGGAAGTGCTCCACCCCGAGCTGGATGGCGCGGGCTTGATTGAGTTGCGTCAGGTAGTGCCAGTCGTCGAAGTCCGCAGGTGCGGGCAGGTGGGCGTCCAGCCCTCGTTGGAGCTTGGCGTCGCCGTTTGCCGCCTTCTGGTGGTGCGCCATGCCCGGTGAGTCGTGCGCCAGGGGGTCGTCGCTCAGCGCCCGGCGCACTGTCGCGTACGCCGGTGGGGCCTGGTAGCCGAACTCGGCGACGAAGCGGGGCACGTACTCCCGGTATCTGGTGTAGTCGTCGGTGTTCCACACGTCCCAGATGTGGGTGGTGCCGTGCGCCGGGTCGTTCGGGTGGATCGTCTCGGTGCCCGACCAGGGGCTGCCCGGCCAGTACGGGCGGGTCGGGTCCAGCTCGGCGACGGTCCGGGGTAGTACGTCGAGGTAGTAGCCGCGCCCCCAGGTCCGCCCGGCCAGCGGCTCCTGCCAGTCCCAGTCGTGCCAGCCCCAGATGTTCTCGTTGTTGCCGGTCCACAGCACCAGCGACGGGTGGGGCGTCAACCGGGTGACCTGCTCGGCGGCCTCGGCGGCCACCTCGCTGGCGAACGGCTCCTCCTCCGGGTACGCGGCGCAGGCGAAGAGGAAGTCCTGCTGGACGAGGAGCCCCCGCTCGTCGGCGAGGTCGTAGAAGTCCGCCGACTCGTACCGGCCTCCGCCCCAGACCCGCAGCAGGTTGACGTTGGCCTCGGCGGCCTGGTCGAACCGGTGGGCGAGCCGGTCGCGGGTGATCCGGGTGGGGAACGTGTCGTCCGGGATCCAGTTGACCCCACGGACGAACACCGGGACGTCGTTCACCGACAGTGTGAACGGGGTGCCGTGCTCGTCAGGGGTGGTGTCGAGTCGCACCGAGCGGAAGCCGATCCGGTGTGACCAGGTGTCCAGGGTGTCGCCAGCCGCTGCGTGCACTGTCACCTCGATCGGGTGGCGTGCCTGCGCGCCGTACCCCCGGGGCCACCAGAGCGCGGGCTCGCGGACCGTGAGGGTCAGCACGGCCGTGCGCTGCCCGGCCGGAACGAACACCTCGGCGTGCGTGCCGGCGACGACGGCCCGGACGGTAAGCGGAACGTCGGCGACCCGCTCGATGTCGATGTGCAGCTCGACCCGGCCGTCGCGGCCGTCCATCGTGACGAGTGGCCGGACGGCGGCCAGCCGGGCGGTGGACCAGGCGTGCAGGCTGATGTCCTGCCAGATGCCGGCCGTGACCAGGGTCGGCCCCCAGTCCCAACCGAAGTTGCAGGCCATCTTGCGGATGAAGTGGAACGGCTCCGGATAGGCGTTGGGCCGGTCGCCGAGCCGCTCCCGCTGCGCCTCGGCGTAGCGGTACGCGGAGTCGAACGCCACGGACAGGTCGTTGTCGCCGTCGCGCAGCAACGCGCGGACGTCGAACCGGTAGCCACGGTGCATGTTCGCGGTGCGGCCTACCTCGACGCCGTTGACGGTGAGCGTGGCCACGGTGTCCAGGCCGGCGCAGACCAGGTCCACCCGGTCGTGTTCGCCGACGGGGCGCCGGATGCTCGTCCGGTAGTGCCAGTCGGTGCGCCCGATCCAGGCCACCGCCAGTTCGTTGTCGTCGAGGTAGGGGTCGGGGATCAACCCGGCGTCGAGCAGGTCGGTGTGGACGCACCCCGGCACTGTCGCGGGCACGGCCCGACCGGCGATGGTGTCGGGAACCTCCGCTCCGGGTGCCGCCCGCAGGGTCCAACCGTCGTAGAGTGCCTGTCGGCTCAACTCCGCACCGCACCTTCCGCATCGAGAGACGTCCACTGAACCGGATAAGCTGAGCCACCGTATGGTTCGGATTTCGGACTGTCAACGGCCAGCTAGCGAAGGAGCACGCCGGTGAAGCGGCCGACCATCGCCGACGTCGCCCGGCACGCCGGCGTGTCCAAGGGCGCGGTGTCGTACGCGTTGAACGGGCAACCCGGGGTCTCCGAGGCCACCCGACAGCGCATCCTGGCCATCGCCACGGAGATCGGGTTCCGCCCGAGCAGCGCCGCCCGCGCGCTCTCCGCCGCCACCGCCGGGGCGGTCGGCCTGGCCCTGTGCCGACCGGCCCGGATCCTCGGCATCGAGCCGTTCTTCATGGCGCTGATCAGTGGCGTCGAAGCCGAACTGTCCGCCCGCTCGTACGCGCTGACCCTCCAGGTGGTGGCCGACCCGGACGCCGAGATCGCGGTCTACCGGCGCTGGTGGGGCGAGCGTCGGGTGGACGGGGTGCTCGTCTGCGACCTGCGCACCGACGACCGCCGCATCCCCGCCCTGGAGCAGCTCCAACTGCCCGCCGTGGTGATCGGCGGGCCCGGTGGCACCGGCGCGCTGGCCAGTCTCTGGTCCGACGACGCGGCGGCGTTGACCGAGACGGTGGAGTACCTGGTCGCGCTCGGGCACCGGCGGATCGCCCGGGTCGCCGGCCTGCCCGACCTGCGGCACACCGAGATCCGCACCGAGGCGTTCGCGACGGTGTGTCAACGGCTCGGTCTGCTCGACGCGGTCACCGTCTGGTCCGACTACACCGGCGAGGAGGGCGGGCGGGCCACCCGCCGGCTGCTCAGCTCCGCCCGGCGGCCCACCGCTGTCATCTACGACAACGACGTGATGGCCATCGCCGGGCTCTCCGTCGCTCAGGAGATGGGGCTCGGCGTTCCCGCCGACCTGTCCATCGTGGCCTGGGACGACTCACCGCTGTGCCGGCTGGTGCACCCCGCGCTGACCGCGCTGGGCCGGGACATCCCGGCGTACGGCGCCCACGCCGCCCGGCAACTGCTCGCCGTCATCGGTGGGGAGCCGGCGCGCCGGGTGCAGGACGAGACGCCGCAGCTGACCCCGCGGGGCAGCACCGCACCACCCCGAGAGAGATGAACCGGTTCAGCGAGATGCTGACGGAAACTCCTCGAAGTACGCCTCCACCCGTTCGGCGGTCGCCGGGCGGGCCAACGCGAACCCCTGCCCGTACCGGCAGCCACCCCGGCGGGCCACCTCGACCTGCGTCGACGACTCCAACTCCTCGGCGACGATCTCGACGCCCAGCCGCTCACCGACGTTGACCACCACGTCGATCAGCGGTGGTTGCCCGTCCGGCCGGGCGCTCACCAACTCCGGGCCCACCTTGAGCAGGTCGATCGGCAGCCGACGAAGCTGGGCGAGCGAGGCGTGCTCGGCCCGGAAGTCGTCAAGCGCGGTGCGGACGCCAAGCGACCGTAGCCCGGCCAGCCGGGCCACCACTGTCGTCAGGTCACCCGCCACCCTCGGCTCGCTCACCTCCACCACGAGCCGCTCCGGCGGCACCCCGTACGCGGCCAGCACCGCCGCCGTCCGCTGCACGAAGTCCGGCGTCGTCAACTCCCGGGTGGTGACGTTGACCGCCATCCACAACTCCCGGACGCCCACCGACCAGTTGGACAGCTGCCGGCAGGCCCGGTCCAGCACCCACCACTCCAACTCGCCGACCAGGTCCAGGTCCTCGGCGACCGGCAGCAACTCGGTCGGAAGCACAGTGCCGAGCACCGGGCTCCGCCAGCGCAGCAGTGCCTCCGCGCCCACCGGTTGCCCGTCGGCCAGGTCGACCACCGGCTGGTAGACGAGATCCAACTCGCCCCGGGCCACCGCCCCGGGCAGTTCGCGTTCCAGGTCGAGCCGGCGTACCAGTTGTTCCTCCAGGAACGCGTCGTACCACTCGACCCGGTCCCGGCCCAGTTGCACCGCCCGCCGTCGGGCCAGCTCGGCCTGACGGAGCACGTCCGCCGGTCGGTCCCCGCGCACCTCGGCCAGCCCGATGCTGGCCTGTACGCGCACCGCCGAGCCGGCCAACAGGTAGGGCGGGGCCAGCGCGCCGAGCAGCCGGGTGCCCAGCGCGTACGCCAGCACCGGGCCGGCGGGGGTGACCACGGCGAAGCCGGCACCCGCGCAGCCGGTGACCAGGTCCTCGGGAGCGATCACGGCGCGCACCCGGTGCACCGCCTCGGCCAGCACGTCCTCCCGGGCGGTCGGGCCGATCACGTCGGCGACGTGCAGGTCCACAAGCAGCAGCGCGCCGGACGGTGCCGGCACGTCGCCGATCGCGGCGAGGGCGTCCAGCAGGGCCGCCCGGTCACCGGGCGGACCACCGCCCGCCGGAACGGGCAGCCGGCTCAGCGCCGACCAGCCGGTGCCATCCGCCGGGGTCCAGGCCGAGCCGGCACCCTGCGCGGTCGCCGGGTCGGCCGTGTCACCGGCGGGGTGGGATTGGTCGTGCCCGGGGTCCGCCGACGGAAGAGCACCAAGCCAGCGTGGCTGGACCGCATGGCGGTGCCGCACCTGGCTGCCGGCGGATCGACGGTGGGCGGCGGGTCGCGCCATACCGGCCGCGTCACCCGCACGCAGCAGCTCGCGGAGCACCAGGGGCGGCACCGCCGCCAGGGCCAGCAACACGCTCGTCCGATCCGGTGCGTGGCCGGAGGCCACGTGCAGACCCGTCGCCAGCAGGACCACCGCGGCGGGCAGCACCGACCGGGGCCAGGCCGAAGCGATCGCCGCCGCCGGCTCGGTGCCGTCCGCGTCCGCCGCGTCGACAGCTCCGACCGCGACCAGCAACATTCCGAGCACCAGCGGGGGTACGGCCAGCAGGGCCACCCGACCGGTCGGCGCGGACGGCAGCGCGGCGAGCAGCACCAGCCCGCCGAGGGTCAGCAGGACACCGCCCCGGCAGACCGCTGTCCCCGAGCGTGGCCGCGGCCCGGCGAACGCGGTGAGCGCGGCCATGCCGAGCCCACCGAGCGCCAACGCGGCAAGCAGCCGGGGCGCAACCGGCGGGCCGGCACCGGGCAGCAGCAACCAGCCGGCAAGGGCGAGCCCGACGGCCGGCCCGGCCGACTCGACGAGCCCGCGCAGCCGAACCCGGACAGCCGGGCGCGTCCGGCCGGGCAGCCGGCGCAGCCCGGCCCCGGCGAGGGCCGCCACGAGTAGCGCCCCGACCAGCACGGCGACGCCGTGCCCGCCACCGGCCAACGGCAGTGCGACGGCGGTCAGCCCGGCCGTCACCACCGCCGCGTCGAGCAGCACGCCTGCCGTTCGCGGTGACCGGCCCACGCGGCGCGAGACGGCCAGCCGGGAGAGCCGTAGCCCGGCGAGCGTGGCGCCGGCACCGGCTGCCGACGCGATCACCACCGCGGTCGGCACCAGGTCGAGGGCACCGGCGAAGAGGAGCAGCGCCACCGCCGTGGACGTGGCGGTCTCCGGGGCCCGGCGGGGGACGAGGACGCGGAACGGGTACGCGAGGAGCACGGCGGTCGCCTTCGTGAGGGGGCACGGGGCGGTACGACGGTGCGGGACATCGAACATTCCTGGTCCGCTGTCCAACAATTGTGAACGATCGGCGGCCAAATCGGTTACGTGTCGGTCACCCAGAGGAGACAACGACCTGTGTCACTCTACGACGTTGCACCCCCTCGGCACCGCCCGCCGCGAGCCGGACCGGTCGGGGGTGGGATCATCGGAGGGTGAGTAAGTCCGACACGGTCCGCTTCCGCTACAACCAAGCCATCCTGATCGCCGCGGTCATCGCCTTCTTCGGTGCGCTGCCACTTGCCAACGCCCGGGTCTACCTGCTGCCGGTGCTGCTCGTTCCGCTCGCCGTCGGGGTCTGGGCCTGGCGGGCCGGCACCGACGCCGACGCGCGGGAGCTACGGTTGCGGGCGTTGGTCGGGCAACGCCGCCTCACCTGGGACCAGGTCGTCGAGCTCGCCACCGACAAGCGCGGGCGGGCGATCGCCCGGCTCGACGACGGCCAGCAGGTCACCCTGCCGGCCGTCCGGGGCGTGGACCTGCCCCGACTGATCTCGGCCACCGGTCAGAGCCTGCCGCACGCCGGCTGAGGTGTCCGGTCAGTAACCGTCGACCACCGCGTTGATCAGCGGCTGGCCGGCGGCGAACCGGCGAACCTGATCACCGACAAGTCGGTAGGCCCGCGGCAGCAGGCCGCGCACCGACCCGGCCACGTGCGGGGTGAGCAGCACGTTCGGCATCACCCAGAGCGGCGAGTCGGCAGGCAGCGGCTCCGGGTCGGTGACGTCCAGCGCGGCCGAGATCCGGCCGGTGCCCAGCTCGGCGACGAGCGCCTCGGTGTGCGCCACCGGCCCGCGGGCGGCGTTGACGAGCAGCGCCCCGTCCGGCATCGCCGCCAGAAAGTCCTTGTCGATCAGGCCCCGCGTCTGGTCGGTGAGCGGCACCAGCACCACCACCACGTCCGCCTCGGGCAGCAGCCGGGGCAACTCCTCGACCGCGTGCACCCCCTGCTCCGGGCGGGCCGTCCGGGCGACCAGGGTGAAGCTCACCTCGAAGGGGGCGAGCCGGTCGCGCACCGCGGTGCCGATCGAACCGGCGCCGATGATGAGCACCCGCTTGCCGGTCAGCTCGTCGGTCGGGGCGTTGCCCTGGTACGCCCAGCGCCGGTCGGCCTGGGCGCGGACGAACGCCGGGAACGCCCGCAGCTGGGTGAGGACCGCGGTGACCACCCACTCGGCGGTGGACGGGTCGTGCACGCCCCGGGCGTCGCAGAGGGTGACGCCCGGCGGCGTCCGGCCGGCCCAGGCGTCGGCACCTGCCGAGAGCAACTGGACCACCGCCAGGTCGGGCAGCTCACCCAACAGCGCCGTCGCGTCGCCGCCGGTCAGGAACGGTGGCACCCAGATGCGGACGTCGGCCACCGACGAGGGCAGCCGGTCGGCGTGCTCCAGGACCTCCACCGTCACATCCGCGGGCAGCTCGCCCATCAGGTTGAGGCCGGCCGGGTTCGGAATCCATACCTTCACGTCAGCCGACGATAGTCCCCACCGCCGCGGCTGGCGCGGGCACGGGCGCGAACCGGCGTGCCGGGGGATGGCGCGCGCCGCCGGGGCGGGCGAGACTCAGCACACAGATGTTCGACGCGGGCCTGAACGAGGTATAACGAAGGGCCGGAGGGCCGGTCGGCCTCCGCCCCAGCAGACAGGTGCTCGATGACCGACGGCTCCCCCGCCACCGCCCGGCGCCCGATCGCCGCACCCGCGGCACTCGCCGACCCGGAGCGGTTGCGCGCGCTCGGCGACACCGGGCTCGGCGCCGCCCCGGACGAGGCGTTCGACAGGTTCGCCCGGCTGGTGAGCGACCTGCTGGACGTGCCTGTCGCGCTGGTCTCCCTGGTCTCCGCCGACCGGCAGTTCTTCCCCGGCGCGTTCGGGTTGCCGGAGCCCTGGTCGGAGCGGCGGCAGACACCGTTGAGCCACTCGTTCTGCCAGCACGTGGTGGACATCGAGGTGCCGATGGTGTTGCCGGACGCCCGGCTCTACCCCCGCGTTCGCAACAATCTGGCCATCGAAGACCTCGGTGTTGTCGCGTACGCCGGGATGCCGTTGACCGACCTCTCCGGTCGGGTGCTCGGTTCGCTCTGCGCCATCGACAGCAAGCCCCGCGCGTGGACCGCCGCGCAGCTGCGGACCCTGGCCGACCTGGCGGCCGCCTGCTCGTCGGAGCTGCGGCTGCGCATCGCGCTGGACGGCGCACAGGAGGCACGGCGGCGGGTCGTGCAGGCACACGAGCGGCTGGAGCTGCTGGCCGGGGTGAGCGAGACGCTTGCCGGCACCCTGGACGTGGGCACCGCGCTGCGCCGACTCGCCGCCGCCATGGTGCCGCTGCTCGCCGACTGGTGCCTGCTCACCCTGATCGACCCGACCGGCGTGCCGCGTGAGGTGGTCTCGGTGCACCGCGATCCGGCCCGCACGGCGGACATCGAGCGCTTCGGTGAGTTGCTGCGCACCGGGCTGAGCCCAGAATCGTCGATCCGGGCGGTGCTCCGGACCGGCCAGCCCCGGCTCGGCAGCGTCGCCTCGCTGGCCGACGTGACGAGGGGCACCACCGACCCGGAGATGACGTCGATCGCCGACCGCCTGGGCATCGCGTCCTACCTGAGTGTGCCGGTCCGGGGCGCCGGCGGCACCGTGTTGGGCGCGATCACGCTCGTCAACGGCGCCGAGCGGCAGCAGTTCGACGACCGCGACCTGCTCACGGCCGTCGATATCGGCCGCCGGGCCGGCCAGGCCGTCGGCAACAGCTCGATGTACGGCGAACAGCGACACGTCGCCGAGGTGCTGCAACACAGCATGCTGCCGCGGCTGCCGGTCGTGGCGGAGCTGGAGCTGGCGGCCCGCTACCAGCCGGCGGCCGACCGGGTGCAGGTGGGCGGCGACTGGTACGACGCGTTCATCCAGCCCGACGGCGATCTGATCGCGGCGATCGGGGACGTGGCCGGGCACGACATCGAGGCGGCGGCGACGATGGGTCAGCTGCGCAACCTGGTGCGGGGCAACGCCTTCGGCCGGCCGGACACGGTCGGGGCGCTGCTGAGCAACCTGGACGGCGCGATCCGCGGCCTGCGGCTGCCGATCGCCGCCACCGCGACGCTGGTCCGGATCTGTCCGCAGGACGCCGGTGTCCACGAGGTGACCTGGTCAAACGCCGGGCACCCGCCGGCCCTGGTGATCCGCGTCGGCGGCTCGGTCGAGATGCTCGAGGCGACACCGGAGCCGCTGCTCGGCCTGGCCCGGCCGTCGCCGCGGACCAGCCAGTCGACGAGCCTCGCCACCGGCGACACCCTGCTGCTCTACACCGACGGGCTGATCGAGCGGCGGGACCGGCCCATCGACGAGGGGTTGGCCGAGCTGATGGCCCGGCTGACCGGCACCGACACGCTGCCCCTCGACACGCTGTGCGACCTGCTGCTCGCCGCCATCGGTCACCGGGAGGACGACACCGCACTGCTGGCCGTACGGGCCCGGTGAACGGTGCACCGGCCGGGGTCGCCGGCACCCATCGGACTCGACCGGGCCGTCCGGCGGGCTACCCTGGGCCGGGTGAGAGCCCGTCCCCCGTACCCTCGCGTCCGTAGCCTCCGGGTGACGCTCGCGGCGTCCTGCGCGGCCCTGCTGCTCAGCACGGGTTGCAGCTTCGGCGAACCGGAGCCCGACCCGGCCGGCGAGCCACCCAACCTGCCCACCCCGTCCGCGTCGGCGAGCGCCGGCGGCGCCGGCCAGCAGGCGGTGGCGACGGTCCTCGCGAAGGGTTTGCGGGTGCCGTGGGCCATCGCCTTCCTGCCGGACGGGGGCGCGCTTGTCACCGAACGGGACAGCGGGCGGATCCTGCAGGTCGGCCCCGAGTCCGGGCCGGACGGGCTGCGGATCCGCGTGGTGCAGACGATCGCCGACGTGGCCGCGGCCGGCGAGGGCGGCCTGCTCGGCATCGCCGTCTCCCCCGACTACGCGCGCGACCGGACGGTCTTCGTCTACCACACCGCCGAGCGGGACAACCGGGTCGTTCGGCTGCAACTCGGCGGGCAGCCCACCCCGATCCTCACCGGCATCCCCAAGGCCAACGTGCACAACGGCGGCGGGTTGGGTTTCGGCCCGGACGGGCAGCTCTACGTCAGCACCGGTGACGCCGGTCAGCGCCCTCTCTCGCAGGACGTGAAGAGCCTCGGCGGCAAGATCCTCCGGATCACCCGGGACGGCAAGCCCGCCCCGGGCAACCCGTACCCCGGCTCCCCGGTCTGGTCCCAGGGCCACCGCAACGTCCAGGGCTTCGCCTGGGACGCCGCCAAGCGGATGTACGCAGTCGAGTTCGGCCAGAACACCTGGGACGAGATCAACCAGATCACCAAGGGCGGCAACTACGGCTGGCCGGAGGTCGAGGGGCGGGCCGGCGACCGGCGGTTCACCGACCCGATCACGCAGTGGGCGACCGAGGACGCGTCCTGTTCGGGTCTGGCCGCCACGGACCGGCTGCTGGTCACCGGCTGCCTACGCGGCAAACGCCTCTGGGTGATGGAGCTGACCGACACCGGCACGCTGCTCGGCCAGCCCAGTGAACTGCTCACCAACCGGTACGGCCGGCTGCGCGCGGTGGCCGCCGCGCCGGATGGTTCGCTCTGGGTGAGCACCTCCAACCACGATGGGCGGGGCAACCCCGGCGGCGACGACGACCGGCTCCTGCGGGTGGTCTTCGCCGGCGGCGACGGCGGCCGCAGCTGACCTTCGTCACCATCCGTTCAGGTTTACCAAGATCTTCCGACGGGCAGGTCAGAATCTCAGCATGGACGGGCAGCGCGACGAGCAGCACGACGACGCCGGTGACCGGGACACCCCGGTGACCGACAGCGGTTCGCCACGCCCGACGCGTTCGCTTGTCGGCCCCAACGGCCCGCTGCGCCGCCTCGGGCTGATCGTCGCCGTCCTCGCCGTGGCTCTGGCCGGGGCGGTGCTCGGGGTGCTGGCCGGCGGTCAGGTCGACACCGACATCGGGCCGTTCCGGGCCAGCCTCAGCATCTCCCCCGCCCGCCACGGCGGCACCACCGTCGACATACCGCCGCTCGGCGCGTTGCTGCTCGACAGCCACGACGGGCCGACCCATCTCACAGTGCGGTTGGGTGCACTCGACCAGGGCCGCACCGAGGCGCTCATCGACGACCCGGCCAGCATCAGCCGGGCCAGCCAGAGCGCCGTGGAGGACGTCCGCTCCGGGGTGATGCGACTCGGCCTGCGGACGCTCGGCGCGTCGGTGCTTGTCACCCTGATCCTGGCCGGGCTGATCTTCCGCAACGTCCGCCGGACCGCCTGGGCGGGTGGGCTGGCGCTGTTGGTCACCGCCGGGAGCCTCGGCGCGGCGGCGGCCACCATCCGTCCCCAGGCGATCGAGGAGCCACGCTACGAGGGGTTGCTTGTCAACGCGCCGGCCATCGTCGGCGACGCGCGCCGGATCGCCAACGACTACACCAAGTACGCCGAGCAGTTGCAACGCCTGGTCGGCAACGTCAGCCAGCTCTACACCACAGTCTCGGCGCTGCCGTTGTTGGAGCCGACCCCGGGCACCACGCGGGTGCTGCACGTCTCCGACATGCACCTCAACCCGACCGGCTGGCAACTGATCCGGACCGTGGTGGAGCAGTTCGGCATCGACGTGGTGATCGACACCGGTGACATCACCGACTGGGGCAGCGAGCCGGAGGCGTCCTTCGTCGGCTCGATCGGCCTGCTCAAGAAGCCGTACGTCTTCATCCGGGGCAACCACGACTCCGGCAAGACCGCCGCCGCGGTCGCCCGCCAGCCGAACGCGATCGTGTTGAACAACTCCACGACCACCGTCGCCGGGCTGACCATCGCCGGCATCGGCGACCCCCGGTTCACCCCGGACAAGAACACCTCACCCGCCGGCAGCGGCCTCACCCAACAGGTCGCCGACCAGGTGATCGACGCCGGGGAGCAGCTCGCGACCACGGTGCGCCGCTCACCCCGGCCGGTGAACATCGCGTTGGTGCACGACCCGGCGTCGGCCGGGCCGCTCGCCGGCACCTGCCCGCTGGTGCTGGCCGGGCACACCCACGCCCGGCAGGTGTCCCGGTTGCCCGAGGCGCCCGGCCAGCAGCCCACCGCCCTGATGGTCGAGGGCTCCACCGGCGGCGCCGGCCTGCGCGGCCTGGAGGGCGAGAAACCCACCCCGCTGACGATGACGGTGCTCTACTTCGACCAGCAGAAGATGCTCCAGGCGTACGACGACATCACAGTGGGCGGCACCGGCCAGTCCCAGGTGAACCTGGAGCGGCACGTGGTGGCCGATCCCGCGCAGGGCGCGCCGGCGTCGGTCACCCCGACGCCGACCCGGGGCGGGCCGGAGTCACCGAACCCGCTGCAGAGCCCCACCCCCAGCCCGACCAGCTGATCCTGGCCCCACGCCGCCGGCGCAGCGCCGCGCCGCGACCCAGCGCGGCGGGGCCGAGGCGAGGCGCGGCAGGACGCGGTGCGGCGGGGTCAGCGTAGGGCGATGGCGGCGAGGGCGGCGTTGACGATGCTGCCGGGGAGCAGGTCGTGCAGGTCGTACAGCTCGGCGACGCTGCCGGACTGGCCGAACTCGTCCACCCCGAGCGGCACCGCCGGAGCGCCGACCGCCGAACCGAGCCAGGCCATCGCGTGCGAGGCGGCGTCGTGCACCGTCACCACCGGCACCCGGTCGGCGAACGCGGACCGCAGCGCACCCGGCACGCTGGGCACGGTGGCCGTCCGTACGCCCTGCCGCAGGGTGCGCTGCCAGGCCCGGTAGAGCCGGTCCAGGCTCGTCACGTCCACCACGTGCGCGGCGACGCCCTCCTCGGCCAGCTCCGCGGCGGCGGCCAGCACCTCGGGCAGCACCGCACCGGAGGCGGCCAACTGCACCACCGGGGCGTCGACCAGATGCGGGTACGCCTGGTGCGCGTCGACAAGCCGGTACGCCCCGGCGACCACCTGCCGACGCAGCACCGCGTCACCGAGTCGGGTCCGGGCCGCCTCGAACGGCGCCTGGTCCAGCGGGCGGGTGCTCAACCGGAAGTAGTACGCGCCGTCCTCGGCGGGCGCGGCGGTCGCCGCCGGGGTCGACCCGCCGGCGATCTGCCCCAGCGCGTCGCAGAGCAGCCAGTCCAGGCTGGCCGCGTACGCCGGCTCCACGAACGTCACCCCGGGCAGTTCCAGGCCCACCGACGCGGTGATCGTGGACTGGTGGGCACCGCCCTCGGGCGCGAGGGTGATGCCGGACGGGGTGCCGGCCACCACGAACCGGGACCCCGAGTAGGTGCCGTAGAGGAACGCGTCCAGGCCGCGCAGCACGAACGGGTCGTAGACGGTGCCCACCGGCAGCAGCGGCTGCCCGGACAGGTCCCAGGACAGGCCGAGCTGACCCAGCAGCAGGAACAGGTTCATCTCCGAGATGCCCAGCTCGATGTGCTGCCCGGCCGGGCTCTCCGTCCAGCGCAGCATCCGGTCCTCGGTCCAGGAACGCTGCTCGGTGGGGGCGAACACCCCGGTCTTGTTGATGAACCCGGCCAGGTTGGTGGAGGTGGCCACGTCCGGGGCGGTGGTCACCAGGTAGCGGCCCACCTCCCGGTGCCGCGCCAGGTCCACGAGCACCCGACCGAAGACCTCCTGGGTGGAGATCGGCTTGGTGGCGCGTACTCCCGTGCTCTCCGGGACGGTGACCCCCAGCGCGCGCTCGCGGGGCGCGCGGGACAGTGCCTCCCGGCGGGCGCCGGCCCGGATGCCGGCCGGTGACGCCGGGTCGAGACGGTCCCACTCGGTCTCGGCGGTCAACCCCTGCGCGGCCCGCAGCGTGGCGACCTGCTCCGAGCTGAGCAGCGCGGAATGGTTGCGCGGGTTGCCGGCGATGGGCAGACCCCAACCCTTCACTGTGTACGCGAAGACGACGCTGGGCCGGTCGGTGACCGCGTCGCACTGGGCGTACGCGTCGAGCATCGCGGACAGGTCGTGCCCGCCCAGGTCGGTGACGAGCGGGCTCAGTTCCTCGTCGCTGACGTGGGCGATCAGCTCGTCGATGCCGGCCGGCGCGCCGTCCAGGAACTGCTTGCGCAGCACCGGGCCGGTCAGCCCGAACAGCGACTGGTACTGCTCGTTGGGCATCGCGTCGATCCAGTCGCGCAGCGCCTCGCCACCCGGCCGGGCGTACGCCTCGGCGAGCCGCCGGCCGTACTTGACCTCCACCACGTGCCAGCCGGCCGCCTCGAACTGGCCGCGCCACTGGTTGATCCGGATGCCCGGCACCACCCGGTCCAGCGACTGCCTGTTGAAGTCGACGAGCCACATGACGTTGCCCAGGCCGGTGGTGGCCGGGTCGGCGACCGCCTCCCAGATGTTGCCCTCGTCCAGCTCGGCGTCGCCGATCAGGGCCACGAACCGGGAGTGCGGGCGGGCACCGAAGTGCGCGTCGACGTAGCGCCGGGTGGCGGCGGCGAAGAGCGGCGCCGCCGCGCCGAGCCCGACCGAGCCGGTGGAGAAGTCCACGGCGTCCGGGTCCTTGGTGCGCGACGGGTACGACTGGAGGCCGCCCCGGGCCCGCAGCCGGGGCAGGTACGAGCGGTCCAGGTTGCCGAGCAGATACTGGATGGCGTGGAACACCGGGGACGCGTGCGGCTTCACGGCCACCCGGTCCTCGGCGTCCAGGTGCGCGAACCAGAGCGCTGTCATCGCGGTGACCAGGGAGGCGCTGGACGCCTGGTGGCCGCCGACCTTCACCCCGTCGCCGGTGGTGCGGTCGTGGTTGGCGGCGTCCACGATCCGGGTGGCGAGCCAGAGCACCCGCCGCTGGATCTCGTCGAGGACATCGAGGTCGTGCTGGTTCACTGTGGCTCCATCCAGGCGTCGCCGTTGACGCCCTCGTGCGGGGGTGCGGGGTGGCCGCGTGGTCGACAGGGGTGACGGAAGGCCGCCGCCGGTCACGGCGGCGGCCTGCTCCGGTCGGTCTCAGCCCTGGACGCCGAGGCGCTCCAGGATCAGCGTGCGGACGGCGGCGGCGTCGGCCTGGCCACGGGTGCTCTTCATGACCGCGCCGACAAGCGCACCGGCCGCCGCGACCTTGCCACTGCGGATCTTGTCGGCGATGCCGGGGTTCGCGGCGATCGCCTCGTCCACGGCGGCGGTGAGCGCGCCGGTGTCCGACACGACCTCCAGGCCCCGACTGGTCATGATCTCGGTGGGCGAGCCCTCACCGTCGACCACGCCCTCCAGCACCGTCCGGGCCATCTTGTCGTTGAGCTTGCCGGCGTCGACAAGCCCCTGCAGCTCGGCGACCTGGGCGGGGGTGGCACCGATGTCGGCCAGCTCCACGCCGTTCTCGTTGGCCCGGCGGGACAACTCACCCAGCCACCACTTGCGGGCCGCCGCCGGGGTGGTGCCGGCGGCCACGGTGGCCTCGATCAGCTCGACCGCGCCCGCGTTCAGCACCGACTGCATGTCCAGGTCCGACAGGCCCCACTGCTCCTGGAGCCGACGCCGGTGCACCCGGGGCAACTCCGGCAGCGCCGCCTTCAACTCGGCGACCCAGGCCGGGTCCGGGGCGATCGGCACCAGGTCCGGCTCCGGGAAGTACCGGTAGTCGGTGGCCGTCTCCTTCGAGCGGCCCGGGGTGGTGTCGCCGGTGTCCTCGTGGAAGTGCCGCGTCTCCTGGGTGATCCGGCCGCCCGCGTCGAGCACCGACGCCTGCCGCAGCATCTCCGAGCGGACCGCCCGCTCCACCGACCGCAGCGAGTTGACGTTCTTCGTCTCGGTACGGGTCCCCCACTCCTGACCCGGCAGGTTGAGCGAGGTGTTCACGTCGCAGCGCAGCGAACCCTCCTCCATCCGCACGTCCGAGACGCCGAGGGTGCGGATCACGTCGCGCAGCTCGGCGACGTACGCCTTGGCCACCTCGGGGGCGAGCGCCCCGGTGCCCGTGATCGGCTTGGTGACGATCTCGACAAGCGGGATGCCGGCCCGGTTGTAGTCGACAAGCGATTCGGTAGCGCCGTGGATGCGGCCGGTGGCCCCACCGACGTGCAGCGTCTTGCCGGTGTCCTCCTCCAGGTGCACCCGCTCGATCTCGATCCGCACCGTCTCGCCGCCGACCTCGACGTCCAGGTAGCCGTCGACGCAGATCGGCTCGTCGTACTGGCTGATCTGGAAGTTCTTCGGCATGTCCGGGTAGAAGTAGTTCTTCCGGGCGAACCGGCACCACTCGGCGATCGAGCAGTTCAGGGCCAGGCCGATCCGGATGATCGCCTCGATCGCCGCCTTGTTGGCCACCGGCAGCGACCCGGGCAGGCCCAGGCAGACCGGGCAGACCCGGGTGTTCGGCTCGCCACCGAAGTCGGTCGGGCAGCCGCACCACATCTTGGTGTTCGTGCCCAGCTCGACGTGGGTCTCCAGGCCGATCACCGGTTCGAAGCGCGCAACGACCTCGTCGTACGCGGGCAGTGTCGTGGTCATGAGACGCTCCAGGCGCGATCCGGACAGAACCTGTCCAGCCTAATGGGGTTGCCGGGGTGGGCGTCGCCCGGGTTTCCCGACCCACCGGCGATGCCCGTGACCGAGTGTGTCCGTACCCACACCGGGGTATCTGTCGACCATGACGAATACGGGGAATGATCGATCCGTCACCCAGGCCGGGTCGGGGCGTCGGTACAACAACAGACAGATCCTGCTTGTGCTATTGGCCGCATGGGCAGTGGGGGCCGTTGTCGCTCTGATCGGCTGGGCCGTCGCCGACGGTGAACGGCAGCCCGACGACCTCGGTCTACTTGTGGTCCTGCTCATCATCCCGGGCCTGATCGGGCTGGCCGTCGCCTGGGGGACGGGCAGATTGGTGGAGTGGCGTCAGCGCGACCGGGCGAAGTCGTGACACCGGCGCGCGTGGCGTCGCTGGCAGCGAGGTAGGGAGCGACAATGACCACCGAGGGCCGTGGCACCGCCGATGACCAGGTGACGCAGAGGCGGCACCGCCCCAGCACCTACGCCGTCGCCGCGATAGCCGTGGTCGGCACTGCCGCAATGGGCACCGCCGCGCTGACCGACGGCGACACCGGGCGGCCCGACCTCCTCGCGGCGTTCGGGCTGATGCTCATTCCGCCGCTGGTCGGCGCGGTCGTCGCCCTCGTCATCGGCCGCCGGCTGATCAGGCGGTTCCCCCCGACGGCCGGTGCCGACCCGACGACCAAGCGGCGGATCGCGCAGGTGTTACGCGACGGATCCACCGACGACCCTCGTCTGGACGCGCTGACTCGCGAGGAGGCTCGATCCCGCATCAGTCGACGCTGGCTGCTGTTGCTGTTCACGGCAGGCTTCCTCAGCCAACTGCCACCCCTGGTGAGTCCGGTCAACCCGTTCACCCGCGTGCTGGCCGTACCGCTGCTCCTGCTCTGGGGAGGTGCCGCCTGGTATCACTGGCGTGGCCTGCGGGAGGCCCGCCGCTACCTCGCCGGGCCGCCGAACCAGCCCTGATCCACACCCACCCCGCCCGGACGCGCGCGGGCCGGCCGCCGGCACGGGCGGGACGGCCCGGGGCCGGGCGTCACTCGGGTGTGGTGAAGCGCCGACGGTTGTAGGCCAGCACGAGCAGAATGCCGCCGATGGAGAACGCCACGACGCCCATCAGCAGCAGCACGAGGGGCGAGCCCGGTCCGGTGACCGGCAGCCACCCGCCACTCGCCATCGACTTCGACGGCGTGGGCACGGGCGTCGGCTGGGACGCCGCAGGGCTGCTCTCCGACGGTGTGGCGGCCGGATCGCTCACTGTCGGCGTGGCCGTCGGGCCGGTCGGGGTCGTCGTGGGGGTGCTGGGGGCCCGGGCGGCGACGATCAGCGACACCTCGCTCGTGGCGCTGGTGCTGCGCCCCTTCGCTCCGACGGTGAAGGTGAACGTGCCGACGCTGCCGGGGACGCCGCTGAGCAGGCCATCCTTGTCCAGGGTGAGGCCGCCCGGCAGCGCCCCGCCGGCCAGGGCGAACGCGATGTCCGAATCACCGTCGGCGGTGAACCGGAAGGAGTAGGGCCGGCCGACCGTGCCGGTCGGCGGATCGTCGGAGGTGAACGCGGCCGCGGCCGTGGCGACGACGATCGTGGCGTCCTGCTCGTCGAAGAGCTTGTTCTTGTCGGTCATCCGTAGCGTGAACGTGTACGTGCCCGGCGTGTTCGGCGCGCCACCGAGCGACGTCCCCACCACCAGCATCCCCGGCGGCAGACTGCCCGACACCACCGACAACGCGTACGGCCCGATGCCACCGGTCGCCTCGACGGTATGGATCGCATACGTCTGCCCGAGATACCTGGGCGACCGGGGCTTGCCCGAGGTGATGACGACCTTCTGGTGGCGTACCTCGATCGTCGCCTTCTGCTGGCCGAAGAGGCCGTTCTTGTCGGTCATCCGCAGCGTGAACGTGTACGTGCCCGGCGTGTTCGGCGCGCCACCGAGCGACGTCCCCACCACCAGCATCCCCGGCGGCAGACTGCCCGACACCACCGACAACGCGTACGGCCCGGTGCCACCGGTCGCCTCGACGGTATGGATCGCGTACGTCTGCCCGAGATACATGAGCGAGCGGGGCTTACCCGAGGTGATCGTTACGGTCTCGGCGGGGGCGGGGGCGGGGGCGGCGGCGGCTGGCGGCGCGGCGCCCAGCAGCATTGCGACAGCCATCGTCAGGGCCATGACCGGGCGAAGTGTCCCCATCGCACATCCAGGTCTTGATCGGGACCGCTCGCGACCGCCAGCGGACCAGGTCCAGTCGATCCAGCAGACTCGGAGCTTATTCGACCAGTGCAACTGGACACGGACAATCCACCGACCGCAGATCGTCGTGTTGTCGCCGCGACGACACGGCGCCCGGCGCGGTCGTGGTGACCGCGCCGGGCGCGTGACGACGTCCGGTACGGACGCGGGCGACCTGCCTCCGTACCAAGTGGGTTCAGAGCGTCGGTGGGGTGAACGTGCCGATCGCGGACTCCAACGCGGCGGCGACCCGGTACATCCGGTCGTCGGCCATCGTCGGGGCCATCACCTGCAGACCGACCGGCAGCCCTTCGGAGAGCCCGCAGGGCACCGAGATGCCCGGCCCGCCGTACAGGTTTGTCGGAATCGTGTACAGATCGGCCAGGTACATCTGGTACGGATCGGCGGTACGCGCGCCGATCGGGAACGCCACCGACGGCGTGGTCGGCGAGATCAACGCGTCGACCTGCTCGAACGCGGCGGTGAAGTCCCGCGTGATGAGCGTCCGGACCTTCTGCGCCTGCCCGTAGTACGCGTCGTAGTAACCAGACGACAACGCGTACGTGCCGATCATGATGCGGCGCTTGACCTCCGGGCCGAAGCCGGCCTCCCGGGTCAGCGACATGACCTCCTCAAGCGACCGGTTGCCGTCGTCGCCGACCCGCAGGCCGAACCGGACGCCGTCGAACCGGGCCAGGTTGGAGGAGCACTCACTCGGAGCGATCAGGTAGTACGCCGGCAGCGCGTACGCGAACGTCGGGCAGGAGATCTCCACGATCTCGGCGCCCATCTTGGTGAGCGCGTCCACCGACTCGCGGAACGCCGCCATCACGCCCGGCTCGGCGCCCTCGCCGACGAACTCGCTCACGATGCCGAGCCGCATGCCGGTCAGGTCGCCTGTCGCGCCGAGCTTCGCCGCCGCCACCACGTCCGGCACCGGCAGCGGGATCGAGGTGGAGTCCCGCGGGTCGTGCCCGCCGATCACCTGGTGCAGCAGGGCCGCGTCGAGCACGTTCCGGGCGCACGGGCCGGGGGTGTCCAGCGACGAGGAGAAGGCGACGAGCCCGTAGCGGGAGGTGCCGCCGTAGGTGGGCTTCGCACCCACCGTGCCGGTGACCGCGCCCGGCTGGCGGATCGAACCGCCGGTGTCCGAGCCGATCGCCAGCGGCGCCTCGTACGCGGCCAGCGCGGCAGCGCTGCCACCGCCCGAGCCGCCCGGGATCCGGCTCAGGTCCCACGGGTTGTGCGTCGGCCCGTACGCCGAGTACTCCGTGGAGGAGCCCATGGCGAACTCGTCCATGTTCGTCTTGCCGAGCATCACCGTGCCGGCGTCGCGCAGCCGCTGCACGATCGTCGCGTCGTACGGAGGACGCCAGCCCTCCAGGATCTTCGACCCCACGGTGGTCGGCACCCCGCGGGTGGCGAGCACGTCCTTCACCGCGACCGGCACACCCGCGAGCGGGCCCAGCACCTCGCCGGCGGCCCGGCGCTCGTCCACCGCGCGGGCGGCGGCGAGCGCGCCGTCGCTGTCCACGTGCAGGAAGGCGTGCACCCGGTCGTCGACAGCGGCGATCCGGTCCAGGTGCGCCTGGGTCACCTCGACGGCGGAGGCCTCGCCCCCGGCGACCAGGGACGCGATCTCCGTCGCGGTCATCTTGATCAAGTCGCTCATGCCGTCACTCCGCTTCGCTCCGCGACGCCATGAGGCAGCACAGCGCTGCACTGCTGATTCGCTCGCTCGCGCTCGCTCATGAGGCCACATCCTCGGTCAGGATCCGCGGCACGCGGAACCGCTGGTCCTCGGCGTCGGGCGCGCCCGACAGCGCCTCCTGCGGGGTCAGGCACGGCGTGACCACGTCCTCACGGAACACGTTCGTCAACGGCACCGAGTGCGAGGTCGGCGGAATGTCCGCGGCGGCGACCTCGCCGACCTGGGCGACCGCCTGGAGGATCACGTCGAGCTGACCGGCGAACGTGTCCAGCTCCTCCTCGGTGACGGCGAGCCGCGACAGGCGCGCCAGGTGCGCGACCTCCTCGCGGGAGATGGCGGCCATCCGTGCCCCCTTCTGATGTCCTGCTGGTCGGGCGGTGTGCCCGCCGCGCCACGACTGGAGCGTGACGCGCGGTGACCGGAGCGAGTCTATTGTTCCGCCTCGGTGCCGCGTCCCCGGACTCCCCTCCGGCGGCCCTCGTGCCCGGGTCAGCGGGTGGGGCGGCGTGCCACGTCCGACTGCGGGTGCCCGCCGGTGGGGCGCACCGGCCGGTACCGGGCCAGCCAGGTGACCAGCTCCGCGGCGGGCATCGGCCGGGCGTAGAACCAACCCTGCGCCGCGTCACAACCAGCGGCGTGCAGCAGCCGCCAGGTCCGCTCGTCCTCGACGCCCTCGGCCACCACCCGCAACCCCAACGCGCCGGCCAACTCGATCATCGACCGGACGATCGCCGCGTCGTCGGCGTCGTCGGCCATGCCGAGTACGAACGACCGGTCCACCTTCACCTCGGACAGCGGCAACCGGCGGAGGTGTTGCAGCGACGAATAGCCGGTGCCGAAGTCGTCAAGCGCGATGCCCACCCCGATCCGGTGCAGCTGGGAGATGGTCGCCAGCACCCGGCGCGGGTCGGCCATCAACGCGCCTTCGGTGATCTCCACCTGTAGCCGCTCGGCCGGCACCCCGTAGCGGGCCAGCCGGTCGGCGATCTGGTCGGCGATCTCGCCGGTGTGCAGGTCACGCACGCTCACGTTCAGCGCCGCGCGTAGGCCGATGCCGGCCGCCGACCACTTGGCGAGCTGCTCCACCACGTCGTCGACCACCCGCCGGGTCAGCAGCCGCATCACGGCGCTCTGCTCGGCGACGCGGATGAGTTCCTCCGGGTCGACCATGCCCCGCCTCGGGTGTCGCCACCGCAGCAGGGCCTCGACACCTACCACCTCGCCGGTCGCGATGGCGATCTGCGGCTGGTAGTACATGGTGATTTCGCCGGCGTCGTCGGCCAGCCCACCGGTGGCGTGCACCCAGCCCGTCGGGTCGAACTGTCGTCCCGGTGTGTCCGGCCCGATGCCCCGGCGCGGTCCGAGGCCGCCGTTGCCCAGCGCGGCGACCGCGCTTGCGTTCGGGGACCGCCGGCCGTTGCCGAGTCCGGCACGGCGCTCCCGGGCCCGACCCGACCGGTTGCCGGTCACCGCGGCCCGGGTGTTGCGACCCCGGATCGGGTCGGCACCGGTGGCGATCTGGTTGATCAGCTCGTCGGCGTGCGGCGGCTCGGCGGCGTCGCGCCGTCGGCGTCCCCACCACCGGCCGCCGGACGCCGGTGCCGCCACGATCGCCGGTGCCAGGTCCGCGTGTGGCACGGTCTCGGCCGGCGCCCCGGTGGGCAGCGCCGCCCCGTCACCGCCGCGCACCTCGGCCGTCGCGTTACGGGGTACGTCGACCACCCGCTCCGTGCCGGCCACCTGACCCGGCCCACCGGCGTGGTCGTGCCGGTCGCCCCGTTCGGCCGACTCGACCTGGTCGGCCGGCTCGCGGTCGCGGTGACCGGCGGCGTCGAACGGTTCGTCGACCGGTGGGCCGGACTCCAGCACCCGGCGCAGGTCGGCGAGCAGACCGAGACGCTCGGCGGAGTTGTGGTCGGACTCGGGGGCGTAGACGGCCACCGTGTCGTTGCGGTGCTTGGCGTCGTACATCGCCACGTCGGCGTGGCGCATCAGGGTGGCGAAGTCCTCGCCATGTTCGGGGAAGAGGGCGATCCCGATCGACCCGCCCACGTCCAACGGAAGCCCGTCCAGCGGCACCGGCTCGGCCAGCGCCTGGACCACCTGGTCGGCCAACTCCCGCGCCTGACCGACGTCGGTCAGCCCGGTCATCACGATGGCGAACTCGTCGCCGCCGAGCCGGGCGATCATCTGCGGTCGGGGCCGCACGTCGGTGAGCCGCGCGCTCACCTCGACAAGCAGCCGGTCGCCCACGGCGTGCCCGAGGGCGTCGTTCACGTTCTTGAAGCGGTCCAGGTCGATCAACAGCAGTGCCAGCTGGCCGTCGGGTTCGCCGCGGGCCGTCCGCTCGGCATGCACGTGCACCTGCTCGGCCACCTCGGCCAACAGGGCCTTGCGGTTGGGGAGGCCGGTGAGCGGGTCGGCGGCGGCGAGGTGCTGCTGTTCGACGGTCAGCCGCGCCATCCGGTAGACGGCGAACAGCGGCACCAGCACCAGCGGGATCAGTGCCGCGCTGACCCGCGCCGCCGCGACCAGCACCGGCGCGAGGAGCAGCAGGGAGCCGGTGGAGAGCAACTCGAAGCCGAGCCCCTGCCGCAGGGTGGGCCACCACCGGTCACCGAAGCGCAGCCGCACCGCCCAGCTGACCAACCCGTAGTTGACGACGAACCAGGCGAGCGTCGCGCCGCCGACGGCAGCCACGTCGGGCCAGTGCAACCCCCCGCCGGGGAAGATGGTGCCGGGCCCGAGCAGGAGTACGCCGTAAGCGGCGGCGAGCGCACATGCGTACTGCCCGACGTTGAACGCCGTCCGCCACGCCGCGTGCCGCATCCGCCAACCCGAGACGACCACCCCCACCGCCTGCACCAGCACCGCCGGGCCGAGGCCCCAGCCGAGCAGGATCGCGAAGGTGAAGCAGGTGGAGGGGAACACCGCCGAGGTCTGCCGGCGCCCCGGCGGGACGAACGGGCGGGCGTCGCAGACCACGGCGAGCGCGGCCATCGTCCAGAACGCCACCGGCAGCCGGGACACCTGATCGGGAACCGTCGCGAGGGGAACGGCGGCGGTCACCGTGGCCACCACCAGGATGCCGACGACGAAGGTGGCGAACGGTGCCACCCGTCCCGGGGGCAGCGAGTTGCGTGGGTCGGCGACCTCCACCACACCTCCCGACCGACCGTCGACGTGCCGGTGCGCACGCCGTGACCCAATGAAACGCCCTCGGGCCCTGGTTTCCCGGTATGACAGTCACGAATCGGTCGTAGTCGTAATTAAGTTGGTATACGTGACCGGTGGTCGCGCGACGCGGACGCGCGATCAGCCGCCCGGTTGCGCGACCTCCCGTGCGGCGTCCGGGCCGGCGTCCAGCAGGAGCTGGAACCCGGCCTCGTCGAGCACCGGCACCTTGAGGCTGGCCGCCTTGTCGGCCTTGGACCCCGGGTTGTCCCCCACCACGACGAAGCTCGTCTTCTTGGAGACCGACCCGCTGACCTTGCCGCCCCGGCTCTGCACGGCCTCGGCTGCCTGGTCCCGGGAGAAACCGGCGAGCGTGCCGGTCACCACCACTGTCAAGCCCTCAAGCGGGCGCGGCCCCTCGTCGCCCGCCTCCTCCGCCATCCGTACGCCGGCCTCGGCCCACTTGCGGACGACCTCGCGATGCCAGTCCACCGTGAACCACTCCCGGAGGCTGGCCGCGATTGTCGGCCCGACGCCGTCGACCGAGGACAGCTCCTCCTCGGTGGCGGCGTCGATGGCGTCCATCGACCGGAAGTGCCGGGCGAGCGCCTGGGCCGCGGTCGGGCCGACGTGCCGGATGGAGAGCGCCACCAGCACCCGCCACAGCTCCCGTTCCCGGGCGACCGCCAGGTTGTCGAGCAACTTGCTGGCGTTGCTGCCCAGGCTGCCGTCCTTGTTGACGAAGAACGGGGACCGGGACAGCTGCTCGGCGTCGAGCTGGAACAGATCGCCCTCGTCCGCGATGACCTCCGCGTCCAGCAGCGCCGCCGCGCCCTTGTAGCCGAGCGCCTCGATGTCGAAGGCACCACGACCGGCGAGGTGGAACACCCGCTCGCGCAGCTGGGCCGGGCAGCTGCGGGTGTTGGGGCAACGGATGTCGATGTCGCCCTCCTTCGACGGCGCGAGCGGGGTGCCGCACGCCGGGCAGGTGGTCGGCATGACGAACGGCCGGGCGTCGGCGGGCCGCCTGTCGATCACCGGGCCGAGCACCTCGGGGATCACGTCGCCGGCCTTACGCAGCACCACCGTGTCGCCGATCAGCACGCCCTTGCGTTCGACCTCGCGGGCGTTGTGCAGGGTGGCGAGCGCGACTGTCGAGCCGGCCACCCGCACCGGCTCGAGCACGGCGAACGGGGTGACCCGCCCGGTGCGGCCCACGTTGACGTCGATGTCGAGCAGCGTGGTGGTGACCTCCTCCGGCGGGTACTTGAAGGCGATCGCCCACCTCGGCGCGCGGCTGGTGGAGCCGAGCCGGCCCTGGATGGACACCGGGTCGACCTTGACCACCACCCCGTCGATCTCGTGCTCGACGTCGTGCCGGTGCTCGGCGTAGTAGCCGATGTATTCGGCCACGCCGGCCAGGTCGGGCACGACCCGCCAACGGTCGCTTGTCGGCAACCCCCACGACTTGAGCGCCGCGTACGACTCGGACTGCGCGGTCGGCTGGAAGCCCTTGCGAGCGCCGATGCCGTGCACCACCAGGCGCAGCGGCCGGGAGGCGGTGACCCGTGGGTCCTTCTGGCGGAGGCTGCCCGCAGCGGCGTTACGGGGGTTGGCGAAGGGCGCCCGGCCCTGCTCGACCAGGCCGGCGTTGAGGTCGGCGAACGCGGCGACCGGGAAGTAGATCTCGCCCCGCACCTCCACCAGCTCGGGGATGTCCGGGAACTCGGCGGACGGGGTGAGCTGGCTGGGCACGTCCCGGATGCTGCGCACGTTGGCGGTGACGTCCTCGCCGGTGCGGCCGTCACCCCGGGTCGCCGCCCGGACCAGCCGGCCCTTCTCGTAGGTCAGGTTGATGGCCAGCCCGTCGACCTTCAGCTCGCACAGGTAGGGCACCGGGCCGCCCGCGTCCCGTTCGACCCGCTCGGCCCAGGCGGCCAACTCCTCGTCGGCGAAGGCGTTGTCGAGCGAGAGCATGCGTTCGGCGTGGGTGACCGGGGTGAAGTCGGTGGAGAAGGTGCCGCCGACGCGTTGGGTGGGCGAGTCGGGTGTCCGAAGCGCCGGGAACTCCGCCTCCAACGCCTCCAACTCGCGCAACTGCCTGTCGAAGTCGGCGTCGGGAATGGTCGGCGTGTCCAGCACGTAGTAGCGGTACTGATGCTCGGTCAACTCCTGGCTGAGCGTGGCATGCCGCTCCCGGGCCTGCGGCGTCGGCTCAGCCCCGGCCGCCGCCTCCTGGGCCGGGCTGACCTGCTGACCGATCTGCTCCTCGGACACACCGCCACCTTCGGACACGCCTGCGACCTCCCTGATCACGCTACTCCGGCACGGTATCGGGCCGGTGGGACAATCCGTCGTCCGGCCGTGCCGGAGGCGACGCCGCCCGCACCCCGTCCCGTGGTCGTTCGGGCTCCGTCCGCACGATGACCGACACCACAGCGGCGACCTGGATTCGGTCACGCTGCGGTGTCGTCGACGGGCGGGACGGGCTGCGACGTGCGAGGATCGCCGGACGGTGCGACCCCCGGGGTCGCCGAAAGGCGGAGGTACGGATGCCCGAGGCGCTGCTCTGGGCGGTGGCGATCCTGCTGGCGGTGACCGCCGGTTGGGCGTGGAACAGCTGGCGGCACCGGGTGGCCAACCGGCGTCCGGGCACCCGGCCGGATCGGGGCACCCGGCCGGATCGGGGCACCCGGCCTGACCGCCGTTCCACGGCGCCGAGGCCACGCGGCACCGACCGACCGGCCACCAAGCCCCGCTCCCGCGGCACCGACCGTGCGACCGGCGCTCCGGCACCGGGAGAGATCTGGTGGGCCGACGTGCCGTACGCCGACGGCAGCGGATCGAAGGTCCGTCCCTGCCTGGTGCTGCGCGTCGACTCCCGGGGCGCCGACGTCCTGAAGATCACCAGCCAGGACAAGAGCGACCGGGACGACCACGTACGGATCCCCACCCGGGACTGGGACCCCGACGCGGAGCACGACAGCTACCTCAGCCTGGCCGAGCCGATCCGCATCGACTCGGCCGCCTTCGCCGACCACGCGGGTCGCTGCGACGCCGACCTGTGGCGCACGGTACGCAGCCTGCGCCACCTACCCACCGCCTGACCACCCGCCGCCCGGTCGTCCGGTCGCCCCGCCAGCCGCCGGCCGCCGGCCGCCGCCGAAGGTGTGTCCCCGCGCCGTGATCCACTCGGCTTCCTGAAAGGCGCGGCATCAACGGCCCCACGACACCCCGGCTTCCAGGAATCCGACTCGATCAAGCCGGCCGGCCCGGCGTACCCAGCGCCGATCAAGCCGACCGGCCCGGCGCACCCAGCGCCACGGCGGGTCAGTCCCAGCTGGCGCCGAGGGTGGCGAGCTGGTCGGCGTACTCGATGCGGTCGGCCCATTCGGTCGGCCAGGCCACCATCCCGACCGCCGCGCCCACGAACGCGCCAGCCAGGGCGGCGATCGAGTCGGAGTCGCCGGCGGTGGTGGCGCCCCGGGCCAGCGCGGCCACCGGATCGTCGGCGTGCCGTACGGCGCAGAGCAGCGCGGTGGCCAGGGCCTCCTCCGCCACCCAACCCTCGCCGGTGGCCCGGCACGGGTCGCCGCCGTCGTCCGGCTGCCCCAGCGCGTTCGTCAGTCGGCCGAGCGCCGCCAGGCACTCGTCCCAACCTCGGGCGATGAACTCCTCAGGTGTGCCGACCCCCGGGCGCTGCCAGAGATCACCCAACCACTGCTCCCGGTAGACCTGGCGCTGAGACCGCGCCCGCTCGATGAGCACGGCGGGGAGTTCGGCGAGCGTGGCGCCCGCCCGCAGCGCGTGGACGGCGTAAGCGGTGAGTTCGCTGGCGGCCAGCCCGGTCGGGTGCCCGTGGGTCAACCCGGCCTGCAACTGGGCCAACCCGGCAAGCGTGTCCAGGTCGACGTCGAGCAGGCCGACCGGAGTAACCCGCATGTTGGCCCCGCACCCCTTCGAGCCGGCCACCGTCGCCTCCTGCCACCGCAGGCCCCGGCCCAACTCCGCGCAGGCGCGCAGACACGTCATCCCCGGCGCACGGTTGTTGTCCGGGCTGACCGCCCAGGCCAGGAAACGCCTGCGCACCAGCGGCTCCACCACCTCCGGAGTGAGCGCGGACGCCTCGTGCAGCGCCCAGGCCACCGCCAACGCCATCTGCGTGTCGTCGGTCACCAACGCCGGCTCCCCGGACAGCTCACGGGGGCCGGCCGGGCCGTACCGGCGCTCGATCTCGGCGACGGTGAGGAACTCGGTCGGCCTGCCCAGCGCGTCGCCGTAGGCAAGACCGAAGAGCGACCCGGAGGCGCGCAGCGCGGAGGTGGAGATCACGGCGGCCATGATGCCCGGCCGCCGTGACCCGCGCCAGCTCAGTCCCAGCAGAGGCAGAACGGGTGGCCGGCCGGATCCGCGTAGACCCGGAAACCCTCGCCCTCGCCCGGCAGTCGCCGGGCACCGAGCGCCAGCGCCGCCTGCTCCGCGCTCTCGATGTCGTCCACCGTCACATCCAGGTGGAACTGCTGCGGGCGCTCCGGATCCGGCCACGCCGGTGGCCGCAGGTTGGGCGCCTGCTGGAAGGCCAGACGCGGCTGGTGACCGGGCGGACCGCCCAGCACCACCCAGTCGTCCTCCGTCTCACCCTCGGCGAGAGGCACGCCGAGCAGCTCGGCGTAGAACTCCGCGAGCGCGCGCGGATCCGGGCAGTCGATCACCACTGAACGCAGCTGTCCAATCATGACAGTCATCCTGCCACCGGGTACGACAGGAAACCTCACACCTCAGCGAGTCGCCGACCGGCGTCCCGGCACGCGGCGAGCACCGCCCGCGCGTACTCCGGGGTGGCACCGGCGAGACCGCAGGCCGGCGTGATCACCACCTGCTCGGCGAGCTGCCGACGGGGGAAGCCGAGGCGGTCCCAGACCTGGCGTACCCGGTCGGCGATCTGCGCGGAGGTCGGCCCGCCGCCGGCCGCCGGTGGTCGGGTCGGCGCGGCCCCGGCCAGCAGTCCGAGGCCGGCGTCGAGCGCTTCGCCGAGCGGGTCCAGCTTGGTGACCAGGTCCAGGTCGAGGGCGACCGCGACGGCGCCGGCGGAGCGGATCAGCTCCAGCGGCACGTCCGGGGCGCAGCAGTGCACAAGCGTCGGTACGCCTACCGCGTCGACGACGGTGCGCAGCAGTGCGGCGGCGTCCACCGCGTCGACCGCCCGGTACGCGCCCAGCCCGCTCTCGGTCGGCACCCGCCCGGCCAGCACCGTCGGCAGCGACGGCTCGTCCAGTTGGAGCAGCACCGACGCCCGGGGCAGCCGCCGGGTGACCGCCGCGAGGTGCGCGCGCAGCCCTTCGGCGAGGGAGCCGGTCAGGTCGCGGACCGCGCCGGGGTCGCGCAGCAGGCGACCACCGATCGGCAACTCCACGGAGGCGGCCAGGGTCAGTGGACCGGCGGCCTGCACCTTGATCGGCCCGGCGTACTCCTCGGCCTGCTCGGCGAGCTGGTCCAGGTCGCGTTCCATCAGGTCAGCGGCCCGGCGCAGGTCGCGGCCCGGGCGCGGGGCGACCCGCCACCGGCCGGCGTAGACCTCGACGGGCAGGTCGACGAGCAACCCGGCGGACCTGCCGATCAGGTCGGCACCGGGACCCCGGGCGGGCAGTTCGGCAAGGTGGGGCAGGTCGGGAAGCTCACCGAGGATCACCCGCTGGGCCTCGCCGATGTCGGTGCCGGGCAGCGAACCGATTCCGGTTGCCGCTCCGGCCGGCCAGGGCCACGCCTGATCTGTCACGGCCGAAGGCTATCCCGCGGACACCTGGGCCGTGCGGTCAGCCGGTGATGGTGGCGGAGCCGAGCACCACGTCACCGGCCGGGTCCGCCCGGTAGGCGACCACGGCCTGGCCGGCGGCGACGCCGCGTACCGGCCGGCGCAGCTCGGCGTGCAGCAGGTCGCCGTCGAGGGCGACGGTCGCCGGCACCACGTCGCCGTGCGCCCGCAGCTGCACCTCGCACTCCACCGGCGTGTCCGGACGCGCGCCGCCGGTCCAGACCGTTCGGACGGCCCGGACCTCGGACACCTCGAGCGCCTCGGCGGGGCCGACGGTCACCGTGTTGGTCTTCGGCGTGATGGAGAGCACGTAACGCGGTCGACCGTCCGGGGCCGGCCGGTCCAGGTGCAGCCCGCGCCGCTGCCCCACCGTGTACGCGTACGCGCCGCTGTGACTGCCGACCACCGCGCCGGTGCTGGCGTCCACCACGTCGCCGGGCGCCTCGCCGAGCCGGCCGGCCAGGAAGCCGCGGGTGTCGCCGTCGGCGATGAAGCAGATGTCGTGCGAGTCCGGCTTGTCGGCCACCGCCAGGCCACGCTCGGCGGCCTCCGCGCGCACCTGCGCCTTCGTCGAGTCGCCCAGCGGGAAGATCGACCGGTCCAGCTGCTCGCGGGTGAGCACGGCCAGCACGTACGACTGGTCCTTGGCGAGGTCGACACTGCGCCGCAGCAGCCCGTCCGGGCCGAGCCGGGCGTGGTGCCCGGTGACCACCGCGTCGAAGCCCAGGGCCACCGCGCGGTCCAGCACGGCCGCGAACTTGATCTTCTCATTGCAGCGCAGGCAGGGGTTCGGCGTGCGGCCGGCGGCGTACTCGGCGACGAAGTCGTCCACCACGTCCTCGTGGAAACGGTCGGCCATGTCCCACACGTAGAACGGGATGCCGATCACGTCGGCGGCCCGTCGTGCGTCCCGGGAGTCTTCGAGCGTGCAGCAGCCGCGCGCACCGGTCCGATAGGTCTGTGGATTGCGGGCCAGCGCCAGGTGTACGCCTGTCACGTCGTGCCCGGCCGCCACGGCCCGCGCCGCCGCCACTGCCGAGTCAACCCCGCCCGACATCGCCGCCAGAACCCTCACCGACCCACTCCCCTTCCCCCGACCCACCCGTTCCGTCCGTTCCGCCACCACAACCCTATCCACCAGCCCGAAATCCCCGCCCCCCACGCCACGCCCGCCCCAACCCCGCCGATCATGGAGTTGTGGTGCCCGAAGGCGGCAAAGAAGCACCTTTTGTGCCCACCACGACTCCATGATCGACCCGACGAGGGAGTGGTGGTTAGGGGCGGGGGGTGCGGAGGGCGGCGGCTCGGCGGGCTCGGTCCACGGCCGCGGGCAGGGCCGCGATGAGGGCGTCGACGTCGGCCTGGGTGCTCGTGTGGCCGAGGGAGAAGCGCAGCGAGGAACGGGCGCGGTCATCGTCGGCGCCCATCGCCAGCAGCACGTGGGAGGGCTGGGCCACCCCCGCGGAGCAGGCCGACCCCGTCGAGCAGGCGATGCCCTGCGCGTCGAGCAACAACAGCAGGGCGTCGCCCTCGCAACCCGGAAAGGAGAAGTGCGCGTTGCCGGGCAGTCGGTCGATCGGGTCACCGTTGTAGATCACCTCGGGCACCGCCCGACGCACCCGCTCGATCAGGTCGTCGCGGAGTGCGGCCACCCGGGCCGCGTACTCCTGCTGGCCCTTCACCGCCGTCTCGACGGCGACCGCGAAGGCCACGATGCCGGCCGTGTCCAGGGTGCCGGACCGGATGTCACGTTCCTGGCCACCGCCGTGCAGCAGTGGGGTGGCCGCCACGTCCCGGGCGAGCAGCAACGCGCCCACCCCGGTCGGGCCGCCCAACTTGTGCCCGGTCACTGTCAGTGCGGCGACGCCGCTGGCGCCGAAGTCCACAGGCACCTGGCCGACCGCCTGGATGGCGTCGGTGTGGAACGGCACACCGTGCTCGGCCGCGACGGCGGCCAGCTCGGCGACCGGCTGGACGGTGCCCACCTCGTTGTTGGCCCACATCGCGGTGACCACTGCCACCTGGTCGGGGTGCGCGGCCAACTCGGCGCGCAGGTCTCCCGGGTCGAGCCGACCGGCGGCGTCCACCGGCAGCCAACCGACCTCGGCCCCCTCGTGCTCGACGAGCCAGTCGACCGCGTCGAGCACCGCGTGGTGCTCGACGGCGCTGGACACCACCCGACGGCGGCCCGGGGTGGCTCCCCGGCGGGCCCAGAAGACGCCCTTGACCGCGAGGTTGTCGCTCTCCGTGCCACCGCCCGTGAAGATCACCTCGGACGGTCGGGCGCCCAGCACCGCGGCCACCCGCTCGCGGGACTCTTCCACCCGGCGGCGGGCACGACGACCCGCCGCGTGCAGGGAGGACGCGTTGCCGACCTCGCGGGTGGTAGCGACGTACGCCTCCAGTGCCTCATCGAGCATCGGAGTCGTCGCCGCGTGATCCAGGTATGCCATCACCGTTCAGCCTACGGCCGACCTGGTGACACCCCGATGCCGGAGGGGACCCGCGCGACGGCCGGGGCGGGATTCCCCACCCCGGCCGTGGCGGCGCGGTCGGTCAGGCGGGCACCGCGGTGACGACGATGTTGTCGCGGTACTTGCGGGCCTTGGCGTCGAACGGCCCGCCGCAGGTGATCAGCGTCAGCCGCGGTTTGCCGTCCCGGGCGAAGTACCGGTCCAACGGGATCTTGGTCTTGGCGTACTCCTCCCGGGCGACGACCCGGTACTGCCGTTCCCTGCCGTCGCTGCCGGTCGCGGTCAGGGTGTCGCCCTGGTCCAGTTCCCGCAGTCGGAAGAACGCGCCCTTGCCCTGCGTGGCGCTGTCCACGTGACCGGCGACGACCACCGAGCCGGCGTCGGTCTCCAGGCCGGGCCCGTAGCGGTACCAGCCGATCTGGTCGACGCTCGGCGGCACCTCGAACTCGTTCGTCCGCTTGTTGATGCCTACCGCGTTGACGGTGGCGGTGACGTCGATCCCCGGGATCACCAGCCGGACCGGCGGGACGATGTCCGCGCTGGCCGGCAGGTCGCCGGTGGTCACCGGAACTGTCGCGTCACCGCCGGCCGGTGGGGTCGCGGGCGTGGCAGCCAGGGTGCTCGCCTCCTCCGCGCCAACGTCCTCGGCCGGCTGGGAGCCGCAGGCCACCAACGTGGCGACGGTGAGCGCGGCAACGCCGGCGGCCAGGGCCGCCAGCGCGCCGCGGTTGCGCACCGTCACTTGCGACCGGTCCGCGCGGTCGCCATCCGCACCCCACCGGCGAGCAGCAGGAGTACGCCGGCACCGGTGAGCGCGTACCACCAGGTGTCCACGCCCGTGCCGGCCTGACCGCCGTCACCGCTCGGCACGCCGCCGGGGGCGGAGTGCAGGCCGGTGATGGTCTGGGCCACCACATCGAGGTTCTTGCCCTCGGCCGAGCCGATCGCGTAGACGATCGTCGCGGTGCCCTCCTTGAGGTTGAGGTCCGCCGGGCCGATGGCCACGGTGTCGGTGCCGGCCAGCACCACGTCCGCCTTCACGCTGCCCGCGTCGACGTCACCCTTGGCCTCGTTCGGGTTGGTGAGGCCCTTGAAGACCGGGGTGCCGCCGGCGCGCACGTCCACCTCGGGGGCGGCGGCGGTGTGCCGGACGATCAGCCGGGCCTTGCCGGCGTCGACCTTCGACACGTCGTTCACGAACGGGGTGATCTTCGGCTGGCCGGCGGCGTCGAGGTGGGCCGCGATGCTGATGTTGGCCCCACCCGGCACCGCCGCGTTGTCGGCCTTGAGGATCGCGCTGCCGATCGGCTCGCCCGGCTTGGTGAGCGCGATGTCGTAGTCGCCCTCCTCCAGGTTCAGCGGGCCGGCCACGTCACCGGGCTTGAAGTTCTCGAGCGTCTTCTTGCCGTTGACGTAGACGTCGACAGGGGTGTCCGGAATGCCGTGCACGACGGAGACCTTCGACGTGGCGGCGTACGCGGGGGTTGCCGTCAACGCGCCGACACCCGTGAAGGCCAGCGCGGCGACGGCGCCGCCGGCGGCGACCCGACGAAAGTACGAGAGCTGCATGTCTGCCTCCTGGTGATTACTGCTGATTCGTCACACCTGGCTTGCAGAACGGGTTACGCCGGCCGCGGGACGGACGGATGCGCTCTGGACGCAGTTTCTTTTTTCGGCCCGGACCGCATCCAGATCGGGGTCCCGAGACGAAGAGCAGGTGAGATGACATCGACCGGGAGACTGGGGCGGAGGCTGTGGCAGCTACAGTCGGGTATGCCCCATCGAAGGCGAGCCGCCCGATGACGGCGCCACCCCAGAATCCAGACCCCCCGGTGGACGACATCGCCCTCCGGTTCCGCGCTGGCGACGAGGTGGCGCTGCGCGAGGCGTACGACCGCTACGGCCGTGCCGTGCTCCACCTGGCCACCTCCATGCTGGCCAACCGCGCCGACGCCGAGGACGTGACCCAGGCGACATTCGTCGCCGCCTGGCTGGGGAGGGACACTTTCGACCCCACCAAGGGATCGCTGATCGGCTGGCTGCTCGGCATCGGCCGGCGCAAGGTGATCGACCGGATGCGCGCCTCGGCCCGCGAGACCCGGGTCGTGGACACGGTCCGGCAGTTGCCCGAGCCGGCGCAGACCGGCCCCGGACCGGATCAGGTGGTGGACCGCCTGGTGATCGCCGACGAGCTGGCCCGCCTCCCCGACGACCAGCGGCGCATGCTGGAGTTGGCCTTCTACGACGATCTGACACACCAGCAGATATCGGCGATGACAGGGGTGCCGCTGGGCACCGTGAAGAGCCACATCCGGCGCGGCATGGCGAGCTTGAAACGCAGATGGGAGGTGGACGGTGCAGCACCTGGACCACGAGCGGCTGGTCTTTCTGGCGCTCGGTGAGAGCGAGGCGGACAACGGGGAGAGCACCCACCTCGGGACCTGCGCGGAATGCCGGGCGGAGCTGGCGACCCTGCAACGGGTGGCGGGGCTCGGCGCCGAGACGCAGGGCCTGACCGATCTGCCCGCCCCACCGGAGCACATCTGGCACGGCATCGTCGCCGAGGTCAGAGCGGCCGAGGCCGTCACCGAGGTCAGAGCGGCCGAGGCCCAGCCGTCACGGGTCGAGACCCGTCGGCAGCAGGTCCCCGGTCAAGCCGTCGGCACGGTGGCCGAGCAGACCGACGACGACACATCGTCGGGGCCGACCACCGGCACGACGGAGGCGACGGTCACCCGGCTGGATCCGACCCGCCGGTCCCACCGGTCCCGCCGGGGCTCCGGCTGGTCGCGCTGGGCGGCCACCGCGGTGACCGCGGCAGCCGCCGCGGCGGTCGGTGTGGTGGGCACTGTCTCCGTGCTGCGCCCGGACGACCCGGCGCCCGCCCCGACGCAGGCGGTGGTGGCGAGCGCGCCGCTGGCGGCGTACGGGTCGACGCCCCCGACGGCCAAGGGCGACGCCCGGGTGCTGCGCGACGGCCAACTACATCTGCATGTGGCGAATCTCCCGCGCGTCCCGGGGTACTACGAGGTCTGGCTCATCAATCCGACGACGATGGCGATGTTCTCGGTGGGCACCCTGGGAGGTGGTTCGGACGCGCTGCTGCCGCTGCCCCCGAATGTCGACCTGACCAGCTATTCGGTGGTCGACGTCTCCGCCGAGCAGTACGACAACAACACCCGCCACTCCGGCGACAGCCTGTTGAGGGGCACCCTGACGGGCTGATCGGCGGGCCGGTTCAGCTCCCCGGCCCGCCGATCAGCTCCCATCGGAAAAGCGGTGGCCGCCCCCTGGAGGGGGCGGCCACCGTCTCGTTGACGGGTTACTTGCGCTTGCGGATCTCCTCGGCGGCCTGCGGGACGATCTTGAACAGGTCGCCCACCACGCCGAAGTCGGCAAGCTCGAAGATCGGCGCCTCGCCGTCCTTGTTGACCGCGACGATGGTCTTCGAGGTCTGCATGCCGGCCCGGTGCTGGATGGCACCGGAGATGCCGAGCGCCACGTAGAGCTGCGGGGACACCGTCTTACCGGTCTGGCCCACCTGGAACTGGTGGGGGTAGAAGCCGGAGTCGACAGCCGCACGGGACGCGCCGACCGCGCCGCCGAGCAGGTCGGCAAGCTCCTCGACCAGCTTGAAGTTGTCGGCGTTACCGACACCACGACCACCGGAGACGACCACGCCGGCCTCGGTCAGCTCGGGGCGCGAGCCCTTCTGCTCGGCGACCCGCTCGACGACCTTCGCCAGCTTGTCCGCCTCACCCACCGACACGGTGAGCTGCTCGACCGTCGGGGTGGCCGCCGCCGGGGCGGGGGTGACCGAGTTGGGTCGGACGGTGACCAGCGGCAGGCCCTTGGTGACCTTGGACTTGACGATCGTGGAGCCGGCGAAGGCGACCTGGGTCGCGGTGCCGTCGGCGTCGAGGCCGACCACGTCGGTCAGGATGCCGTTGTCGAGCTTGACGGCGAGCCGGGCGGCGATCTCCTTGCCCTCCTGGGCCGACGCCAGCAGCACGGCGGCCGGCTGCACCCGCCGGACCAGCTCGGCCAGCACTGTGGCCTTGGGGGCCACCAGGTAGCCGTCGATCTCGTCACCCTCGGCGGCGTAGATCTTCTCCGCGCCGTACTCGCCCAGCTTGCCGCTCAGCGCCTCGGCGGCACCGGCGCCGCCGAGCACCACAGCGCTCGGGGTGCCCAGCTCACGGGCGAGGGTGAGCATTTCCAGGGTGACCTTCTTGACGCCGAATTCCTTTGTGGCTTCGACGACGACGAGAACCTCAGACATGTCAGAACCCGCCTCTCACACGAACTTCTCGGTGGCGAGGAACTCGACAAGCTTGACGCCGCCCTCGCCCTCATCAGTGATCTTGGCGCCGCCGGAGCGCGGGGGGCGCTTGGTGTGCTCGACGACGGCGCTTGTCGCGCCGTCGAAGCCCACCTCGGTGGGCGCGACGCCCAGGTCGGCCAGGGAGAACGTCTGCACCGGCTTCTTCTTGGCGGCCATGATGCCCTTGAAGGAGGGGTAGCGCGGCTCGTTGATGGTGTCCCAGACGGAGACCACGGCCGGGGTGGCGGCGGTGACCACCTCGTAGCCCTCCTCGGTCTGCCGCTCGACGGTGAGCGTGCTGCCGTCGACGGTGAGCTTGCGGGCACCGGTGAGCGCAGCGACGCCCAGCCGCTCGGCGATCATGTGCGGCATGACCTGGACCCGACCGTCGGTGGACTCCGCACCGCAGATGACCAGGTCGGCATTGAGCTGACCGAGCGCGGCGGCGAGCACCTTCGAGGTGGCGACGGCACACGAGCCGTGCAGGGCGTCGTCCAGCACGTGCACGGCCTTGTCCGGGCCCATGGAGAGCGCCTTGCGGATCGACTCGGTCGCCCGGTCTGGACCCATGGTCAGGATGGTGACCTCGCCGCCGTGCGCCTCCTTGATCTTCAGCGCCTCCTCGATGGCGTACTCGTCCATCTCGTTGATCACGTTGTTCGCCGAACCGCGGTCGACGGTGTTGTCGTCATTGCGCAGGTTGCGGTCCGCGCCCGAATCAGGCACCTGCTTGACGAGTACGACGATATTCATCGCGCTTCGACGACCCTCCTGTGTGGTGATGCGATTCGCTCGCCCGTTCTGGGGCGCAGCGTCGCGCGTCGGTCGACGCCAGGTCAACCGCGGGCTGTTGTGCAGTTGCCCACGACGCAATGTTACCTGCCGGTAGGTTGCGCTCCCCGAGGCACTCAGAGTGACACAGCTCACCGACGAGCAGCCGGTCAGGCCGGGTCGGCCAACGCCCCCCGGATCTGGTCGATGGCCGCCGCCTCGGCCGGCGCCACCCCGGCGTGCGCCCGGGCCACCCGGTCCGCCGCGCCCAACACCACCGAGCGGTACGCCGCCACGTCCTGCGGCGACTTGTCCCGCAGGATCCGCACCGCCAGCCGCAACGCCGGCAGCACCACCGACTCGATCTCCAACTGCGAGTCACGGGGAAGGCTCGGCAGCGGACCGGTGGTGAGAGCCTCCTTCACCGTTCCGCTGGCGTCGGCGAGCGCGCTGGACGCGGCGACGCTCTCCCGGATCACCCCCAGCACCCCCGGGTCGGCGTTGGAAACCAGGAAGACGGCACCGAAGGCACCGGTCTTGAGCGTCAACCGCTCCTCGTCCGTCAACCGCTGCACCATGATCACGGAGTGTAGACGTACGGGGTGGTGGTGGTGACCGCGACGAGGCCGAGCCGCTGGAGGATCGGCCGGCTGTCCTCGGAACAGTCGACCTGCATGAGCGTCCGACCGCGCTGCTCGGCCAGCCGCGCCCGGTAGTTGACAAGCGCCCGGTAGATGCCCTTGCGCCGCCACTGCGGCAGGGTCGAGCCGCCCCACAGGGTGGCGAAGCCGGTGTTCGCCGGGAAGCGCACCCAGCCGGCGCTCACCACCGCGTCGTCCGCCTCGGCCACCACCACGGTGATCGAGTTCGGGTCGGCGTCGATCTCCTTGGCCAGCCCCCACACGAGGTGCGAGCGGTCCTCCTGCCAGACCTCCTCCTCCATGGCGGCGATCCGCTCCAGGTCCTCCCGGGCGGTCACCTCACGCAGGCGTACCCCCTCGGGGACGACGGGCAGCGCGGCGGCCAGCGGGGCGACCGGCCCGACCACGACTGTCTCCCGGTCCTCCGGCACGAAGCCGGCGGCGCGCAGCCGGTCCGCCAGGTCGGCCGGTTCGTCGTGCCCGTTGAGCTTCCACTCGACCGACTGGCCGCGCTCGCGGAACAGCGCCACCTGCCGGGCGATCAACTCGTCGAGCGCGTCCCCGGTCAAGCCGCCCAGGTCGCGGTAGGTGAGGAAACCCCCGGCGTCGAGCCCGGTGATCCGGACCAGCGGCCCATCCCGCTCCACGGTCACCCCGGCCGGAACCGGGTCGGGGATCTCCGGGCGGAGTTGGTTGTCGTAGGCGGCACGCAGGGTCATGGCGTCGAGATCAGTCACCGAGTCAGGCTAAGCGGCAGGGGAAGCGGATATTCTCCCAGCGTGTGGGCGGCGATCAGGCGATGGTTCGACCCGGCGGAGCTGCGTTCGGTAGGTGAACCGCCGGACTACCGGTTCTCGCTTGCCAACGAACGCACCTTCCTCGCCTGGCTGCGCACCGGCTTGGCACTCGTCGGCGGCGGGTTGGCCGCCGCGCAGTTCCTGCCGCCGCTGCCGATGAGCCACCTGCGGGAGGTGATCGCGGTGGCGCTGCTGCTGCTCGGCGGAGCGGTCGCGGTCCGCGCCGTGGACCACTGGGCGCGGACGGAGCGGGCCATCCGGCTCGGTCAGGAGCTGCCCGCGTCCCGGTTTCCCGCCATCCTGGCCCTGGCCGTGGGTGCCGGCGCGGTGCTACTGGTGATCGCCGTCCTGGCCCGGGCGATCGGCGGGCGATGAACACCGGGCGCGACGCCGGGCTGCAACCGGAGCGCACCCGGCTGGCCTGGCGACGCACACTGCTCACGGTGACGGTGGTGACAGCGCTCGCCGTCCGGTTGGCGGCGGAGGGCGGCCCGTTCGGGGCGCTGCTCGCCGGGGTCACCGTGCTGGTCTGGGGCACCCTGTTGGTGCTCTGCTGGCCGCGCGGCACCGGCACCGGGCCTGCTCGCACCGGCGGTCGGACCCTGCCGCTGGTCGCGGTGGGCACCGTAGGGCTCGCGCTACTGGGAGTGCTGCTGGTGCTTCGCGGACTGTGGTGACGCGACTCGGTGCGTCATCATGGGTGCATGGCCCGGCTTGGCGTACTCCTCTTCCTGGTGCAGATCGTTCTCGCCGTCTGCGCGCTTATCAGTTGTCTCTCCGCCGAGGAGGGCCAGATCCGTGCCCTTCCCCGGATCGCCTGGGTGCTGATCATCCTGTTCTTCCCGCTGGTCGGCTCGATCGCCTGGTTCGTCGCCGGCCGGGAGCCCACCCCAGGTGCCCGGCCGAGCTGGCCCGGCAGCGCCGGGCTGCCCGAGCGGCAGCGCCCCCGGCCGGTCGCGCCGGACGACGACCCGGAGTTCCTGCGCTCCGTGCAGGACCGCGCCAAGCAGGACGACCAGGAGCTCTTCCGCCGCTGGGAGGAGGACCTGCGCCGGCGCGAGGACGACCTGCGCCGGCACGACGGTGAGCCACCCCGCGAGGGTGACCGGCCGGAGGTGTGAGCGCGCCGCCGTCGCCCCCTGCGGAGCGACGACGGCGACGGGTGCGCGTCAGGCCAGGTTCGACGAGCGGGGGTACGCGTCGGTCGGGTCGGTGAGCACGTTCACCAGGTACGGCACTCCGGCGTCGAATGCCCGCTGCAGGGCCGGGCCCAGGTCGGCCGCCTTGGCGACCGTCTCCCCCGCACCGCCGAGCGCGCTGACCACCGTGTCGTAGCGCAGTTCCGGCTGGAGGTCGGCGGCCACGTCGTAGCCGTACATGGCCTTCATCGGGTGTTTCTCCAGCCCCCAGATGCCGTTGTTGCCGACCACGATCACCACCGGCAACTTCTGCCGGACCAGCGACTCGACGTCCATCAGCGAGAACCCGGCGGCGCCGTCACCCATCAGCACACAGATCTGCCGGTCCGGGTGGCTGACCCGAGCGCCCATCGCGTAGCCCATGCCGGTGCCGAGGCAGCCGTACGGGCCCGGGTCCAGCCAGGTGCCGGGCTGGGACGGCTCCAGGTAGCGCCCGGCGTACGACACGAAGTCGCCACCGTCGCCGATGGTGATCGCGTCCGGGGCCAGCACCCGACGCAGCTCGCCGTAGATCCGGGCGGGGCGGATCGGGTCGGTCTCGGCGGCCATCTCGGCGGCGTCGCGGGCCTTCGCCGCGTCCTCGGCCAGGCGCAGGTCGGCGATCCAGTCGGTGTGGTCGGCCCGGTCACCTGAGTGATCGGCGAGCGCCGAGAGGATCAGGCGCAGGTCGCCGGCGGGGGCCACGGCGGGCTGCACGTGCGTCGCCCGCTGGCTTGGCGCGTCGACGATGTGCACCACCTTCGCGTCGCCGAAGTCACCGAAGCTGAGCCGGAAGTCAAGCGGGGTGCCCACCACCACCACCACGTCGGCGCCGCCGAGCGCGGCCCGGCGGGCCTTGGCGAACGCGAGCGGGTGCGTCGGCGGGAGTGCGCCGCGACCCATGCCGTTTGTGAAGACCGGCACCTGCAACGCCTCGGCCGCCTCGCGCAGTGCGGCGACCGCGTCGCCCGCGTACACGTCGGAGCCGGCGATGATGACCGGTCGCTGCGCCGCGGCGATGAGGAGCGCGGCGCGGCCGATCTCCTCCGGGTCCGGCGCTACCGGGTCGACGCCCGAGACGGCGGGCAGGTCGACCTCGGCGACCGAGAAGACCGTCTCCAGCGGGAAGTCGAGGAAGGCCGGACCGCGGTGCGGGGTGAGCGCGGCGGTGAGCGCCGCACCCACCGCCCGCGGGATGTCGTCGGTGCTGAACACCGTCTCGGCGTGCTTGGTGACCGGGGTGACCAGTGGCAGGTGGTCCATCTCCTGGAGGCTGCCGGAGCCCCAGCGGAACGCGGGCGCCCGCCCGCCGAGCACCAGCACCGGGGAGGCGTTGAAGAACGCGCTTGTCATGCCGGAGATGCCGTTCGTGACACCGGGGCCCGCGGTGAGCACCGCGAGACCGGGCCGGCGCTGCAGCTTGGCCACCGCCTCGGCGGCGAAGACAGCGGACTGCTCGTGCCGGACGTCGTAGATCGGGAAGTCGGTCTTGTGCGCGGCATCGTAGAGCGGGAAGACGTGCCCGCCGGAGAGGGTGAACATCTCCCGTACGCCGTGCGCGCGTAGGGCCGCGAGCGCCAACTCGCCGCCGTGACCCTCGATCCGCTCCGTCATGTCGCTCCCATCGTCCGTGGCCGGGATCACAGGTTACCGGCCAGTCACTTGGCCGTCCGAGCGTGGTCCCGGCCGACGGGCGCCACCGAGGTCACGGGCGGTTGCGGGCGGCCGCCGGGTCAACGACCGGTGAAGTCCGGCTTGCGCTTCTCGACGAAGGCGGTCATGCCCTCGCGCCGGTCGTCGGTGGCGAACAGCGCCGCGAAGAGCTGGGTCTCCCAGGCCAGGCCCGAGTTCAGATCCATGTCCAGGCCGCCGTCGACAGCCAGCTTCGCCGCGCGCAGCGCCTGCGCCGGGCCGGTCAGGTACGGAGTGATCAGCGCGACGGCGGTGTCGTACACCTCGGCGGCCGGCGCGACCCGGTCGGCCAGGCCGATCCGCAGCGCCTCCTGCGCGTCCACCATCCGCCCCGACATGATCAGGTCCTTGGCGCGGGCCGGGCCGATCAGCCGGGCCAGCCGCTGGGTGCCGCCCGCGCCGGGGATGATGCCCAGCCTGATCTCCGGCTGGCCGAGCTTGGCGTCCTCGGCGACCACCCGCCAGTCGCAGGCCAACGCCAGTTCACAGCCGCCACCGAGGGCGTACCCGGTGATCGCGGCGACCACCGGCTTGGGGATCCGGGCGATCGCGCCGAGCGCGCTCGACAGGTTGGGGGCCCGGTCCACCATGTCCACGTAGGACATCTCGGCCATCTGCTTGATGTCCGCACCGGCGGCGAAGACCTTCTCCCCGCCGTACAGGATGACGGCGCGGACCTCGGGGTCGGCGGTGGCCACCGCGGCGGCGGCGCGCAACTCCTCCTGCACCTGGGTGTTCAGCGCGTTCATCGGCGGCCGCTCCAGCCGGATCGTGCCGATGCCGCCGTTGATCTCCAGCCGAACGAACTCGCCCACGCTGCCTCACTTCCTCGTCGAAGTCGCGTGCCAACCTTACGACCCGGCTCGTTTGGGTAAGTAGTGTGGTGTCAGCCCCGTGGGCGGGAGTCCAACCATGGTCACGTATTACGACGACAGGTCGGTGCAGGTCACCTCCACCACCTTCCGAGCCGACGGCCGCAGCTACGCGCTCACCGACATCACAATGATCTGGCACCGGCGCGGCAGCCGTTCCTGGCGCGTCCTGGTGGGGCGCGGCGCGATCGGTGCGGCGCTCGCCGGGCCGCTGGTCGCCGCGGTGCTCGGCATCGGCGTAGCCGTCTGGCTGCACCGCTCACCCACCGTGACGATCGCGATCGTCGGCGCGTCGGTGCTGGTCGGCTTGGCCGTCGGGCCGGTCGCCGATTTCCTCTTCGAGCACCTGGACCGCTCGTACACCCGGGGCAGCCGCCAACTGGAGATCTGGGCCCGCTGGCGCGGCCAGCCGGTGCGGTTGCTGCGCACCGGCGACGCGTTGCGCTTTGGGCAGATCTACCGGGCGGTGCAGCGCGCGGTCGAGCAGAGCCAACCGGCCCGCCCCGGCATCCGCCGCTAGTCACCCCGGCCTCCACACACCTCGCCCCACCCCACCGCACCTCGCCCCAACCCACCCCCACCCACCGCACCCCCACGCACCGGACCGCACCAACCCACCCCGGCCCGGCCCGGTGCCACCCGCGGAGCGACCACGCTCACCAGCGCCGCCGACGGCGGCAACGGACAGCGGCAACGGACAGCGACAGCGAGGGGACGGGCCGCAAAACGGACAGCCCGCAGCGGACAGCGATGTTCCGAGACTGCCTTTGGAGCTGATGCCGCAAACGAATCGGCTGTAGCTCCCCGTCGCCTCGACCGAAGCCCTCGTTGCCGCTGCGCCGAGCGGGCACCGCGCGATGTCACAAACGATTCAGCTCCAAAGGATGCTGCACAGACATCCGCCCTGGGCGGCCTCCGTCGAAACCCGCCGCGGCGGAGGCCGGGTGAACGGAGGCCGACTGAGCGGGGTCCGACGAGGCGCGGGGTTGCCCGTCGGTGGTTAGGCTTAGTGATGGCCCTCTATTACCGGGACGACGCGGTGCAGGTTACCTCCGAGTCGATCCGGGCCGGTGGTCACGTGATCGCGCTGTCCGACGTGACGTTCGTCTGGCACGCGCGCGGGCAGAAGACCCTCGCCGTACGCGGTCGCGTACTCGGTCGCGGTGTCCTGGTCCTGCTGCTGTCGTTGCCGCCGCTGGTCGCCGTGGTCTGCGTGCTGTCCCTGGCCTGGTCGGCACAGGACCGGGGTAACTGGCAGTTGGCGCTGATCATCCTCGCCGCCTGCGCGGTGGGGGCGTTGGTGGCGCTGCCGTTCCTGGAGATCCCGCTCGGCTGGCTGGACCGCTCCTACGAGCGCGGCAGCCACGTGCACGAGTTGTGGGTGCAGCACCACGGCCGGGAGGATCTGCTGGTGCGCACCCCGGACGCGCTGCGGTTCGGGCAGATCTACCGGGCCGTGCAGCGTGCCGTCGAGCAGCAGAGTGAGCATTGACGGTCGGCGCTGAGCTGAGACGGTCGAGCGGTTGCGGCGCGGCCGACGCACACTTGACCCCATGGCGATTCCCCTCCCCACCCCGGCAGCCGTGGTCGGTCTGACCCGCTCCGCTCTCGACCAGGCGCTCGGCTCGGCCACCTCGATGGCCGCCGTGCCCGCCCGCGCATTCGCGGTGCTGGACGGGGTGGAGGCCCTGCTGGCCCGGATCAACGGCGTGGTGGACCGGATCGAGACGACACTGGACCGGACCGATCAGGTGCTCACCGACGCTGAGGCGGCGGTTCGCGAGGTGGCAGTCATCAGCGCCGCCGCGACCACCGCCATCGACACCGCCACCGAGGTGGCCACCGCCGCCGCCGTGGTGGTGGCCGAGGCCGACCGGGTGTCCCGGGCGGCGAGCACGGTGGTGGCCGAGGCCGATCGGGTGGCGGGCCAGGCCGCCGGCACCGTGGGCACCGCGGCGGAGGCCGCCGCCACGGCCGCTGAGTTGCTTGCGGCGTACGAGCCGGCGTTGCGCCGGGCCGCGCCGATGGCCGGGCGGTTCGTCGAGGAGCTGAGTCACGAGGAGATCAGCGCGGCGATCCACCTGGTCGACGAGTTGCCCAAGCTCAAGGAGCACCTGACTGCCGACATCCTGCCGATCCTGGCCACCCTGGACCGGGTCGGGCCCGACCTGCACGACCTGCTGGACGTGACCCGCGACCTCAAGCTCGCCGTGGCTGGCATTCCCGGGCTGGGCATGCTGCGGCGACGCGGCGAGAAGCTCACCGACGAACCCGTGAGCTGAGGCCTCGCCCGCCCGCGCGATCTTCCGACACCACTTCGGCCGGGTCGTGCTGACCTCACCGTCGGCGCACCGCCGGGCCTTCCGGACGGGCGCGGGCCGGCCGGCGTGACGCGGGTGGGTCAGACCGGCGCGTACAGCTCGTCGATCTCGGCGCGTTGCGGCAGCGCCACCGAGGCGCCGAGCTTGCGTACGCAGGCCGCGCCGGCCGCCGAGGCCCACCGCACCGCGTCGACAAGGTCGCGTCCCTCACCCCAGCCGACGGCAAGCGCGGCGGTGAACGCGTCACCGGCGGCGGTGGAGTCGACCACGTCGACACGTACCGCCGGCACGTGCACGTCGGTGCCGTCCCGGTCGACGTACCGGGCGCCCTCCCCGCCGAGAGTGAGCACGGCCCGGGGGGTCAGGGCGAGCAACGCCCGGGGATCCTCCCGGCCACGGCCGGTGAGCGTCTGCGCCTCGCCCTCGTTGACGACGAGGACGTCCACGGCGGCGAGCAGGTCGGCCGGGAGGTCGCGGGCCGGTGCGGCGTTCAGGATGACCCGGGTGCCGGCGGCGCGGGCGGCCACCGCGGCGGCCGTCACGGTCTGCACCGGGATCTCCAGTTGGGCGACCAGGACGTCAGCCGCGCGTACCGTGGCCAACTCCTCCTCGCTGAGGCCGACGAGCGCGTCGTTGGCGCCGGGGGTCACCATGATGGCGTTCTCCCCCTGGGCGTTGACCATCACCAGCGCGACCCCGGAGGTGCCGTAGACAACGCGCAGCTGGCTGGTGTCCACCCCGGCCGCGGTGATGCGGGCCTTGAGGGTGACGCCGAAGGCGTCCGAGCCGATCGCGCCGAGGAAGGCGCAGGTGGCGCCGGCCCGGACCGCGGCGACGGCCTGGTTGGCGCCCTTACCGCCGGGCACCATCACGAAGTCGGTGCCGAGCGTGGTCTCGCCCGGTCGCGGCAACGCGGGTGCCATCGCGACAAGGTCCATGTTGGCGCTGCCCACCACGGCAACGCGGGTCTGCGGCACTGTCGTCTCCGCCCTGTCCTGGCGCTCAGGCGGCCCGGGCGGTGTAGCGGTCGCCCCGGCGTTCGACCACCAGCGGCAGGCCGAACGTCTTGGAGAGGTTGTCGCCGGTGAGCGTCTCGGCGAGCAGACCCTGGGCGACCACCCCGCCCTCGCGCAGCAGCAACGCGTGGGTGAACCCGGGCGGGATCTCCTCCACGTGGTGGGTGACAAGCACCATCGCCGGGGCGTCCGGGTCGTACGCCAGCTCGGCGAGTCGGGCGACCAGGTCTTCCCGACCGCCCAGGTCGAGCCCGGCGGCGGGCTCGTCGAGCAGCAACAGCTCCGGGTCGGTCATCAGGGCGCGGGCGATCTGCACCCGCTTGCGCTCACCCTCGGAGAGGGTGCCGTAGCGGCGCTCGGCGAGCCCACCGACGCCCAGTTGGCTGAGCAGTGCGCGCGCCCGCGCCTCGTCGCCCGGGTCGTAGTTTTCCCGCCAGCGGCCGACCACCGACCAGGCGGCGGTCACCACCACGTCGCTGACCCGCTCGTCGGCGGGGAGCCGTTCGGCGAGCGCGGCGGTGGTGAGCCCGATCCGGGTACGCAGCTCGTTGACGTCGGTGCGGCCGATCCGCTCGCCGAGCACGTGCGCGACACCGGTGCTGGGGTGCAGCCGACCCGCGGCCAGGTTGAGCAGTGTGGTCTTGCCGGCACCGTTGGAGCCGAGCACCACCCAGCGCTCGTCCAACTCGACGCGCCAGGTCAGGTCCTGCAGGAGGGCGGTGCCGGAGCGGCGTACCCCGACGCCGTCCAGGCTGACCACCAGATCCGGGTCCACAGGCACGGCGCCGGCAGCGCCAGGGATCAGGTCACCAGTCACGGCACCATCCAACCACGCAAGGGCGCAGCGCCCCCCACGGGCAGCGCCCCGGCCATAGGGTGAAGCGCCGTGTCGTTGATCACCAACCCTGAGGACGCTGATGTACCGGCAAGATTCGGAGCCGCGCGGATGAGCGCGGTCATCGAGATCGAGGGTCTGCGCAAGACCTTCCGCAGCCTGCGCAACGGCCGGCGGGTGGCGGTGGACGGGTTCGACCTGCTGGTCGAGGCCGGTCAGGTGCACGGCTTCCTGGGCCCGAACGGTTCTGGCAAGACCACCACCCTGCGGGCCCTGCTCGGGCTGGTCCGCGCCGACGGTGGGCGGATGACAGTGCTCGGTGAACCGTCGCCGGAGCTGCTGCCCCGGGTGGCGGGACAGGTCGGCGCGATCGTCGAGAGCCCGCAGTTCTTCGGCAACTTCACCGGGTACCGCACGCTGCGCCTGTTGGCCAGGGCCGGTGGGGTGCCGGTCTCGCGGGTGGACGAGACGCTGGACCTGGTGGGTCTGCGTGACCGGGCCGACGAGCGGGTGAAGGGCTACTCGCTCGGCATGAAGCAGCGCCTCGCGGTGGCGTCCGCGCTGCTGAAGGACCCACGGTTGCTGATCCTGGACGAGCCGGCGAACGGGCTGGACCCGGCGGGCATCCGGGAGATGCGTGACCTGATGCGGTCGCTGGCGGCCAACGGCGTGACCGTGTTGGTGTCCAGTCACATCCTGGGTGAGATCCAGTTGATCTGCGACCACGTCACGATCATTTCGCGCGGGCGCCGGGTGGCGGCCGGTCGGGTGGACGAGGTGCTGGCGGGCCACGACCGGCACGAGTTCCTGGTGCGGGTGGCCGAGCGGGAGCGCGCTGTCGAGCTGCTGCACGCGGCCGGGCTGACGGCGGTCGTCGACGGCGAGGCGCTCGTGGTGAGTGGCGTGAGTGACCCGACGGAGGTCAGTCGGGTGCTCGGCGAGCAGGGGCTGTGGGTGGGCGAGCTGACGCCGCTGCGGCCGGATCTGGAGAGCGTCTTCCTGGAACTGACCGGCGGGTACCAGTCGCCGTCGGTGCCCCGGCAGGTCGACGGCTCGGCGCCGCCGGACGGCGAGCGGGGCGAAGCTGTGATTGACCTCGATCGGGGAGTGGACGCGTGAACCTGGTTCGTGCCGAGGTGGAGCGGCTCTCCGGTCGTCGCTTCGTGCAGCTCATGGTCGTCCTGTTGGCGTTGGCGTTCGCCGTGACGGCGGCGACCACCCTGGCCGGCTCGCACAAGCCGAGTGCCAGCGAGCTGAACTCGGCGCGGGAGCAGGCCGCCGAGCGGCGGCAGAGCATGGAGGCTGCCTACCAGGAGTGCCTGGCCCGGCAGAGCGGGTCGTTCCCGGGTGAGGACAGCGGACGGTACCTGCCCGCCGACTGCTCCGAAATCGACCCGGTGCGTCAGGAGCGCTTGCCGATCGTCGCCGACTTCCTGCCGGGGGTGTTCAGCTTCGCCCAGGAGGCGCGGCCGCTGCTCTACTTCCTCATCGCGTTCCTGGTGCTGTTCGGTTTCCTGGTCGGTGCCTCCTACATCGGCGCTGACCTGAACTCCGGCGGTGTGGTGAACCTGCTGCTCTGGCGGCCACGCCGGTTGACGGTGCTCGGGGCCAAGTTGGGCACCCTGCTCGGTACGGTGCTGGTCCTGGCGCTGCTGGCCTCGGTGGCCTACCTCGCCACGTTCTGGGTGATCGGGCAGACCGCCGGGTTGCCCAGCCAGTTGGACGGCGATTTCTGGGCGTCCCTCGGTGCGGTACACGGCCGTGGCCTGGTGCTTGTGTTGCTGGCCACGGCGCTTGGCTTCTCGATCGCCACGCTGGGTCGGCACACCTCGGCGGCGCTGGGGGCGGCTGCCGCGTACCTGGTGGTGTGGGAGTTGGGGGCGCGACTGGTCCTGGAAATCGTTGATGCCCGCCGGCCGGACCAGTACATGCTCTCCAGCTACATCGCGGCGTGGCTCACCGGCAAGGGCGAGTTCTGGGATCCGCAGCGGTGTTCCTCCGACACCGGCTTCTGCGACGGCACCTACAGCCTGACCTGGGGCCCGGCCCTGGCGGTGTTGCTCGTGCTGACCGGCGGCCTGACCGCTGCGGCGTTCGCCGTGTTCCGTCGCCGCGACCTGCTCTGAGTCGCGGTCCACCGGGCCGCCCGCCCAGCCGCGGGCGGCCCGGTGGCGAGCCGTGCCCCGGCGACCCGAGCGCTCTCCGGGCGCCGTGGCAGCACGACAAGAGCTTGCAACCTTTCAAGCACCGGTGAAATATTCCTTCACATGACCGGCGCAGCGGGCTCAGCCGACGGTGGAGCCGAAGACCTCGTCGCGCACGGCGTCCAGGGCGGTGCGCAGCGCGCCGTGCAGGATCGGCTCCTCGGTCAGCCCGGTCGGCACGACGCGCGGCTGAACCAGGGTGATCGCGGCCACCTCGTGCTGCACCCGTTCGGCGAGTGCGGCGCCGCCGGCCTGGCCCACCTCGCCGGCGAGCACGACAAGCGGCGGGTCGAGCACCACGCAGGTGCTTGCCACACCGAGCGCGAGCCGACGCGCCAACTCGTCGAGCATCGGGCCGCCGTCGGCGCCGGCCGCGACTGCCGCGCGCACCGCCCCGGCGGCGTCGGTGTCCGGGTAGCCGTGTTCACGGGCCAGTTCCCGGACCGAATCCGCACCGACCAACTGCTGGAAGGCGGGCTTGGCGCGGCGGGAGACGTCGCGTGGGATGGGCGTGCCGGGCACCGGCAGATAGCCGATCTCACCGGCCGCACCAGTGCTGCCGTGGTGCAACCGCCCACCCAACATGATCGCCAGGCCCACGCCCGCGCCCACCCAGACCAGCACGAAGTCCGCCAACCCCTGCGCGGCGCCGGACTGCGCCTCGGCCACGGCGGCCAGGTTGACGTCGTTCTCGAAGACCACAGGGGTGCGCAGGTCGTCGCGCAGCGCGGCGAGCAGACCGCTGTGCCAGCGCGGCAGGTTGAAGGCGAACGTGATGTCGCCGGTGCCCGGATCGACCAGGCCCGGGGTGCCGAGCACGATCCGTCGTACGCTGCTGAGCTGCGCCTGGGCGCTGCTGGCGGCCCGCACCACCGCGTTGTGCACGACGCCCACCGGGTCGTCGGTGTCCCGGGTCGACTGCTCCACCCGGCCGATGACCGAGCCGGTGATGTCGGCACAGGCGGCCACCACGCGGTCCGGCCCGACGTCCACGCCCACCACGTGCGCGCTGCCAGGGCTGACCGCGTAGAGCTGGGCGTTCGGCCCCCGCCCGCCGGCCTGCTCGCCGACCCGCGTGACGAGACCGCGCTCCTCCAACCGCTCGACGAGTTGGGAGGCGGTGACCTTCGACAGCCCGGTCAGCTCGCCGAGCCGGGCCCGGGTGAGTGGACCGCGTTCGAGGAGCAGTTCCAGTGCCGCACGGTCGTTGAGCGCCCGCAACAGACGGGGGGTGCCGGGCAGCCGGGTCGCACTCATGACACGTCCTCTAGTTTTAGTAAACTTTGCTAACTGTAAACCGACCTGCGAACGGGTAGCCGTAGCGTATCGGCCACCCGGAGGTGGGACGCTCCGCCGATTCGGCAGGGCGGGCACCACCACCGGTACGACGTTTCGTACCCGCAGGGGCACCGAAGGGGGAGATCGCGTGGGGCTGGATCCAGGACTGCGCCGGCTGGCGCTCGGCACGTTGCTCGCCGCGTACCCGGGACCGGTCCCGCCGGACTGGGCGATCGACCTGCTGGCCGACGGCCTGGCCGGGCACACCCTGTTCGGCACCAACGTGCACGACCCGGCCCAGGTGGCAGCGAGCACCGCCGCGCTGCGCTCCGGTCGACCGGACGCCCTGATCGCCATCGACGAGGAGGGCGGTGACGTGACCCGGCTGGCGCACTCCACCGGCAGCCCGTACCCCGGAAACGCCGCCCTCGGCGCGATCGGCGACGTGGCGCTCACCCGCCGGGTCTACCAGTCGATCGGCGCCGAACTGGCGGCGCTGGGCATCACCGTCAACCTCGCCCCGACGGTGGACGTCAACACCGCCGACGAGAACCCGGTGATCGGCACCCGGTCCTTCGGCGCGGAACCGGTGCGGGTGGCCGCCCACTCGGCCGCCGCCGTGACCGGGTTGCAGGCCGCCGGTGTGGCCGCCTGCGCGAAGCACTTCCCCGGCCACGGCGCCACAGTCGCCGACTCCCACCACGAACTGCCCACAGTGGACGCATCGCTGAGCCTGCTCCGCCAACGGGACCTGCCGCCGTTCGGGGCGGTCGTCGCCGCCGGGGCCCGCGCCGTGATGACCGCGCACATCCGGGTGCCGTCGCTCACCGGCGCCGATCCGGCCACCTTCAGCCGGGCCGTCCTTGTCGACCTGCTCCGCGCCGACCTCGGCTTCACCGGCACCATCATCACCGACGCGCTGGAGATGAAGGGGGCCGCCCTGGCTGCCGGCGGGGTCGGCCCGGCCGCGGTCCGTGCCCTGGCGGCCGGCGCCGACCTGCTCTGCATCGGCGCGCGGGTCGACGCCGACCTTGTCGAGCGGGTGGCCGCCGAGATCGTCGACGCCCTCGCCGACGGCCGGCTGGCGATGGCCCGGGTCGAGCAGGCCGCCGGTCGCGCCGCCGAGCTCGCCGCCTGGACCCGGGCCGCCGCCGGGTCGTCGACGGCCGGGGACACCGAGTTGGGGTACGCGGCAGCGCGGCGCGCGGTCCGGGTGGACGGGGAGCTCACCGGCCTGGACCGCCCGCTCGTGGTGCAGCTGCACACCGAATCGACGATCGCCGAGGGGCGGGTGCCGTGGGGACTCGGCCCCCACCTCGACGGGGTCCCGGAAATCCGCGTGATCGCCACCGAGACCGACCCGGCGACGCTGCGCGGGTTGGCCGGGGACCGTCCCATCGTGCTGGTGGGGCGGCACCTGCACCGCCTGCCCGGCGGCCCGGAACTGGTCGCCGGGCTGGCCGCCGAGCATCCGGTGACAGTGGTGGAGATGGGGTGGCCGGCACAGTGGCGCCCCGCGGGCGTACGCGCCTTCGTCACCACCTACGGCGCGAGCCACGCCAACGGCCGCGCGGCCGCCGAGGCGCTCGGGCTGGCCCGCTGAGCGTCTCACGGCGGCCACCGGTCCCGACAGGTCACGATGGTGCACGCTACGTTACCGAGCCGGCCGACACCCTCAATCAGCTCAACCGCAGGTCAAGTCCACTTTTCGACACTCCGAACCGACAGCTCACACCTTGCCCCACGCCAATTCGATACGTAGCGTGATCGACACGTGCCGGCCCGAGGTGGGTCGGCATTCCGAAACCGGGGCCTGGGGGGGAGGTTGCGGACCGTGGATCCGGCCCGGGATCCACGGTCCGCCCGCGCCCGGCGCCGCTCAGCGCGGATAGACCCCGTACGCCCGCCAGCCCCGATCCGGAAACCCGGCCGCGTCGGCGACCCGGGCCGAGGCGACGTTGTCCCGCTCGTGCAGGTAGGTCGGCACCGCCCCCTCGTCGAGGACCCGCCGGGCCGCCTGTGCCACGAGTTGGCGGGCCAGGCCGCGACCCCGGGCCACCGGTGCGGTGCCGACGGCCAACTCGTGCCCGTACGCGTCGTGCCGTTTGATCCCGACACCGGCCAGGTAGTCGCCGTCCGGGTCGCGGACCACGAGCACCGGCCGGTCGAAGAGCCGCAGCCAGGGCGGCAGCCCGGGAGCCGTCGGCGGGGTCCACTCCCCCACGTCGGGAAGCGGCGCGGGGGACACACTCCACCGGAAGGAGCCGTCGTGCACGCACCAGTCGGGCAGCCCCACGGCCTGCGGCAGCGCGGCGAGCAACCGGTCCGGGGTACGCCGGAGCAGCGAGCGGATCGCCGCCACCCGGTCCGGCGCGACGGAGAGCACGCCACTGCGCCCGGTGTCCACGGCGAGCGCGGGGCGCAGCCTGCCGTCCCAGGCCGGTGCGGCCCGCCGGTGCGAGGCGACCACGTGCAGCCCCGCTCCGGCTGGCCACTGGCCGAGCCAGGTGGCCAGATGCAGATGGACCCGCCGGTCGAGCATGTCCACCTCCCCGTCGGTCCACCCGTCGTGGATCACCGTACGCCGGCTGGGCCGGCCGGGCGGACGATCGGTCGGGACACCTCGACCGGACGCACCGATCGACCGTCATAGGTATTTCCTTACCTGGACACCTTTGTTTGCAACGGTAGGGCCATGCCGAATGAGCCGTACCATCGCTATCAGCAGGACCCCGAGTCGCGCTGGCACGCGGCGCAGACCGCACGCGGCATCCCGCCGCAGCCCCGTTACCGGAATCCCCGCCGAATCGGCGGGAGCGTCCTGTCCTGGGCGGGGCTGAACAACCTGGCCGCCGGCAGTTCCAGCCGGCACCGGCCGAACACGCACTGACCCGCCGGCCCGGGTGCCCGCGGTGCGTCGGGTGGCGACACACCGGGGAGGTCCAGCGCGGGCTTTCGCACACCTGTCGGGTAATTTCTTGTGGTCCGGCATCCCGGCCTACGACAGGAGAAGCTCCGCGCATGGGCAAGAAGACGATCCACGTCTCCGACTTCACCGGCACGGTTCTGCAGCAGGACGACGAGGTGGTGCGCGTCGTCGTGCTGGAGCACCCGGACCTGGTCGCCGGGCCCGTGCAGTTGGACGCCACCCCGGGCGAGGTGGAGAACATCGACGACGCCGCCCTGGACGTGGCGGTGGTGGAGATCCACGACCGGCACGGTGGCGGCGAGCCGCGTCGAGTGGTGTTGACGGCGAGCGAGTTCGACGCGATGGCCACCGACGTACCGATGGCGCGGTTGCTGCGGACGGCCGAGCGGGTCCGCCCGCCGAAGGCCCGCAAGAGCGCCGAGAAGATCGACTACAGCACGCTCGAGCACGCCGGCAAGCCACACCGCGGCCGGGTCACCGAGGAGGAGGCCCGACTGGTGCGCGAGCAACTTGACGAGGTCAACAAGCGCCTCGCCGACGCGGGCGTGCGCCAGATCGATCCGACCGATCCGGAGCACGCCCTGCGTTACGGCTTCCCCGAGGCACCCTGACGTCGGGTCCTCACTGCGGCGCGGTGAAGGCGGCGAGCGCGGCGGCCAGGTCGGCCTCGACCGTCGCCTTGTCCAGGCCGAGATCGGTCAGCACGCCGGTGCCGTCCTCCTGCTCCAGCAGGGCGAGCAGGAGGTGTTCGGTGCCGATGTAGTTGTGCCCGAGGCGCAGCGCCTCCCGGAAGGTCAACTCCAGCGCCTTCCTGCCGCGCGCGTCGTACGGGATGAGGTCCGGGACCTGCGCGGCCGGCGGCGGGAGGACGGCGGCGACCGCCTCCCGCACGGCCTCGGCGGTGGCACCCCGGCCGGCCATCACCCTGGCCGCCAGCCCCTCCGGCTCGGCCAGCAGGCCCAGCACCAGGTGCTCGGGGCGGATCTCGGCGTTTCCGCTGGCGCGGGCCTCCTCCTGGGAGGAAATCACCACATTGCGGGCCCGGGGCGTGAACCGCCCGAAGGATTCGTTCAGGTCGAGCGGCGTGCCATCTGTCGCCTTCGGCACGAAGCGCTTCTGGGCCGCCTGCTTGGTGACCCCCATACTGCGGCCGATGTCGGTCCAGGAGGCGCCCGAGCGGCGGGCCTGGTCGACGAAGTGCCCGATCAGGTGGTCGGCGACCTCGCCGAGGTGATCGGCGGCGATGACCGCGTCGGTGAGCTGGTCGAGCGCGTCGGTGTGTGCCTTCTTGATGGCCTGGATCAGGTCGTCGAGCTTGACGGTGTTGCTCATCGGAAGAGGTTCTGTCATGCGTCAACCATAGGTTGACGACCTGACTTCGTCAACCACGAGTTGACGACGGTCGGCGGTTGGTGGGCGCGGTGGCCCGCTACGGTGGGCTCCGGTCGAAGCGCGGGGTCACCGGCGGGAAGGGCGGGCATGCGTCTGCACGTGGGGTGCGCGATGTGGAGCCACCGGTCGTGGCCGGGACACCCGCTGCCACCGGCGGAGCGCCTGCGGCACTACGCCAGCTGGTGTGACGCCGTGGAGGGCAACACGACGTTCTACGCGACCCCGGCCCGGGACACCGTGTCGTCGTGGGCCGCGCAGACGGATTCCGACTTCCGGTTCGTCCTCAAGCTTCCGAAGGTGATCACCCACGAACGCCGGCTCACCGCCGTCGGCGAACCGCTGCACGCCTTCCTGGACGCGATCGAACCGCTCGGCCCGCGCGTACACGCCCTCTGGATCCAGTTGCCCGGCTCGTTCGCCCCCGCCGACGTCCCGACCCTGCGCCGCTTCCTCGGTCAACTCCCGCAGTCACACCGGTACGCGGTGGAGGTCCGCCATCCCGCGTTCTTCACCGACGCCGACGCGGCCCGGCTGCTGGAGGCGACCCTCGACGTCGCGTCCGCCGAGTGGATCCCGTTCGACACCACCGCCTTCTTCGCGAGCCCACCCAGCAGCGACGCCGAGCGGGACGCCTGGACCAAGAAACCACGCGTGCCGCGCCGAACGGTGGCGCTCACCGACCGGCCGATCGTGCGCTACCTCGGCCGCGACGACCCGGTGCGCACCGTCGAGGGGTGGCAGCGCTGGGTCGACACCACTGTCACCTGGCTCCGCGAGGGGCGCTCGCCGACGGTGTTCATCCACACCCCGGACAACGCCGACGCGCCGGTGCTCGCCCGCCGATTCCACGACGAGGTACGGGCCCGCGTACCCGCACTCGACGCGCTGCCCGAACCGATACCGGTCGAGCCCCTCACCCTCTTCTGACCCGGGGTGCTCAGCGCCGCTCGTCGAGGAGGCCGTCCAGGTGGGCGGCGGTGCTGATCAGCGACAGGTGGCTGAACGCCTGCGGGAAGTTGCCGATCTGCGCACCGGTCGGGGCGATCTCCTCCGAGTACAGCCCGAGCGGGCTGGCGTAGGTGAGCATCTTCTCGAAGGTCAACCGTGCGTCATCGAGTCGACCGGCCTGGGCGAGCGCCTGGACGTACCAGAAGGTGCACATGTTGAAGGTGCCCTCGGTGCCGGCCAGGCCGTCCGGCGAGGCCCTCGGGTCGTAGCGGTAGACCAGGCTGTCGGAGACGAGTTCGGCGTCCATCGCCTTCAGCGTCGACTCCCACATCGGGTCGGTAGGTGAGATGAAGTTCAGCCCGGGCATCGCCAGGAGCGAAGCATCCAGGATCTCCGACCGGTAGTGCTGCACGAACGCGCGCCGCTGCTGGCTGAACCCACGGGTCATGACCTGCTCGTAGATCGCGTCGCGTTCGGCAGCCCAGCGGGCGGTGTCACCGGGGCGCCCCCTGCGCTGCGCGATGCGGATTGCACTGTCGAGTGCGACCCAGGACAACACCCGCCCGTAGGTGAAGTCCTGACGGCCGGACCGGGTCTCCCAGATGCCGTCCTCGGGTTGGTCCCAGTGCGCACAGAGCCAGTCCATCAGCCCTGTCGTCTTGCGCCAACCCTCGTACGGCGGGATCAGCCCGTTGCGGTCGGCGAGTTCCAACGAGAGGAGCGCCTCCCCGTAGATGTCGAGTTGCAGTTGGCCCGCCGCACCGTTTCCGATCCGCACCGGGGCCGAACCGCAGTACCCCTCCAGGTGATCCAGCACCTCCTCCGACAGGTCCGGTGAGCCGTCGATCCGGTACATCACCTGGAGGGGGATGTCGCCGTCGCGGGCCGCACGAATACGGGCGTCCAACCAGAGCAGATACTTCTGGGCCTCCTCGGTGAAGCCCAGGCTCAGCAACGCGTGCACCGAGAAGGACGCGTCCCGGATCCAGGTGAAGCGGTAGTCCCAGTTGCGCTGCCCGCCGATCTGCTCCGGTAGGCCCGCGGTGGGCGCGGCGACCAGGGCGCCGGTCGGCGCGTACGTCATCAGTTTGATGGTCATCGCCGACCGCTCGACCATCTCCCGCCAGCGACCCGTGTAGCGGGAACCGCCCGCCCACCGCCGCCAGTAGTCGCGGGTCTCGGCGAGCAGTTCGCACGCCTCGTCGGTGCTGAGCGCTCGGGGCGCGTGTGGGGAGGCCGTCTCCAGGGTGACCCCGCCGATGTCGCCGTGGCGAAGCGTGAACGACGCGGACACGCCCTCGGTGTCACGTCGGATGTCCGTCGCGTTGAAGATCCGTTCCACGTTCTTGAAGGCGGCGAGGGTGAGGGTGAGCGTCCGACTCCGGAAGACGTCGCCCTCGGGGTGCACCTCCAGCTCGTACGGGTCGCGCCCGTAGTTGAACCGTGGGCGGCAGTCGAAGCGGAAGCGCATGCTGCCCCGGACCATTCGGACCAGTCGGATCAGGCGGTGCTGGTCGGTGGCGCGTTCGCCGGTGACGGGCATGAAGTCCAACAGCTCGCCCACGCCGTCGGCGCTGTGGAAACGGGTGATCAGGATCGGCGTACCGGGCAGGTAGAGCTGCTTGCTCGTGTAGTCGACGCCGTCGGGCGACAGCTGGAAGTGGCCGCCCCTGCGACGGTCCAGCAGCGCGGCGAAGACGCTCGGCGAGTCGAAACGCGGCGCACAGAACCAGTCGACTGTCCCATCCGTGCTGATCAGCGCCGCGGTCTGCAGGTCACCGATCAGCCCGTGGTTCTCGACCGCCGGGTAGCTCTCCACGCTCTCCCCCGCCATCAGTCGTCGCGACGGCGGCGACTACCCGGGAACCGGGGTGCGTACACGCCCCGACACCGTCGAAACCACTCGGTGGCGCGCACCACCTTTCCGTGCTGGCCTCGCTCAAGCCGACCTGACGTGGCCGGCTCCCACGCGGGCGCCGCTTGTCGGCTCAGTCCCACTCTTCCCGGTCCGCCGTCTGCCGCACCAGCGCTGCCGCCCTGTCGGTCTCCAACCCGCTGGCGATGAGGAGGTCCTGGGCGGCGGTGCGGAAATCACCCGTGGCGATCATTCCCGAGTAGCCCAGCCGGTGGGTGTGCGGGCGGGTGGGATCTGGCGCGGCGCCCCCCTGGGCCTTTCCGATCAGCTCGACGGCCGTCAGGATCTGCTGGCGCGCAACCTTCGGCTCGGCCTTTGCGCGGATGGCGCATCTCAGGGTCTGGATGCTGGTGGCCAGCAGGTCGACGGCCGTGGCGAACTCCTCCGGCAGCGGCTCCTCATCCCGGAGCGCTTTGACGAGTCTGCGCGCGATGGCCCGAAAGGCGTAGAAGCTGCGCTCCATATGTCGGACGGCCTCGGAGTAGAAGTCCACTGACCGACGTTCGTGCCACCGTGTCGGTGCCAGTCGCGCCACTTCCTGGGCAGCCCCGAGACCCTCGTCCAGCGCGGTCATCCGCGGTCCAAGAGTCCGTAGCTTGCCCAAACTCTGCTCGGCAACCCCAAGGTCCCGACGACGCAGCGCCGTGGCCAGGTCGTGCAGGATGGCGAGTGTCGGGTCGATGATCGGTTCGGCCAGCCGCCGCACCGTCCGCCGCGGGTGGATGGGCACCAACAGCAGGCCGACCACCAACCCGACCAACCCGCCGACCGCGGCGTCGACGAAGCGGGGGATGGACAGATCACGCACGGGTGGTTCCAGGGTGGCGATGAGCACCGCCGTGCCTCCGGCCTGGGTGAGCAGTGATCCACCACCCTTGAGCAGCACGGCGACGATGATCGCCAGCACGACGACCACACCGGTCTGCCAGGCGCCGATGCCGAACAGCGGCATGAGCAGGTCACCGACGGCAAGCCCGAGGACCACCCCGACCAGCAGCTCGATGGTGCGCCGCACCCGTGACCCCATCGAGGCGGCCACGATGCCGACCGCCGTGGTGGGCGCGAGGACCGGGGTCGGATTGTCCAGGAACTGGTACCCCACGAACCAGGCGACTGACGCCGCGACGCCGGCCTGCACGGCGAGCAGCCCGAACAGGCGCAACCGCCAGGCGCGGATGCGTACCGTGCGCCAAGCCCGCTCGCGCAGGCCGGCCAACCGTCGGGACACCCCGTTCGGTTCCGGGCCGGGGTGGGCCGTCGGCTCCTGCTTCGCGGGCATTCGCGCCGCTTACCCGCCGACGGCGTACCTATCCGCGAACCGGGTGGGTGGCCCGGTCAGTGGGCGGGATTGGGGGTGTGCGGGAGTTTGCCGAGCTGCCGCCAGTCGGTCTCCGCGACCTCGACGCCGTAGTGCTTGGCGGCGGCGAGGATGTTCTGGAAGGCCAGTTCCCGGTCCGCGTCGGTGACGCCCTGCACCTGGTCGAACCGGGCGATGGCGTTACGGACGTGACCCGCGTCGGTCATGGGTTCCTTGCGCTCCTTGGGGAACGCGAAGACGGTCTCCGGCAGCTCGCGCTTGTCCTTGCTCGACAGGCCGCCGTGCTTCTCGTGGGGTTTCCAGGTCGACTTCATCACCCCGCTTTACCCGCACGTCGAGCGCCAGCACCTCCCCCGCCGACAATTTCCGGGCCCGTCGACCTGGCGGCGCGGGCGGGGCACCCGCCGTCGATGTCGACGCCGGGTGCCCCGCGACCTGGGTGGAGATCAGCTCAGCGAGCCGCTACCCCCGGGCTGCACCACACCGTTCACGGTGAGCTGGTACGGCGCGTACTGCCGCACCTGCTCGGTCGGCTCGTCGTACGCCACCACGGCGACGACCTTCGGGAAGGCGTCCAGCACGGCCAGCTCAAGCTTGCCAATGGTGACCTCGGAGCGCCCGTTGGACTCGAACTGCCAGGCGATCGAGTGCTTCTCGTCGATGCCGATGAGCCGCAGGTTCCAGTTGCTGACCCGGATCGGCCGGATCTCGGTAGGCGAGTCGAACGGCGCCAGGCTGCTGCCGTCGCTGACCAGCTTGCCGCCGACGGTGATGTCGTCGATCAGCAGGCCGCCCTCGTTGGTGCCGCCATCGCTCACATATTCGAAGCCGAGCAGCACGGTCTTCCCGGCGTACGCCGACAGGTCGTACGAGTGCGCCTCGAAGCCGGTGGTCGTGCCGTTGAGCGCCGGGCCGCGCGGCCCGTCCACGGTCCGGTCACCGGGGATCGCGGTGTACGTGGCGCCGCCGTCCGTCGACACCGTGACGTAGCCGTAGTCGTAACCGGCCTCCGCGCCGTACTTGGCCTGGAACCGCAGCGTCGGGTCGGCGGTCGGCACGGCGACGGAGGTGACAGCCACCGAGTCGAGGCTGTTGGCATTGCCGGAGAAGAGCACGGCGTTGCCCGGCCGGTCCGGGTCCTGGCTGGTGGTCGTCCAGGACAGCGGGAGCGCGGGCAGCGTCTGCGCGCCCCAGAACTTCACCGACCGCAGGTCGCGACCGCTGAGCACCTTGCCCTTGGCCGTGCCCAGCTGCACGTAGTCGGCGCCGTTCGGGGCGGCCCCCGGCGTACCGTTCGCCGCGGTGCTGGCGAGGTTGACAGTGGAGCGCAGGCTCGGCGTGGTGACCCGGCTCCGGGCTACGCCGAGGGTGATGCCGAACTTCGACTCGCCGACGAGCTTGTCCAGCAGCGTCATCGACTGGAAGTCGTGGATGACCTGGTAGACGTCGTGCACCCCGACCGTCTCCAGCGCGGCGTCCAGGCTCGCGAGGCCCTGCCGCTCCCCGTCGCGGTGCAGCCGCGACATGAAGGCGGCCCCGTAGCGGTCGTACAGGAACAACATCATCGAGTACGCGCTGCCGTAGTCGGCGAGGACCGCGTTCGGGTTGGGGCTCTCGTCCCACAGGGTGAGGGAGTTCTCCGGTCCGCCGCAGTCACGCGGGTTGGTGTTGTACGGCGTCTGGACCGTGCCGAACCCCTGGTAGCAGTAGAGGTGACTGTCGGCGCCCCGGTCGAAGACGGTCGCCTTCGAGTCGCTGTACCCGGTCAGCGACATGGCGAAGTCGGAGAGCCCCTCGTTGATCCAGTTACCCTCGAACGGGTCCGCGTAGTAGTGCGTGAGGTGCTGCCACTCGTGCGCGAACGTGCCCTCGTAGCTGTTCGGCCGGGCGCCCCGACTGGTGCACAGGTCGTTCGTCGGCTCGTCCGGCGGGTTCGCCGTCATCCGGTGCAGCCAGTCGAACGCGTCGACGGTCATCACGTTGCGGTCGAACAACTCGTTGAACTGCGCGGAGAAGAACCCGGCGATGTACGTCGGCGCGGCCGGGAACGTGTAGTAGTTGTCGTCCCGCACGTTGTCCACGAGCGTGACGGTCTTGTTGCCGGCACCGGTGTAGACCCCACCACCGCCGTTGGCGTCCGGCCCGATCAGGGCGTTGGTGCCGTCCCGGTCCGGCGGGGTGCTGAAGGCGGTTGTCTCCTTCGGGTACATGTTCGTGTCGAACGCGTCGACCAGGTGCTGCACCTGCGCGTCGGTGATCTGCATCGACGACGGCACCTGCGCCCGGCAGTCACCGGCCGGGAACGCCAGGTCGTTGGCGACCCAGACCTCGATGTGTTCACCGACGGCCCGCAGGGTGTAGTCCTTGCGGTAGATCGAGCCCTGGACGTCGTCGAGGCCGAGCCACTGACGGACAGTGCCGACCGCCGGCGTCTCGACCGACTGCGCCTGCTTCCGCGCGCCGGTGCGCGGCTGGTACCGCGACGGTGTCTCGACCGGCTGCCCGTCGAGCGTGAAGTCCTTGCGGGTGAGCTCACGCATGTCACTCGGCGGGGCGACCTTCGGTGCGACGGCTTGCGCCGACGCCGGCGAGGTAGCGGCCACCACGGTGAGCGCCGGTAGGACGAGGACGGCGGCGAGCGCCCCAGCTATGCGGGTGCGTGCCATGGAACCTCCTTCGGGTGATTACCCGGTTCCCGCGGTGCGACCGGTGCCGGCCGCCCACGATGATCTTCGAACCGTCGTCACGCTAGTCCCGGCAGGCCGCAGCCCGCGACGGGACGTCAGCGCGATAGATATCACCAATGAAGAACGACAATCCGTAACATTCGGTTGCTCCGCGGCCGTGGCCAGCAGTGACACACCGACCAGTGTGGACACCCGAGCCGCACACCCCGGGGAGGGCCAGAAAAAGCCCGGGGCCAGGCCCGTGTCGGCCTGGCCCCGGGGTCTGATCGGTCAGCTACGCAGCGTCCACTGCTGGTTCGCGCCGCCGTTGCACGACCAGAGGATCATCTTGGTGCCGTTGGCGGTGGCGGCGCCGTTGGCATCGAGGCAGAGCCCGGACTGACCGTTCGTGATGGTGCCGTTGCTGTTGACGTTCCACTGCTGGTTCGTGCCACCGTGGCAGTCCCAGATGATGACCTGGGTGCCGTTGGCGGTACCGGCCCCGGAGGCGTCCAGGCACTTGTTGCCGTACACGGTCAGCTGCTTGCTGGCGGTCTGGGTCCAACGCTGGTTCGTGCCGTTGGAGCAGTCCCAGAGTTGCGTCTGGGTGCCGTTGGTGGTCGAGGAGTTGGGCACCTCGACACAGCGGCCGGACTGGCTACCCACGAGCTGCCCGCTGCCCGTACCGCTGCCACCACCCTGTTGCTGCCGGACGATCGAGGTCGACTCCGCCGACCGGTTGCCCTGTGCGTCGACGACGTAGAGGCGGTACTCGCCCTGGGTCGCCGGTACGGCGATGGAGGTGGCGGTGCCGGCCGCCCTGGTCATCGTCGCCCCGGCGGTGAAGGTGGTAGTGCCGTACGGCGCCAGCCAGACCGACTTGGTGGCGTCGCCGGTGCTCCGGATCGGGATCGACGCCGTGGCACTGGCGACGAACGTACTGGCCGGCAACACGTAGTTCGGCGCGGAGAAGTTGCCCGCCGGGATGATGTCCCGGTACGCGTCCTCAAGGCCGGAGTTCGCCGCGATGCTGTACGCCGCCGCCGGCCAGACATAGTCGGAGGAGACGAGGATGTCGGCGACAGTGCTGTTCGGCAGGTTCTTGTTCGAGACCTTGTTGATGGGACCGTAGATCTGGGTGATGCTCAGGTCGTGCTTGCGGCCGAAGTCGTCCGAGTTGATCATCCAGGTGACGTTCTTGTCGATGCTCAGCACGTTGTCGCGGAAGGTGATGAACGCCGATCCCTCGTCCGGGTGCAGCCCGTACTTGTGACCCGAGGGCACGCCCTGAAGGTAGTTGTTGGTGATCGTCGTCCCGGGCTGACTGCCGAGCGTGTAGATCGGCGCGGTGTCACTGAGGCGCTGCACCGTGTCGATGATGTGGTTGTAGCTGATGGTGTTGTTCCGCGCCGTCGTGGTCGGCCGGTTGGGCACGATCGAGCCCGACGACCCGTCGAAGTTCCACCAGCCCCAGCCCATCGTGATGCCGGACCACGGCGCCTTCTCGATCCGGTTGCGCTGGATGGTGAGGGTGTCGACGAAGTACGCCGAGATGGGGCTGTGCCCGTTGAACAGGACGGCACTGTCGTACAGATAGTTGTTCTTGATGTCGATGTTCTTCGGCAGCCCCTCGACCTGCGCGGAGTACTTCTCCCGGTTGGTCGACGTGCCGTCTCCGATGTAGACGTGCTGGGGATGGCCGACATCGATGGCCGATCCCGCGACATCGTTCGTGTGGTTGCCGATCAACTGTGAGTTCTGCACGTCGTTGACCATGCTGACGCCATCAGCGCCGGTGTGTTGGATCTTGTTGCGCTGAAGCAGGATCCCGTCGGCGTTCTGCACCTGGACGATGCCGGGAGTGACGTCGACGTTGCGGTAGTAGTAGACGTGGAAGTTGCCCTTCGCGTACACCTGGGCGCCGAGGTTGCCCTGCTGCGCCTGCTTGAAGGACGAGCCGGCGACGTTGAACAGGTTCCAGTCGGAGTGCTGGATCGTCAGGCCGGAGATGGTGATGTTGCGGGCGTGGCTGCTCGTCGAGGTGCCGGCGATTCGCAGCAGCGTGGTGACGTTGTTCGGTGCGTAGACCGTCGCGGTCGACATGTTGTCGGCGCTGGCCTTGTAGTAGTAGACCGTCTTGGTGCCCTTGTCGAAGTAGAACTCGCCGGGTGCGTCCAGGAACTCGTAGGCGTTCATGAGTTTGTGGGTGCCGCCGACCTGGGCGTTGCCGTTGAACGCGCCCTGGGCGATCGCGGCACCCGGCTGCTGGAACAGGGCAACCCGGTTCGCGCCGTCGGTGGTCACCTGGCGGACGCCCACGATGGCAGTGGTCCAGGTCGTGCCCGTCTCGATTTCGATGTCGTCCTGGTTGCGCGCGATGGCGGGGAAGTCGCTCTGGCTGTATTTCGCGCCGTCACACTGCGACCCCGACTCCCAGGCCCACGCGGCCTGGTTGGCCGTGATGTTGTACGTCCCGTAGCAGCCCCCGGAGCTGACCGTCTTCGTCGCCATGACGGCCCGCTTGTCATTGACGTACAGCGCCCGCAGCTTGTTGGCGCGGTCCAGTGGCGCCTTCCAGATGTTGCCGCTGTGCTGGGTCCACCCGGTCACCTGGACACCGCCGTCGAGGACGGGCCGCTCACCGGGGTAGGCGCCGTAGCTGATCCGGAATCCGTTGGTGCCCGAGTCACTCGCGCCGAATTCGACAGTGCTGCTGATCGGATAACTGCCGCCGCGCAGCAACACGTTGATGTCGCCGGTCATATTCGTGTTCACCGTACGAACGACGTCCCGGGCGCGTTGCAGAGTCTTGAATGGAGAGTCGAGCGTGCCCGCGTTCGCGTCGTTACCGTTCGGGGCGACATAGTAGGTCGCCTGGACCGCGGCCGAGGCCGGCAACTGATTCGTCAGCACGGCCGGCACTGCCGCCGAGACGAAGACCGCGAGCGCCAACAACGACGTTCGAGCGGTGGATATGGCTGATTTCACGTACTGTTCCCTTCACTTGCCGTCGACGGGATGCCGAATGTGGGTATCGAGCGACGAGCACGGAACAGCGACGCCACTAAGGACTGGCGGAGGGCTGTTGTTGCCCGACCGCACTCCTTTTCCAATCGCTACGAAGCTCTCCCTCGGACTGTATGTCGAACGTGTGACGAATGCAACAGCCAATTAAGAGTGGTCAATACGCAAAGTCTCCCGTACCGGGCAGACCGCCCGACGCCCACTGCACGCCCTGCCGGCATCGTCCGATGAATCCGCGCCAAGGACCGGGCCGCCTCCGGGACGGTCCAGGCAGGATGAGTACGAGCACTCATCCTGCCGCTACCGTCGGTCGGCATGCTCGACGCCATGGCTCATCCCCACCCAACGACCGGCCACGTCGACCGAGGAACGGTGGCCTCCCCGCCGCGGCCGCGTGGCCGGCGCCAAACAACGCCTCGACGACCTGCCGGCACCCGTCGTCGCGCCATCGCCACGCCACTGGCCAGCGCAATGGTGGTGGCGCTCTGCCTGCTGTCGGCCGGCTGCGCGCAGTACCGCGACGGCGACTCGATGGCACGGGACCAGGCCGCGGCCGAGGCGAGGCACCTCAACGAGAAGCTCGGTACGCCGAACCGGGTGCGGGATGCCGAGTACATCGCCGCGACCGCCATCCTCGAACCGACAAGCGCCGACCCGCCGGGCATCCAACGTGAGCCGCTGGCCTGGTCAGGTCGGGTCTTCGGGGACGAGCAGGCCACCATCGACGTCCGGATCACGGTGCGGGTCGAGGAGAGTCACGGGAACTTCGGCGCTCCCGGCAACTCCGCCGGCCAGGCCACCCGGTGCTACAACTACCTGCTGAAACTCTATCGCTCCGCATCATTCAAGGAGATCGACTGCCCGTCCGTGGTGACCCCTCCGGTGCCCACGGCCAAGCCGTACCCGGACATGCCCAAGGACGCGGTCGAACGACTCACCGCGGTGCTGCGCACCGCCACGCCCGACACCCTCGCGGCCGCGGTGCGGGCCGCCTTCCCCGAGAAGCACGTCACCGTCGACACGACCACCCACCAGAACGCCCTGGTCGCCGTGCTGGCCGTGCCCGCCGAGCGGGAGTGCCTCCTGCTGGTCCGCACCCCCGACGGAGCCATCAAACAACCGGGGTACGACCGGGAGTGGCTGGAACCGGGCGAGATGGGTTGCAACACCGGGTTGTACGTCTCACCACCGCGTTAGCCGAGGATGCGCTCATGCGCTGCTGCTACAGGGCCTGGTCGCCGTACCTGACGCCGACGCTGCGGGCTGCTACCACCCAGGGACCTCAGACCCCGAACGAGGTGCCGTCTTGTTCACGAGGAGGAGACCTCAGAACGGAGCGTTCGGTCACTGCCCCACGACCATGCGTCGCTGAGCCTGCGGGCAGGCTGGAAATGTGTTCCTTCGATTGCAGGGACTCCATAAGATCTCCAACAATCAAGGAGGATGACTCGGTGGGCGATTTCCAGCGGTTCGTGGAGGATGTGACGCAACGTCTGTCCACTATGGCCCAGGGCGAGTTGTACGTCGTCGGCGACGGACTCGACAGGGACTCACTCTGGCTCACCTTCCTCGACTCCTTCCCTCCCGGTACCAACCCGCGGTTCCGTGAGCGAGCCGCGTACGACTGCGCGACCTGCCGCGGGTTCATCAAGCACTTCGGTAACGTCGTCGAGATCCGCGACGGTCAGGTCCGCTCCGTCTGGTCCGGGGTGTCTGCATCCGACCCGGTCTTCTCAGTGGTCGCCGCCGCAATGGACGAATTCGTCGGCACGCTGCCGTTGTCCACCATCTTCCGGTCGAGTCAGGCGCAGTACGGGACGAGGACCACCCGGTCGTTGCGCGACGGCCAGGTCGAGGTGTGGCACCACCTGCACGGCCCGGTGGAGAAGCGGCACCGCACCGAGGACGTCGGCGCGGCACAGGGCAGCTTCGACGCTGCGGTGCAGGTCTTCCAGCGTGGCCTGGACGAACTGACCCCGCACGCTCTGGACACCGTCTTCGGCCTCATCGTCGACAACGCCCTCTACCGCGGCGCGGAACATCGCCCGGCGGTGACCGAGTTCCGCTCACTGCAGAAGCGGTGGACCCAGGCGACCGACCGACGCGCCTTCGTCTTCGCCAACGCCGCGAACCCGGCGGCCCGGTTCCGCAACACAGTGATCGGCACCCTCGTCCAGGACCTGTCCACTGGTGCGGACCTGGAGCAGGCGGTCCGGTCGTTCGAGGCGAAGGTGGCACCGCAGAACTACCAGCGCCCCACCGCGTTGATCACCCCAAGCATGGTCAAGGCCGCCATGAAGACCATCGCCGAGCTGGGCATCGAGGAGTCGTTGCAGCGACGGTTCGCCCGGCTGTCCGACATGTCGGTCACCAATGTGCTGTGGGTCGACAACGACACACAGCCGCGGATGAAGGACGGCCTCGAAGGGCTGCTCATGCAGGCGGCCACCACCCGGTCGGGTGCGTTCCTCCGCGACGCCAAGCCGGAGGAGATGCCCGTGGTCGCCTTCATGAAGAACATCCTGCCCGGCGCCACCGCCATCGACCTGTGGGTCGCCAGCACCCACGAACCGCACCTGGTCAGCCTCACCACCGGCCAGCATCCGACGGCTCCGAGGTTGTTCCGGTGGGACAACGATTTCGCCTGGTCCTACGGCGGCAACGTCACCGACTCGATCAGGGAGAGGGTCAAGCGGGCGGGCGGCAACGTCACCGGCAAGCTGCGGGTGAGTCTGTCCTGGTTCAACCGTGACGACCTCGACCTGCACGTGTATGAACCCAACGGCGAACACATCTGGTACCAGGAGAGGCGCAACAAGCTGGACGTCGACATGAACGCCGGCGGGACGCTCTCCCGCGAGCCGGTGGAGAACGTCACCTGGAGAGGCCGTATCCCCGACGGGGAGTACCGGATCGAGGTGAACCAGTACCGCAAGCGGGACAGCGCGCAGGTCGGCTTCGTGATCGAGACCGAGAGCAACGGAAAGATCGAGCAGTACCGCCACGAGCGGGCGGTCGGCCAGAAGGAGACCATCGAGGTGGGCCGGATGACGGTCGCCGACGAGGTGATCACCGCCTTCCGCCCGGGCAAGGACATGCAGCAGGGCAGCGCGAGCCAGGACCTGTGGGGTGTTACCACCGAACAGTTCGTGCCGGTGTCCACCATCATGTACTCGCCGAACTACTTCGACGACAACGAAGTCGGCAATCGCCACTACTTCTTCATGCTGAAGGGGTGCGTGAACGACCAGCCGACCCGGGGCATCTACAACGAGTTTCTCCGTGGCGACCTGCAGCCGCACCGCAAGGTGTTCGAGGTTCTCGGCGATCGCACCAAGTGCGAGCCTTCCCCCGATCAGCTGTCCGGCCTCGGCTTCAGTTCCACGGTCCGCGACTCGGTGATCGCCAAGGTGACAATGGCCGGCGGCCGGCGCCACCTCATCAGCATCCAGTTCTGATTTCCTAGAAAGGCCATCGTGACCATTTTCGAGCAGGCCACGCGGGAGAAGTTCCGCTACCCGTCGATTAAGGGACTGCTGACCACGGAACAGCTGTGGGAGCTTCCGCTGACCGCCAAGTCCGGCTTCAGCCTTGACGACGTGGCCAAGGCGGTCAACGCCGAACTCAAGGCCGTCGACACCGATTCGTTCGTGGCCACCGAGGCCAATCCGGCCAAGGCGACCCTGGAGTCCAAGCTGGAGGTCGTCAAGCACGTCATCGCCATCCGCATCGCGGAGGACCAGGCGGCGAAGGCGGCGGCGGCCAAGAAGCTGGAGAAGGAAAAGCTGCTGGCGGTCCTGGACCGCAAGCAGGACGCGGCCCTGGAGAACCTGACCGAGGCAGAGCTGTTGGCCCGCATCAGCAACCTGTAGCCCGAGGGCCCGGGGCTCACCACTGGCTGGCGTCGCGGGCCCGGAACCACCGACGCCGGCCACGGCCATGACCTTGTCGGGCACTGGCCGCCCTCGTGCCGTGGTCGGCACTGCATCATCGGTAACTGACTGGGCCGCTCTACGGGGACCCGACGGGTGGAAGCGTGTCGTCGTCGTGGCCGGTCTGGGCTGGCCCGGCGGCAGCCGCGAGGGCCTGGGCGGCCTCGTCCAGGGCCGTGGTCTCGGTCAAGCCATAACGTCTGATCGTTCGCCGACGATCGGCTCCGAACCAGTCACCGGTCGACAAGATCTTCCCCGCCGTGCACGCTCCACCAACTCGGCGCGTGCCTGCGCAGCGTTCCCGAGAAGCGGGTCAGCAGCAGCCAGTCGGCGTCGAGGATCAGCGCGGCGTCCTCCGACCGCTCGTCCAGCACCCGGGCCACGGACGCCAGCATCGCCCGCGTCGCCCGGTCGGAGGATTCGCCCTTAACCAGCCGGAAGCCGATGGTCACGTACCGCTCCGGTTCCCACTCCCACATCGCGCCGTCACCATCCTCGGCCTCGAAGTAGCCGTGGGATCCGGCGTGGATGCTCACCGTGTAACCGCACCGATCGCTGAGGTCCGCACTCAACACCCGTGGCCTGCCATCCACCGCCGACTCCTCGGTGCCGTCCGGAGCGACGACACCGGCCAGCACATCGAGAGGAATATCGCCGGCCAGCGTCAAGCGGTACTCGGTCGCCATGGACAGCCCTTCAGTCTCGTCGCAGAATCTGGATTATCGCCCCGCTGCGCGTCACCGCGACCAGTTCCTTCAATCCTGCGATCGGCCAGTCGTCGAACTGCTTCTGCAACGACCCGAGATCGCCACGCCAGTCGTGGAGGTTCACCATCACCCGTTGGGTCTGCTCGCTGGCGATCTTGTCGGATACCCCGCTCCACACACCTCGCACGCTCTTCGCCGGCATCGGGGAGTAACAGTCGAAGACATGTCCCTCGATCAGGTAGTCGGGATCCTTGCCCGCTTTCCCGGAATCACCGGTACCGAGCCGGGCATCGGCGATCTCCTGCCGGGTCGGGTTCTGGTGGAGTCGGTACCCCTGGGCAGCGACGGTATCGGCGCACTGGTTCTCCAGTTCCAGGGAGCGCCGCACGCGTTCGTCCTCCTTCGGAGGGATCCGGGTACGCCGGCCGGTAGGCGAGCCGCCGCGCTCTCCGGTGGGCTTGCGCGTCCATGGCGTCGTCACGCCCCTGCCGGGGGATGGCGTGGGAACCGAGGCAGGGCTGGCCGGTACGGCACCGCCAGCCCCGCTCAGTTTCCCGAAGACCCCAACTGTCGTGCCTCGGCGATCGCCGCGTCAACGGCCTGTCGGGTGGTGGCGGTGCGCTGGACCAGCATGACAAGCACCTGTTTGACGCTCTCCAGACCTTGTATCAGCGGCCCCGGCTGCCCACCCTGCAAGACCCCGACGACAAGCTGCTGCGCCTCACCGACCTGCGTGATCGTGGCGGCCGTCTGGTCACGGATGCCGTCGACCGCACTCTGGACCGGAGTCAGCCCGCTGATCGTCTCCCCCGGAGTGGCCTGCTTCGGGACAGCAGCGGCCGCCTTCGCGGCATCACCGACAGCCCCGCCGAGGCCGCCCAGTCCACCCCGGATGGTGGCGATGGCCCCGCGAACCCGCGCCACCCCGGCAGCGACCGCAGCGAACCCGGCACCCGCCGCGCGCAGCGCGATCTCCTGCGCCTGCTGATCAGCAGCGGCAGCCAGATCCTGCGCACGCTCGACCCCGGCAGCCAGCGTACGTAGCTCCGTAGTGATCTTCTCGACCTGCGACACGCTGCCGGATTCCTCCACCTGACGACGAGAGCTCAGGTGGTCGAACCTACCGGCACGGCACCGACGTCACCAGACGTCACGGAGGCCGCCGGCACGCGCCGGTGCTGCGCGGCAGCACCGGTTCCGTCTGGCCACCCAGGAGCGACGTTGGGAACGGTGTGCCGGAGCGGCAACACCGGTAGCCGGCTGAGTCGCACTACGGGGACGGCGCATTCGGTGGCAGATCGTCGTCGCGGCCGGCCTGGGGCAGCCCGGCGGCAGCGGCGATGACTTCGACGGCCTCGTCCAGCCCGATGGTCTCGGGGAGGACGAGTTCGTCGGGCCAGTCCAGGACGTCGTGGGCGGCGTACCAGCCACTCATGTCCTCGGCGGTGAACTCACTGGCCTGCGGGCGGGTGAGGTGCCGGCGCAGGGTCTCGGCCAGGGATACGTCGAGGTAGCAGAACAGCGACCGCCCGCAGTGGTCGTCTCGCAGGGCGGTCAGCACGCTGCGGTAGCGGCTGGTGTGCATGATGCCCTCCAGCACCACGTGGTAGCCGTGGTCGAGGGCGAACCGGGCGGTCTGCCCGATCAGGGCGGGTGCCGCGCCGCCGGGTCTGTCCCGCTCGCGCAGCACAATGCGGCGCAGGTAGTCCTGCTCGACCAGGGCGCAGCCCCGGCCGTGCCGGCGTCGTAGCTCGCGGGCGATGCTGCTCTTGCCCGAGCCGGAGTTGCCCCGGATGCAGACGAGGATGGTGGAGCCCGGGGAATTGCGTCCGATGCAAGAAGTGTCGGCGTGCTGGCCTTCTGGCATGGGGAACTTTAGCAGTCGCACCCACCCCTCCCGGCGACGCTCCGAGCTGCGTGTTTGCCGCGAAGATTGCATGTGATGCAGGAGTCACGCATCGAGCGGAGGGGTACGTGGCTCGGGGAGGACGCGGTGTTGCGGGCGATGTTGTCGAGGTGCGCGAAGCAGCAGTTGGGTGATCGGCGGCGGGATCGCGGACGATCACTCGGTGTTGAAGAGATCTACGGATGGGAGTTGCGCTGCACGGAGGTGTGGGAGCCGGGCCATAGCGGCGCCGCCCGGGAGCCGAACTACGGCGGCGTCGGCCAGCCGACCGCCGGCTCGTCGTCGATTGTGATGACGAGCTTCCCGGTAACCCGGCCAGTTTCGGCGTGGGCATGCGCGGCGGGCAGTTCGGACAGAGGATAGGTCCGCTCCACGTGGACCTTGAGCTGTTCCGCGTCAACGAGGTCACGTACCACGTCGAGGGGCTGGGCCATCTGCGTCCTGCCCAGCCAGCGGTACTGCCGGCCCTGTCGGTCGGCGTCCTCCTCGGTCACCCCTGGGTCCAGTGCAGCGCCGAGCAGGAGGCCGCCAGGGCGGAGGCATTCGAGGGAGCGTCGTCCGTACTCGCCGCCGACGAGGTCGAGGACGACGTCAGCGTCGCGGACCACGCTCCGGAAGTCCACCCTGGTGTAGTCGATCGGTTCGTCCACCCCGAGGTCGCGCAGGAACGGGTGGTGCGCGGTCCGGGCCGTGCCGAAAACGTAGGCGCCTCGGTGCCGGGCGAGCTGCGCCGCGAGGTGGCCGACGCCACCGGCTGCGGCGTGGATCAGGATCCGCTGACCGACGCACAGGGCAGCGTACTCGAAGATGGCGACGAGTGCGGTGCGCGCCGCGACCGGCAGCGCTGCCGCGCTCACATGGTCCACGGACACGGGTTTGGTCGCCAGACTCGCCTCCGGTACTGAGATGTACTCGGCGTAGGTGCCAATGAAGTGGATGCCGTAGACCTCGTCACCGACCCGGAACCGGCCGCCCGGCTCGGCCTCGACAACGGTGCCGGAGAGGTCCGAGCCGAGCACCAGCGGTGGCGGCCCGAGTTCCGGTACGAGTCCCCGACGGATCTTCGTCTCGCCGTAGTTCACTGAGGCCGCATGTACCCGGACCAGGGCGTGTCCGAATGCTCGTGTGGGTCGTGGAAGCCGGACAGTACGCAGCACCTGGGGTTCGCCGAACCGCTCGATGACGCTGGCGCGGATCAGGTCGGGGGCGGGTGTGGCGGCGTCGGCCGCGCGCCCTGGTACGGCGGCCGTCACGACCGCACCCCGCCGGCTTCGGCGGCGCTGCGATCCGGCGCCGCTGCCCTTCCGGGGTCGTCACCGTCTGGGACAGCGTCGGCGGGGTGATCGGCTCCGGCACCACCGGCGGTGTGCTGGCCCCGGAGACCGTTGACCACCAGCCCGACGGTGGCGATGGCGATGACGATGGCCGCGACGGTGGGTAGGGCACCGGCCTGCCAGTTGTCGAGTACCGCCCCGCCGAGCGTCGCCCCGGTGGCGATCCCGAGGTTGAGCACGGTGATGCCGATCGCCCCGGAGGTGGCCTCCCGACCGGGGGAGGCGATCCGCAGCAGGCGCATCTGGAAGACCGGTGGCAGCAACCCGATGAGTACGCCCCAGCCGGCGATCACTACGACTGCCACGGCGAAATGGAGATCGAGTAGTAGCAGTGAGGCCGCGCTACCGGCGAAGGCGGCACTGACCCAGGCTAGCGCCTGCCGTGGGAACCGGTCAGAGAGCGATCCGGCGCCGACGGTGCCGACCACCCCGGCCGCCCCGAAGACGAACAGCAGTATGCCGCTGGTGGCGTTGTCGTACCCGCCGAACTGTTGGAGTAGCGGCGCGATGTAGGTGTAGAGCAGGAAGTGGCCGGTGATGACGAGACCTCCGGCCAGCGCGACGCCGAGCACGGTCCACAGCGCTGGGTCGCGGCCTTCCTGCCGTACTGCCTGCTGGGTGGCGTTCGACAGCGGCAGGGTACGGATGCCTAGGGCCGCCAGTGCGAGCAGCGCCGCCAACCCGGCGAAGGAGACCCGCCAGCCGAGCGCGGCGCCGGCGGTGGCACCGAGCGGAATGCCGACGATGCTGGCCAGTGCGGGCCCGGCCAGCACTACCGAGACCGCCCGGCCGATCCGCGCCGGCGGGACGAGCGTTGCCACCGTCGGCACGAGCAGGGACCAGAAGAGGCCGTGCGCGGCGGCGGCGGTGATCCGGCCGGTGAGCGCCCATCCGTACGAGGGGGCGAGCGCGGTGCCGGTGGTCGCTAGGGCGAGCAGCAGCAGGATGACGGGTAAGAGCCGCCGGCGCGGTACCCGTGCGGTCAGCCGGGTCAGCGGGACGCTGGCGACGGCGATCGTCAGTGCCCAGGCCCCGACCAGTCCGCCGGCGGTCGCGGGCGTGATGTCGAGGCCGTCGCTGAGCTGCAGCAGCAGGCTCGCGGGCAGCAGTTCGGTGGTGACGGTGGCGAAGGCCGCGCCGGAGAGGAGAAGTAGTGCTCGCCAGGGCAGCCGGGGCAGCACTTCTGCTGTGGACCCGGAGGGTTGAGGCGTCATGGCTAGTACCGTAAAGTCTCTCATTCATGTGAGAGTCAAGGAGCGGTTTGTGCGGATTGGCGAGCTGTCCAGGCGTACCCAGATTCCGATCCGAATGCTGCGGTACTACGAGGAGCGAGGGCTGCTGACACCGCAGCGCGCACCGAGCGGCTACCGGCACTACCAGGAGGCGGACGTCGACCAGGCAACGCTGGTGAGCAGCCTGGTCAGATCAGGACTGCCGACCAGACTGATCCTGCCGCTGCTCCGCGACAAACAACTGAACCCGGTGGACGGGGACGAGACAGACGACGGAGACGACGACCTTGTCGCACTGTTCGCCGCCGAATTTGCCCGGCTCGACGGCCAGCTCAAGTGCCTGAGCCTCAGCCGGAACGCCGTACAGCAACACCTGCGACGACTCCGCGCCACCCAGGTCAGCCGCGGTCCAACGGCCACCTGAGCGCCCGACCGCCCGAACAGGGCGCAGACCCGGCTCAGCCGTCGGTCGGCGGTACGGTCCGAGGGGCGATCGCCGCGTCGTTGAGCAGGTCGTCGCTGTCATACGCGCCGGGCAGGGCGACCGAGATCCAAATGCCGAGCGACGCGGAAGTATCGGGCTGCCGGTGGGTTCAGGGGCACGACGCCTCCTCGGATTCACTCGTTGCGCAGGGTGAGGTTGAAGGCGGCGACGGTCAGCCGGGTGAGGTCGGCAAGTTGGCCCTCGGCGAGGGTGACGCCGCGCAGGTTGTCCAGTGGCGTCTTGAGGTCGTGGAGGCGGCTGCCCCTGAGGTCGGCACCGTCGAGGTGGCAGGAGTCCAGTTCCAGGCCGGCGAGGTCGCAGGACCGCAGTGCGATGCGCGGTAGTCGACAGGAGGACCACGCGCCGTTGGTGAGAATGCAGTCGGTGAACGCGACCGAGCCGACGGCGGCGACGCGGTGGAAGGTGGCGTAGTCGAAGCGGCAGCCGTCGAACAGGACGTCCTTGAGGCGTACGTCGGTGAGTCTGGTGCCGGTGAACCGGGAGCCGGTGATGGCGCAGCGTTCGATGGTGATGCCGGTCAGGGTCGCGCCGGAGAAGTCGGTGCGGGTGATCTCGCAGCCGTAGAGGCCGCCGGCTTCCCAGGTGCTCTCGCTCAGGTCCACGGCGGTGATCATGCTGCTGCGGATGGTGGCGCCTTCGAGGTGGGCACCGCGCCACGCTGGGCCCTCGACCAGGGCCTCGGTGAGGCCGCCGGCCAGGTCCGTCGTGGTGTCGAGGTCGTCCGGATCGAGGTCCGGGAGCAGAACCTTCACGTCGCCGATCGTGGTGGTGCGCATGTGTCCTCAACCTGTGTGGGCGCGGGGTGGGCACGCCACCCCGCGCGCCCCGGACGCCGCCCACCCAGTCCTTTCGCAGCGGCGGCGTCCACTCGGGACCGCCCGGCGCTCCGGTCACGTCACCGGTGATGAGGAACACCGACCTGGCGGCGAGCCGTCACCAGGGCACCACCCCGGCGTCCTCGAAGAATCCGCCGGTGGGCCCGCCGTCGGGCAGGGTGGCCAGGCGGATGGCGGTCGCTGCGCCCTGCTGGGGGGTACGCACGCCACGGAAGCCGTTGAGGTCGGTGGCGACGAAGCCCGGGCAGGCGCAGTTGATGAGGATGTTCGTGTCAGCCAGTTCCCGGACGTACTGCAGGGTCACCGCGTTCAGGAACGACTTGGAGGGCGCGTAGGCCACCGCGACCGGGCCGGTGGTGGTCTCACCACCGGGGCCGGACTGTCGGGCCAGAGATCCGACGCTGCTGGACATGTTCACGATGCGCGGCGAGGCGGACCGCTTGAGCAACGGCAGCATGGCGTTCGTGACTCGGATGACGCCGATGACGTTGGTCTCCACCACCGTGCGGATGACGGCAGGGTCGACGGTGCTCGGCTGCTGCGGCCGTCCGCCGGTGATTCCGGCGTTGTTGACCAGGGCGTCGAGGCGTCCGGCGCGTTCGGCGATCAGCTCGGCGGCGGTGGCGACACTGCTGTCGTCGGTGACATCCAACGGGACACCGAAGGCGTCGACGCCCGCGTCGCGCAGCTGTGCCACCGCCGCGTCCCGGCGGGTCTGATCGCGGGCTCCGACACCCACGCTCCAGCCCAGCGCACCCAGACCTGCGGCAATCTCGTACCCGATGCCCTTGTTGGCCCCGGTGACCAGGGCGATCTTCGTTTCACTCATGTCTTCGACTCTGCGTGACGGCCCGCAAGCCGTCCAAGACCACCTGGGTCAGGGACGATACCCTGACGGTATCGCCGCACCTCCGTGCCCGGCTAGGCTTCGCGAGTGGAGACACGAGAGCTGCGGTACTTCGTCGCCGTGGCCGAAGAACTGCACTTCGGCCGAGCGGCGCAACGCCTGGGCATCGCCCAGCCGCCATTGTCGCGGGCGATCAGTCAGCTCGAACGCCGGCTGGGTGTCGCCCTGCTGAAGCGTGACAGCCGCGCGGTGACCCTCACCGAAGCCGGTGCCGTCCTGCTGCACGAGGGACGAGCAGCGCTGGACGCTGTGGAAGCTGCCGAGCAGCGCACCCGCCGCGCAGCTCCCGCCGGCACTGGTCACGCCAGCGTCGTCCTGGCGACCAAGGCTGGCGCGTCAGGCGAGTTGCTCGCGAAGCTGCTGCACGCCTACGCCGCCGAACCTGGATCGGTCGACGTCGACGTGGTGCTGTGCGGCCCCGGCGAACAGGAACGACTGTTGCGGACCGGCCGTGCCGATGTCGCGATCCTGCACCACCCGTTCGACGACCTGACCGGTTTCGACACCGAGGAACTGCTCACCGAGGGCCAGGTCGCCGTCCTCCCGGCCGGCCATCCCCTCACCACCCGCACGAGTGTGCAGCTGAACGAGGTGACCGACCTGCCCGACCTGCCGCTACCGCGCTGGCCCGGCGTGGACGGCAGCTATCCCGACGGCCCGGGCCCTGAGGCGCAGAGCCACTCACAACTCTTCCAGCTGGCCGCCCTCGGCCGGACCTTGCTGGTGCTGCCTGACTCGGCCAGATCCCAGTTGAACGACGATCTCGTCGCCGTGCCGATCGTGGACGCGCCGGACGTCACCACCGTCATCGCCTGGCCCCCGCACAGCCGTTCCCGAGCCGTCGCTGATCTTGTCCGGGCCGCCCTCCGCCGCTAGCGCACCGCGACCGCGTACCCGAAAAGGCCCTGACCTGGTGTGAGCCGCCAGGTCAGGGCCTTGATCGTTGGTGCCAGGGACTCGAACCCCGAACCCCGCGGATTAAGAGTCCGCTGCTCTGCCAGTTGAGCTAGCGGCGCTCGCCGACAACGGGACGAGACGGTGGCACGCCCGGCCGCCGCCCCGAACAAGCATTACCGCAGCGTCAGCGTGACCTGCCCGGTCGCGGCCCCGGACGGGTCCACCACCAGGGCGTACGTGCCGGAGGCCGGCAGCACTGTCGGCCCGATGTCGCCGGCCCCGTTGACCACGCAGCCGCTGGTGATCGGGCTGCCATCGGGGGCGCGTAGCTCCAGTACGCCGCACTGGTCGGGTAGGTCGGAGGCGGTCGCGGTCAGCCGCACCGACGTGCCGGCGCTGGCGGTGAACCGGTAGGTGGTGACCGCGCCGGGTTGGTCGACGGTGGCGACGACCTGCGGCCCGCCGACGGTGATCGTCGCCCCCCGGTCGCGGCTGCTGACCAGCCGCAGTGTGGTCGCGCCGGTGTCGCGTCCGGTCGCGTCGACCACCACTGTGTACGTCCCGTCGGCGGGCAGCAGCGTGCCGTCGATCTCGCCGACGCCGTTGATCACGCAGCCGCTGTGCAGCAGTCGGCCCTCGGTGTCGCGCAGTTCCAGCGGGGAGCACTGGTTGGGAAGTGTGCTCGTGGGCACCTCGACGAAGACGCGCTCACCCTGCCTCCCGGTGAACCGGTACCGGGCCCGCGCGCCGGGCTGTTCGAGCGCCGCGGTGACCGCCGGGCCGTTCGCCTGCAGCGTGCCGTCGACGTCCCGAGCCGCGTACACAGCGACGGCGGCTCGTCCGGTGTCGCCGGGGGCGGCGGTGACCCGGACGGTGTACGTGCCGGTGGCGGTGAGGTCGACGCGGTCGATGTGCCCGACGCCGTTGATGTTGCAGCCGCTCGCGATCTCCCGGCCGGTCGGGTCGATGAGCGTGTACGGCGAGCAGCGGTTGGCGATCCCGGGCGCGGTGGCGTCGACGAAGACGGCGTCACCGGCCCGGCCGGGGAACGTCAGCGGCGCCCCGCCGGGGGGCAGGCTGGCGGTCGCCACGGGCACGGCGGTGATCGGCGTGGTGGCGGGCGGGACGACCCGTTCGGTGGTGGCGCCGGCCACCGCGAACTCGGGTCGGCCGCTGACCGCGACGTCGAAGACGCACTCGGTGAGTTGGGCGGGGGCCGTGACGCCGGCCCACCGGCAGATCTGCTCGGCCGTGGCGCGGCGGGCCGGGTCGAGGTCGCCGACCGTGACCTCCCGTTCGGGGAAGGAGCGATCGGTGAACGTGCCGGTGTCCTGCCCGTCGTCGTAGTGCAGCAGCGATCGGTCCGGGGTGATCCGCCAACTGTCCGCGTACGTCGGGTAGAGCTGCGCGAACGGCACCGGTTGGGTGAGCGCGGTCCCGGAGGAGGACGCGATGTCGTCGGTCGGGTCGCCGTCGAAGTCGCCGAGCAGGCCGCGTACCTTCCCGGCCCGGCCGTCGGCGAGCTTGACCAGCACCCGGTAGCCGTAGTGGCCGATCTGGTCCACCGCCGCCGCGGAGCCGTCCGGCCACGTCACGTCGTACCCGTCGGTGGGCCCGGTGTCGGAGGGACGGCGGGTGAGGGTGCCGCCGCCGGGCAGGTCGGTGCGTTCCGGCGGCGCGGCAAGTGGTGCGCCGTCGACGTGCGCCCGGGTGCCGCCGTCGGTGAGCGTGAGCGCGACCCGGTGGGCGCCGACCCGGAACGCGACAGCCGAGTTGACCGAGGCGGCCCGGCTGCCGGCCATCGGCGCCTGTCGGACCTGCACCTCCAGCGGGTCGTTGCCGGTGGCGGTGACAAGCGTGAACTCGCCGACGGCCTGGAAGTCGTAGGCGACCCGGTCGAACGTGACCAGGTGCGGGTCGCCGTTGCTGCCGCCGCAGTTCGCGCCCTCCTCGCAGAGTTTCACCGGACCCTTCTGCGGGGGCGTCTTCTTCGCCGGTTTCCTGCACTCGTCGAGGTTCTTCGGCAGCTGCTTCCCGTCGTACTCGGTGCGTGGCGGCAGTCCCTTCGCCGTCCGGTAGCGGTTCTCCGCGAGTGTCGCCTTCACCTCGGCGGTGCGGATGCCGGTGCCGCCGCAGTCGCCCTGCGGAACCTTGCCCTGGGAGATGTCGTCGGCGTGGTTCAGCTCGTGGTAGAGCGCGGCGCAGGGGTCCCGGGACACGCCGTCCCCGTACGGGTCGACGGAGGTCGGATTCCAGGTGACAGTCGAGGAGCCCTTCCCGTCGGGGCTGTCCGGGGTCTCGAACGCTCCCGAGCCGCCGGGGGTCGGAATGATCCGAACCCGGGGAGACTTCTTGTCCCGCAGCCGTGGCAGCAGGCCGGACGGGTCTCCGCCGGGCGCGGCGAACCCCTTCAGGCAGTTGTCGACAGCGCTCTGGAAGTCGACGCCGCTGACCGGCACGCCACCGGTCGGGTCGACAGCGTAGTCGGCCCGGGCCGGTCGGGACCCGCCGACGACAAGCGCGCCGACGGACACCAGCAGCAGGGCTACGGCGGCGGTCGGCCGACGGCGGCGTGTCCGCAGCAGGACCATCACCAGCGCGACACCGAGCAGCGCCAGCAGCAGCCCTCCCCCGGCCAGCCACAGCCAGCGCCGTCCGCCGCCGCCGTCGCCAACGGTGAAGGTGACGGTCCGCAGTGTGGTCCCGCCCGCGCAGAGGCTTGTCGCGCCGGTCACCGGCAGTGGCAGGTAGCCGGCGGTCACCTCGTACCGGCCGGGTGCGCCGACCGGCCAGAGCGTGTCCAGGCCACCGCCGTCCGGGGTGGCGGCCACCGAGCGGAGCAGCACCGCGTCGGACGTGTCACCGTCGTGCAGGCGTACGCCGGTCAGGCTCACCGTCGTTGCCGCACCGGCTTCCACGGTGGTGAGACCGGCGGTGGCGGCAGCACCGATGCCGTCGTCGTGGAAACTGCGGGCCAGCGTCGGCGTGAGGTCGCGCCCGTCGAGGCGTACCCCGGTCACCTGGACGGTGCCGACGGCGCTGGTCGGCAGCGCGCACGCCGCGTCGGTGGTGTTCGTGACAGTGAGGTCGAGACGGACCTGGTCGCCGGCCCGGTAGACGGCCTGGCCGGGCCGCAGGGCCAGGCCGAGGCCGCCGTCGGCGGGGGCCGCGGCGGCGCTCACCGTGCCGGCGGCCAGGGCGCTCAGCAGTACGGGAAATGTGGCCGCGAGTCGCACCGTCCATCTCATGGTGCGGACTGTAGGGGCGCGACGGCCGGTCTCCGCACGCTCTGTCGGGGACCGGTCCCAGCCGTGACGGTGACGTACCGGTAGTGGTCGCCGACGCTGGGCACGGTGGCCGCAATGCAGCAGCCGGCCAGGCCCGGTTGATCAAGCGGGTAGGCTCGTTACCGCTGCACGCTGCGCTGCCCGGCACCAACGGCGCCGGACGGCCGGCTCGGCCGCAAGCCCGCAGTGGCTCCGAGGAACCTCGCGTCGATCCAGGGGAAGTAACCAGGTGAGCACCCATTCGATGCTGCTGTTCGTGCTCGCCGCCGTCGCGGTCATCGTCGCCGTCCGGTGGGTGGCGGCCCGTACCGGTCTGCCAGCGGCGGCGCTTCTGCCGCTCATCGGCATCGCGTACGCGCTGCTCCCCGGCCCCAACGTCGGCCTCGACCCCGACCTGGTGCTCATGATCGTGCTGCCGCCGTTGCTCTACAGCGCGGCGCTGGACTCCTCACTGCTGGACATCCGCCGCAACCTGCGGATCGTGGTCAGCCTGTCCGTGCTGCTGGTGCTCCTCACCGGGGTGCTCGTCGGCATCGGGTTCCACCTGTTCGTCGCCGGGGCGACGCTGGCCGCCGGCATCGCGGTCGGTGCCGCCGTCGCGCCGCCCGACCCGGTGGCCGCCCTGGCGGTGGGCCGCCGGGTCAACCTGCCACCGAAGATGGTCACGATCATCCAGGGTGAGGGGCTGCTGAACGACGCCACCGCGCTGACGATGCTCAGCGTCGCGGTGGCGGCAGCCGTGGGTGGCGAGTTCTCGTTCCCGGGAGCCGTGGCGAAGTTCCTGCTGGCGGCGGTCGGCGGAATCGCCGTGGGCGCCGCCGTCGCCTGGGTCGTTCGCCTGGCCCGACCGTTCACCGCGGACCCACTGTTGGCGAACGCCGTCTCCCTCGCGACACCGTTCGTGGCGTACCTCTTGGGCGAGGAACTGCACGTCTCCGGGGTGCTCGCCGTGGTGATCGCCGGGCTGATCGTCGGCCACCAGACGCCCCAGCTCACCTCGGGCGCCGCCCGGCTGCAGACCAGCGCGGTGTGGCGGCTTGTCGACTTCCTCCTCGAAGGCTTCGTCTTCCTGCTGATCGGTCAGCAGCTTCCCGAGGTCGTCAAGAACCTGCGGCAGTACGAGACCTCGACGATCGTCATCGCTGTCGCGGTCTCGGTCGGCGTGGTGCTGCTCCTGCGCCCCGCCTGGCTGGTGCTGACCCAGTCCCTCCCCCGCTCGCTGCACACCCGACTGGGCGGCATCTCCGAGCAGGACGACCCCGACGAGCCGGCCAGCGCCCGACAGGTCGCCCGCGCCGACCGCAACGCCCGTCGGCTCTCGCTCCGCGAGGTGACGGCGCTGAGCTGGTCCGGCACCCGCGGCGTGATCAGCCTGGCCGCGATCTTCACCCTGCCGCTGACCACCGACAGCGGCGCGCCCTTCCCCGACCGTGACCTTCTGCTGTTCTGCACCTTCGTGGTCGTCCTGGTGACGCTCGTCGGGCAGGGCCTGACGTTCGCGCCGCTCGTGCGGAAGCTGGGGCTTCGCGCCAACGAGACAGACCAGGCGCGGGTACGCAACGAGGCCCGCTCGGCGGCGGTCGAGGCCGCCCTGGCCCGCCTCGACGAGGTCGCCGCCAGCGAGCCGGACAGCGCGACGGCGGTCAGCACCACCCGTACCCAACTGCTGGCCCGACTGGCGCGCTACCGGGGACGGCTCGACCTTCTGGAGCAGAGCGACTCCTCCGAGATCCCCACCTCACCGCAGTACGAGACAGCACTTCGGGTCCGCCGGACAGCCATCGACGCGCAGCGCGAGGAACTCGTACGCTGGCGCGACTCCGGCCGACTCCCGGACGAGGAGCTCCGCATCCTGGAACGCGAACTCGACCACGAGGAGCTGCTGCTCCCGAAGCGGGCATCCAGGTGACAGCGCCGTGGCCTCAGCCGGGCGCCGTCACCTGCCGCCTCACAGTTGGCGCAGGATCACCGGGTCCTTGATCTTCTTGTCGGCCGCGAGCAGCAACGCCTTGCTGATGATCTCGGCGAGCCGGCTGTCACCCTCGAAGGGCAGGAACATCTCCGGCTCCTTCGCCTTCGCCGAATCCGGAATGATGCACAGGTACCGGTCCTCCGGGGCGATCAGGATGTTGCCCGAGCCGCAGTGGATGCGGTACGTGTGCAGGTCACCCCGGACTTCGAGGAACCGGTCGGTGACCGTGCACCGGCTGCCGATCGCCAGCCGGGGAATCAGCTCGGCCAGCACCTCCCGGCGGGTCTGGGCCGTCGGGGTGAGGTCACCGAAGCTGTTCTGCGACCAGTAGTCGCGGTAGCGGCCCTGCGGACCACCGTCGAACCAGTTCGGGTCGTTGCCCACCCCGGCGGCGGCCACGAACAGGTCGACGTCGCGCATCACCTCGCTCAGCACGACCGGCGGAATTTCCTCCAGCGGCACCGGTGTGCGCCCGTCCCTGGCGAACCACAGCTGGTCGGTGACCATGGTGTCGAACACCCCGTCGACGGACGCGTCACTGATGCCGGCGATGTTCAGCTCGGCGCGCAGCCCCCAGTCCGCAAGCGCCACCCAGGGCGCGTCGTAGCTGGCGCCGTTGTCGCGGTGCTGGACGTACGACCAGCCGCGCCGGGACAGCAGTGCGTTGAGGCGCTGCTGGCGCACGATGTGCGCGGCGAACCGGTTGGAGTACGTGCCGGTGGCCCGCTCCGCGTCGGTCAGCAGGTACTGCTCGCGGTGTGCCTGTTTGAACGGCTGGGTGATCGCGTGCCGGGCCAGGAAGTCCCGCCAGGCTGGTGCCGAGGTCGGGTCGTCCACCGGATGCCAGAGTCGGACCGTCGCGTCGGCGGTGGGCTCGAAGACGGTGTCGTCCGCGGTCCGCAGGGCGTCGCCGCTCCAGCAGCAGGCGACGCCGTCCACGGACCAGATCAGGCGGCGGGCCAGGGTTCGGGCCAGCGGATGGTCCAGGAACCGCTCCCGCCACTGCTCGACGGTCCACGTACGGTCGCGCCGCAGCAGCCCCTCCAGGCGATCACGGGTGGCGATCAAGGTGACGCCGACGTCGGTGACCGTCGCCTTCAGCTCCTTCAACTCCTCGCCGTGCTCCTTGCGCACCTGCGCCGGAGGGGCCTTGACCACCTTGCCGTCCGCGTTGCGCCACACCACTACAGCGTCGATGCCGCGCACCTCGAGCTCGTACGCGCAGTCGCCCAGCTTGTCGGCGAGCGGCAGCCCGAAGCCGGGCAGGGCCATCTCCTCGACGTCCTCGCGGCCGACGCCGAGCGCTTCGGCGTGCTTGGTCAGGCCCTTCTCGACGATGCGGAGCGTGCTCTTGTAGGTCAGTCGCGACGCCAATCGCGCCAGTTGCGCGAGGGCGGCGGGGTGCTCGGTGTCGACGAGCACCGCGACCGCGACGTTCGCGAGCTTCGGGCTCGACGGACCGTGCCCGGGAACCTTGCGGGCGGCCCGTTCCGCGATGTGGCCGAGGCTGCGCAGGGTCTCCTCCGACGGCGGGCACATCGCCCGCATCCAGAGCAGGCCCCACAACACCCCGACGTTGTGGCGGTCGGCCAACCGCGGCGGGAAATCGTCGATGTGACCGGGGCAGCACGTGGTCATCCGCAGCGGCAGACTGCGTGGCAGACCCACCAGCGGAAGCCAGTCGTCGAGCCGATCGGTGAACTCGTCGACGCCGACCGCGTCGAGCAGGGCCCGGGCACTCTTCTGCCAGGCGGCCGTCGGTCGTGCCTTGTCCGCACCGAGCAGGCAATGAGAAAGCAACGCCTGCCACCGGGATCGGCGCTCCTCCGACATCGCCTCGATGTCCGCGATGGCCCGGTCAGCCCACTTCTCGCCGACGTTGACGGTGGGCCACATCGCCGCGTCCTCGTCGCCCATGTCGCGGAACGAGAACTCGATGCGCGTACGACGCCAGGTCGCCAGGGCCGCCGGGTGCGAACGCCCAGCGAGGTACTCGGTTCGTAGCGACTCCCGGGTGAATGTCACGAGCAACGTGCTCCACCTACCGAATCCCAGCCATGCCTGACCGCCCAGTCGGTCCAACCACCCCGATCCGGTCAAGCCGCCGCCCGAGAGCAGAGCGCGGATCCGCCCGTACAACTGGTTGCTGTCCTGGCCCGGCACCGTCCATTCGTCGAACAGCGCCTGCCGCACAGGCACCGGTTGCGCGGCGAGGAGTTGCAGGTCCAGTTCCGAGTCGTAGGTGCCCATCAGCCACCCACCAGCGGCACGAGCTTCAGGAAGGTGACCCGGGACCCGGCGTGCAGGCGGACCTTCTCGTCCAGGGCGGTCACCTGCCGGTCGTCGACAAGCACCACGAAACGGTTACGGGTGAATCCCTCGAGCGCCACCCGGGTGCGTTCCTCGGGGTCGACCTGCGCACCGGACTCGGCGACCTCCAGGAATGTCCGTCGACGGATCAACTCGTCGAGACGGAGTGTCTCCTCGAAGACCTCCATGGTCCACTCGGGCCCGCTCGACGCTCCGGTTGTTTGCTCGACGACTGTGATCAACGGCATGGCGCAGAGACTAATCGAGCACTCCGACACGTATTTCGCGCTCGTCCCCCGCCCGATGACCGTTGACCGGGCGGGGGTTGGCCCGGCGCAGGCCGGGTAGCAGAACCGCATGCGACTTCCAACTCTGGTCAAGACCGCGGCGGCTGTCGCCGCCACGGCCGCCGCCGGGACGGCGGTGAACGACACGAACAATCGCTGGTACCAGCGGCTGCGCAAGCCGACCTGGCAGCCGCCGCCCGTCGTGTTCCCGCTGGCGTGGACGCCGCTGTACGCGCTGATCGCGGTGGCCGGCGCCCGCGTGCTGGACCGCACCAGCGACGCCGAACGCGCCGCGTTCACCCGCGCCTACGCGCTCAACCTGGCTCTCAACTTCGGGTGGAGCGCGCTGTTCTTCAAGGCCCGCAAACCCGCGGTGGCGCTGGCCGAGATCGCCGCGCTCAACGCCTCCAACTTCGCGCTGCTCCGCCGCGCTTCGCGGGCCGACGGTATCGCGGCTGCCGCACTCGCCCCCTACGTCGCGTGGACGCTGTTCGCCACAGCCCTCAACGGCACCATCGTCCGCCTCAACAGCAACTGATGAACTCTGTGGTGCTCCTCGGCCGAGGGTTGGCGTCAGCCCTTCGCTGAGGCACCCTCCGGCCACCGCTCCCCAACCTTTGCGTAACGCTGCCAGTTTGTGTGACCTGGACGGGCGTCAACCAGTCTCCACGATGTAAGAAGATGCCCGTGAAGGCGAGGTTGTGAGCGTGACCGATCACGCGTACCCGAACAGGACCGACATGTCTGCGGTGGTGGACGCGGCACGCCGCGGCGACCCGGCGGCGATGGACGCGTTGGTCTCGCACTATCTGCCACTGGTGTACAACATCGTCGGCCGGGCACTGAGCCGGTCGGTGGACGTCGACGACGTGGTGCAGAACACGATGTTGAGCGTCGTGCGAGGGCTGGCGGGCGTACGCGATCCGCGGCTCTTCCGGTCGTGGTTGGTGGCCGTCACCATGAACGAGGTACGGGCCTACCGGCAGTACCAGCACACCACGCCGACGCCGCCGGAGGACATCGACAGTCTGGTCGTCCCGGGTTCCGACTTCGAGGACCTGACCCTGACGAAGCTTCGCCTGTCGGACGAGCGCCGGGAGGTGGTTCTGGCCACGCGCTGGCTGGACGACGACCACCGCCACCTGCTGTCCCTGTGGTGGCTGGTCGAGGCCGGTCACCTTTCCCGCGCCGACCTGGTCGATGCCCTCCAACTGGACCCACACCACGTGACCGTCCGCGTGGCCCGGATGAAGGCGCAGTTGGACACCGCCCGGCTGGTGGTGCGGGCTCTCTCCGCCCGGCCCGGCTGCGCAGGCCTGATCGACACGGCCTCCGACTGGGACGGTCGGCCCGCGCAGGTGTGGCGCAAGCGGTTGGCGCGGCACATCCGCACCTGCGGGCAGTGCCCGAACGCGACGTCGGATCTGGTTCCGGCCGAGCGGCTGCTGGCCGGCCTGGCGCTCACACCGCTCCCGACCGGCCTCGCGTCGGACCTGGCGCGCACGGCGTACACGGTCTCTGACGCGTCGCGGGGAGTCGCACCGACCGGCGCGCCTGTGAAGACCGCCGGGGCGCTGCGGGGCGTCACGTCCGCGAGGACCGCCGGGGTGGCGCAGCGGGCCGGCGTCGCGGCACTGTCCCTGCCCAAGGCCCTGATCGGTGCCTTCGCGGCGGCCGCAGTGATCGGAGGGGGTGCGATCGTCTTCGCCGGTTACACAGACGAGCCGAGGCAACGGCCGGTGAGCGCGACCGGCGTCCAGCCCTCCACCACGACCACCGAATCGGGCGATGAGACCACCGAACCCGCGTTCGCGTCGCCTTCCCCGACGGCGGTCACGGCGTCGCCGTCCACCTCGCGCGCGAGTTCCATCCCCACCAGGTCAGCCACGCCGACCAGATCGCCGACGCCGAGCACGTCACCGACGAAGGCGCCGACGAAGGCGGCCAGCGCGCCCGCCGGCGTGTCCGCCACGGAACAGCGGCTGCTGGTGCTGCTCAACGAGCGGCGCCGCGCGCTCGGGCTGCCGGCGGTCGCGCTGCGCACGACGGAGCACCGCGCCGCGGAAGAGTGCGTCAAGAAGAACCTGGATGCGGGCACGATGACGCACTGCGGCCATGAGGTCCTCTTCGCGTCCTCGGGGACCGCCACGCCCGAGGGGATGATCGAGGCCTGGTTCAACAGCCCCGATCACAAGACGGCGCTGACCTACGCCAGCTCCCGCTTCGCCGGCCCCGCCATCGTCTCCAACGGCAGCCGCCAGATCGCGGCCATCAACATCGACTACTGAGGCTTCCACAGCCAGGGTCGGTGCTCTGAACCGGCACTTCGTCCGTCTCATGGCGCTGGCCGGAAGGGACCAGGCCCGGTCCAACCGTACCGGGCCTGACCCCTGAACCCCTTACTTACCAGTGTCTGAGCGTTGCGGGTTCTCCGCGAAGACCTGGGCCGCGACCTGGTAGCCGTCGAACGCGCGTGCTACGCCAGCGTAGGCCGCGACCTGAAGGAAGACTTCGGCGATCTCTTCCTTGGCTGCGCCGGCGTTGAGCGCGATGCGAAGTTGACCACGGAGGGGCTCCAGGACCCCGAGTGTCGCCGCGATGGTGACGGACACCAGTGCCCGCGTCCGTGTATCTAGGTGCTCGGTGCGCGGCCAGACGTCGCCGAAGGCGTGCATCGTCGCGATCCGTTTGAAGTCTGCGCCGTTAGCTGGCTCACCAGGCGTGGCGCCAAGAAAGCGCTCCAAGCGGAAGCCCAGCAGACGCTCAGCAGTGTCCAGCGCGGCGGCGTACCGCGGGTCTGTCGGATGGTTCGTCGTCACGATAATCACTCTTCCATCTATAAGGACAAAGAAGGCGAGATCCGGCATTTCGAAGGCGACCGAGGATCGTCACCTCAGTCGAGCTGATCAAGTCGCATGTCGGGACCGGGCAGCGTCTGTGGGAGCCATGGCTGACGGCCGCTGGTCGGCCCCGGTGGCGGTTGCCGGGATCGGCCAGCCGACCGCCCCGCCTGTCACCCGAGACGGAGTCAGCGCATGGTCAGGAAATCTGCCAATCGATCGGATGCTCGCCCGGGCGCGGGATCAACGCAGTGAACAGCGGGCTGGGCTCTGCGAGGACGGCGGTACGGAACTCCGCCCAGTAGCCGTCGGTGCCCAGGATCTGCTTGGCCCTGGGAATGGCTGCCGAGTCAGGTGCGGAGTAGTAACGAACCTTGGCGTTGTCCCCGTCGACGGCGGCTCGGTACACGACGTCGGCGGTGATCGACGGGTCGGAGCCGGTTGGCGCGTTCTTGGAGAAGAACGCATCGATTCCAGCCTGATAGTCCGCAGGGACGTCCTGCGCAATGTCGATCTTCGTGAAGATGCGGGTCGAGTGCTGTCCGGGCAGGACGGCCTTGACCGCGATGCCGAAACCGGCCACCTCCAGGCTCATCCCCTCACTGAGGGCCGCCACGGCTGCCTTGGAGGCGGCGTAGACGGCGCTGTACGGATAACCCTGCTCGGCGGTCAACGAGGAGATGTTGATGACCGTTCCGGAGCGCTGGGCGCGGAAGATCGGCAGGAAGGCCCGACTGAGCGCGATCAGTCCGAACACGTTGGTCTGGAACTGCCGGTGGATCTGGTCCATGCTGCTCACCTCCACCGGCCCCATCTGGTAGAAACCCGCATTGTTGACCAAGACGTCGACCTGTCCGAACTGCTCCACGGCGGTCTGCGCGAAGGGCCCTGCCGCCTGCTCGTCATCGACGTCCAGCAACAGCGTCCTGACCCGCTGCAATCCGTCGTGCACCGTGAGGTCGGCCTCCTTGCGGACTGTCGCGACCACGTTCCAGCCTTCGGAGGCGAACTTCTCGACGATGGCCCGGCCTATTCCAGTTGCGGTACCGGTCACCACGATCGTTTTCGACATAGAGCGCTTCCTCACCTATTAGTTGGTCCCGCCCGGACATCAGTGCCCTTTCTGGGCTTTGCTGCTGTCCGGTCAGGGGGTGGCTTGCTGATGCGTCCTAGTCTCACCGTGGTAGGTCGGGCCGGCCAGGTTCGGTTTTTCATGGGAAAGACAGTCCCAGGTATCCGCCGAGGCCCGGGGGTAGATTGGGTTTCATGTCCAAGCGCCCGGAGTTCAGCGTGAGCAATCCGCTTGCCGAGTTTCTGCGGGCCAGTCGTGCACGTATCCGACCGGACGACGTCGGCCTAACCGACGGCGGCCGGCGGCGCCGCGTTCCCGGGCTGCGCCGTGAAGAGGTCGCTCAACTGGCCAATGTCAGCGCGGACTATCTGGCCCGGCTCGAGCAGGGACGCGTCACCACTGCGTCACCCGAGGTCCTCGACGCCCTCGCGGACGCGCTTGGTCTCGACCGCGACGGCCGCGAGTACTTGCACTCGATCGCAGGGCCGAAACAGCGCCCAGGATCCCGTACTCAGACCACGTCGCGGGTTGACCCGCAGACCCAGCGATTGCTCGATAGCCTGTACGAAGTTCCCGCCTACGTATTCGGCCGGAGACTGGACATCCTCGCCTGGAATCCCCTGGCCGCCGCCTTGTTCACCGACTATCGGGCGCTACCGGAGCGGCACCGGAACCTTATCTGGCTCACCTTTCTCGATCCAGATTATCGGGTAATGAACACCGACTGGGCCAGGGCCGCCCAGGAATGCGTCGCTTACCTACGCATGGAGGCCCGTAACTACCCTAGCGATCAGCGACTGGCTGAACTTGTCGGGACTCTCTCCGTCAAAGATGCGGACTTCCGCACATGGTGGGGCAGCCAGCAGGTGACCGGCGCCGCACTGCGCCGCAAGATTTACCAGCACCCGCTAGTCGGCCCACTCACCCTCGATTCGCAGCAATTCGACGTCAACGGCAAGTCCGACCAGCACCTCGTGGTGTTCACCGCCGAACCAGACAGCCCATCCCACGAGGCACTGAAGTTGCTCGCCCAGTGGGCGAACACGCCAGTGGCTTGAAATCCCCGTTCCGAAATGCCCTGCCTCAGATCCGGCATCGTGGTGGTAAACCCGACCCGTGGCCGGGTCGTGCGCGTCGTGATCAATCACAAATGTGGCCTGGGGCGGATGGAACGCGTGGAGAAAGCCGGCGGAGACGGCCGGCGGCCAGGGCCCCGGCAAGGTCATGAGGTGCCCGGCCTGATGTGGTCGGTGCAGACGCGCCCTTGCTGGTGGTAGCAGGGCAGGGATGGCCGGTTCAGGTGACCATCGCGGTTCCTACGCCTTGTCGATCGTCCGAAGTGAGCCATGCCGCCCTGCCATCAGCGCTGATCTCGACCGTGTCCGACCCACCGGCTGTCACCGTGCCCGAAGCCGCTTGAACGGCGCTCGCCGGCATCGCACCGCGTCCCACCGACCCCGGCCAGGTCCAACGGCTTCCGAGCACCCGCCGAGCCACCATCCGCCGCGGCCGTACACGAAGAAGGCCCTGACCCGGTGTGAACCACCAGGTCAGGGCCTATCTCGTTGGTGCGCCGCCAGGGACTCGAACCCCGAACCCGCGGATCAAGAGTCCGCTGCTCTACCAGGTGAGTTGGCGGCGCTCGCCGGCAACGGGACGAGACGTAACACCGCACCCCGCAGACGGCGGCGACCCGAGCCCGAAGGGCCAGCCGGGCCCGCAACCTCCGGGACGAGCATCACCTGCTCCGAAACTTTCGGCGGCGAGTCGAGAGCCGCACTCCCTTGTCGGACGCCGATTCCCTGCCTACCGCACTCTCAAGACATTGACACACACTGATGCCATCCTTACAGTCACCAGATATATACCGAAAGTTTACCGGAACCACCTGGTGACCAGGAGGAACCCCAGAGATGTCGCAGCTCGTCCTGTTCGCAATCGACATCTGCGCGGTGGCGCTGCTCGTCTTCGGGCTCTACTTCCCGCGGCACCGCCGGCGCGACCTGGTCGTCGCCTACCTGGGGGTCAACGTCGGCGTCCTCGCGGTGGCGAGCGCACTGAGCGCCAGCGACGTCGGGGCCGGGCTCGGGCTGGGTCTGGCGCTGTTCGGGGTGCTCTCCATCATCCGGCTCCGGTCGACCGAACTCGACCAACACGAGGTCGCGTACTACTTCTCCGCTCTCGCGCTCGGCATCCTCGGCGCGCTCAGCACCACCTCGGTCTGGCTCAGCGGCGGCCTGATGGCGCTCATCGTCGCGGTGATGTTCGTCGGCGACCACCGGCGGATGCTCCGGCACTACCGGCACCAGATCATGGTGCTCGACTCCGCCGTCACCGATCAGGTCGCTCTCGTCGCCCAGCTGGAGCAGCTGCTCAACGCCCGGGTGCACACCGCCACCGTGCAACGAGTCGACATGGTCAACGAGACGACAATCGTCGACGTCCGATACTCGGTTGCCGGGCGCAGCGGGGCGGCCAGGGCCACCAGACCGGCACGGGCCGGAGCGGCCCGATGACCCCGTCACCGCTGGCCGGGATCGCCCCGATCGCGCTCGCCGAACTGATGGAGCGGGCCGCCCTGCAGTGCCGGGTGGACCGCAAGTACGTGGTAGCGGTGGACGAGGTGCCGCACCTGCTGCACCAGCTCACCCCGTACGCCCGGGTGCTGGACATCGACGGCCGGCGCGTCTTCGCGTACGAGTCGGTGTACTTCGACACGCCGTGCCTGGCCAGTTACCACTGCGCGGCGTACCGGCGGCGGCGGCGCTTCAAGGTACGGACCCGCACCTACCTCGACTCCGCCCAGTGCTGGCTGGAGGTCAAGATCAGCGGGGCGAGAGGGCTTGTCACCAAGCACCGGCTGCCATACCTCGCCGAGGACCGGCACACCGTCCGGTCCGGGCGCGGGTTCGTGGAGGAGGCCCTCGTCCGGGAGTTGATCTGGCCCAGCCTCGCCACCAGCCCGCTTGATCCGGTGCTGACCACCAACTACCGCCGTAGCACTCTGCTGCTGCCAGCAACCGCGAGTCGAGTCACCATCGACACCGGGCTCACCTGGCAGGCCGGTGACCGCACCCTGCAGTTGCCAGGCATCGCCGTGGTCGAGACCAAGACCAGTTCGGCCGCCTCACTTGTCGACCGCATGCTGTGGCAGCGCGGGATCCGACCCGTCCGCATCTCGAAGTACGCCACCGGCCTCGCGGCGCTGCGCCTGGATCTGCCCGACGTGCCGTGGCGACGGACGTTGCGCCGCCACTTCCCTGCCCGCCCGCCGCTGGCGGGTCCGGCCTCGACCGTCCCCATCCGATCAGAACAGGAGGCATCGTGCTCATGACCGTCCGCAGCACCCGCGTTCCGGCCGGCTTCCGGGCCGCCGGGATCACCGCCGCCGCCATCCTCGTCGCGGGCCTCCTCGTGGTGTCCTCACCATCGGCCGGAGCCGAGCCGCTCGCCGGAGCCGAGCCGCTCGCCGGAGCCCACCCGATGGCCGGCGCACCCACCGGCCCCAATGCCGCCGACCCGGCCACCGGTTGGACCGGCACCGGCACGGACCGGGACACCGCGGCCGCCGATGCCCTTGCCGCGGCGGACGACCTGGTCGGCGACATCGTCTTCTCCGTTCCCAGCGGCACCTTCCAGGGCGAGGTGACGGTGACGCTGAGCAGCACGGTCGTCGGCGCGCAGATCCGCTACACCACCAACGGCACACCGCCCACCGCCCAGTCGTCGCTCTACTCGGGCTCGGCGCTGCGCTTCACCCGTACCACCCAGTTGCGGGCGCAGGCGTTCGTCGGTCAGACGCCCACGGGTGCGCCCGGCACCGCCATGTACGCCGCGCAGAACGTCACCACCGCCCACGATCTGCCGGTGGTGCTCATCGACTCGTACGGTGCCGGTCGGCCCGACCGCGAGTACCTCGACGCCACCGCCATGATCTTCGAGCCGGGTGCCAACGGCACCACCTCGCTGGCAGCCACCCCGACGGTCAGCACCCGGGCGGGTTTCCGGTTGCGCGGCAACTCGTCGGCCACATTCGAGAAGACGCCGTTCCGCGTCGAGTTCTGGGACAACGAGGACGACGACGCCGACTATCCGGTGCTGGGCATGCCCGCCGACTCGGACTGGGCGTTGCGCGGCCCGTTCACCGACAAGGCGCTGATCCGGGAGGCGCTCGTCTACGACCTCGGCCGGGAGATGGGGCTGCCCGCTCCGCGTTACGCGTTCGCCGAGTTCTACCTCAACACGGACGCGACCCCGGTGGGCGCCGGTGACTACCTGGGCGTCTACATGATCGTGGAGACGATCAAGAACTCCAAGGACCGTCTCGACCTCAAGCAGTTGGACTCCGACGACGTGACCCTGCCGAAGATCCAGGGCGGGTACATCTGGAAGTTCGAGTGGATGGCGGCCGAGGAGCCCACGTTGCCCTGCACCGGACCGGCCGCCACCTGCTGGAACTACCTCGAGGTGGTCGACCCGTCGCCGCTGCAACCGCAACAGCGCGACTGGCTGCGCGGTCACCTCCAGGAGTTCAACGACGTGCTGCACGCGTCGAACTTCGCCGACCCGACCACCGGTTACCGCAGGTACATCGATGTCGACTCGTTCGTCGACCTCATGATCGTCAACGAGCTGAGCCGGGAGATGGACGCGTACGTGCGCAGCTCCCACTTCTACAAGGACCGGGACAGCAAGATCTTCGCCGGTCCGCTGTGGGACTTCGACCTGAGCTTCGGCGTGGGTGGGTTCTTCGCGAACGACCAGGTATCGGGCTGGCAGTACCAACAGACCAGGCAGCCGTCGGCGAACGACTGGTTCGCCCAGTTGCTGCGGGATCCCGCCTTCGTCAACCAGGCCCGCTCGCGCTGGCAGACGCTGCGACGCGGCCTGCTCTCCGACACCGCGCTACAGGCTCGGATCAACGCGCTCGCCACCCCACTCACCAACGCCGCGCAGCGCAACTTCCAACGCTGGCCCAACCTGACGTCGCCGACGGTCAGCTTCTTCCGCACCCCGACCTCACCCACCTGGCAGGGTCAGGTCCAGGTGATGCAGGACTGGATGCTGCGCCGCGCCGCCTGGTTGGACTCCACCGCCGGCTGGGGTGGGTCCGTCACCACGCCGCCGCCGTCACCCACCACGCCGCCGCCCTCCCCGACGACACCGCCGCCGTCACCCACGACGCCGCCGCCGTCTCCGACCACCCCGCCGCCGTCGGCCGGCTGTACCGCCACGTACGCGCTGACCAGCCAGTGGACCGGCGGCTTCCAGGGCGAGGTACGGGTCACCGCGGGGACAGCGGCGATCAGCGGCTGGACTGTGACATGGACCTTCGCCAACGGGCAGAACGTCACCCAGGCCTGGAACGCGACAGTCACGAGTCAGGGATCCACCGTCACCGCCCGCAACGTCGCCTACAACGGCGCCCTCGGCGCGGGCGCCAGCACCACCTTCGGTTTCCTCGGCTCGTCCACCGGCACCCCCAGCACACCCACCCTGAGCTGTAGCGCGACCCGCTGACCAGGTCAGAGCGCCGGCCGACCCGGGCCGGGACGACTATCGTCCCGGCCCGGGTTGCGGTCACCTGATGGCGAAGTCGGCCAGCCGTAGCGGGGAGTCGAACACCAGGTACACGTCGTGGGTGCCGGCGGCGCGGGCCAACTCGGCGCTGACGCTTACGTACCGGTAGTCGTCGCCGGTGCTGGGCACGGTGGCCGTGCCGAGCAGCCGGCCGGTGGGCGAGCCCAGGCGGACCTGGATCGTGCCGGCGTCCGCGCTGGCCCTGGCGACAGTGGCGGTGAAGGTGTGGGCACCCGGACGCAGGGCGGAACCGGCGAACGAGATCCACTGGCCGGCCGCGGTGGCGCCGACGGAGGTGCCCTGTGCCTTCGTCTCGTCGACCAGCCGCACCCCCGCGTACCTGTCGAAGTTCTCCGCCCGGGTGGGCCGGGACAGGTCCCGGGCCGGCACTGTCTCGCCGCGGACCCGAACCGCGGTGCGGGCCCGGATGTCCTCGGCGGACGCCCCCACCATCAGGTCGTACGTGGACGACTCGACCACCCAGCGGCTACGGGTGACGTCCCAGTGCGCCAACTCGGCGGCGGGCAGCCGCAACGTCACGGTCCGGGTCTGCCCGGGTGCGAGTTGCACCCGCTGGAAGCCCTTGAGCTGACGGATCGGGGTCTTCACCCGCGAGGTGCGCTGGTGGGTGTAGAGCTGCACCACCTCGGACCCGGCCCGGCTGCCGGTGTTCGTCACGTCCACGCTCACCGTGATGGTGCCGTCGGCAGCGATCGGTCGGTCGCCGGTGCGCGCCTTGCCGTAGCGGAACCGGGAGTACGACAGCCCGTGCCCGAACGGGTAGAGCGGCTTCGCGGTGCTGTACAGGTAGGTCTGCCCGGACGAGATTATGTCGTACTCCAGCAGGTCCGGGGGCAGTTGGTTGTCGGAGCGGTACCAGGTCTGGGTGAGTCGGCCGGACGGGTTGCGGTCGCCGAACAGGACGTCGGCAACGGCGTGCCCGGTCTCGGCGCCCGCGTGGGTGGTCCACACGATCGCCGGGACGTGCTCCTGCTCCCAGGTCAGGGTGACCGGGTAGCTGGTCTGGAGCACCAGGACCGTACGCGGGTTGGCCTTGACGACGGCCTTGACCAGCGCCTCCTGGCCGGCGCTGAGGGCCGTGGAGGCGCGGTCGTGCGCCTCGCGTCCGTTGATGAACGGGTTGCTGCCCACCACCAGCACTGCGGTGTCGGCCGCCTTGGCCGCCGCTATGGCCCGGTCGATCCCGCTGCTGATCACCTCACGGCTGAAGTGGGTAGCTGCGGCCGGGGTGGACGCGCCGAGCTTGAGCGCGCCGTCCTCGCCGACAGTGACGTACTTTTCGGCGGCGAACCAGCTCTCCTTGGTCTCGTAGCCGACGTAGCGCAGCACCACCGTGCCGTCGTCCTGGGGCTCGAACTTGAACTGCTGCTGGACGTACCAGCCGTTCGGCTGCTCGTCGCGGGTGATGAACGGCCCCCAGTTGTAGCCGAGGTACCGACCGTTGGCGGCGTTGCGCAGCGTCACCACATCCTGGCCCCAGTCGACCGCGTCGAACTGGGCGACAAGTGCCGGGGTGGCGCCGGTCCCGAGGACCGGGTCGGCGTCGGTGGTGCCGGTGGCCGAGACGTACCGGCCGGTCGCCACGTCCTTCAGGGCGATCCGGTCCGCCCCGTCGAGCCCGCTGACACGTGCGGAGTTGCCCAGCCGCTCGCGGATCCCGTCCAGCGCGGTCACCTGGTACGGCAGGTCGGCGCCGTACCAGTCGGAGTAGAGGGTGTCGGCCAGCGGGCCGAGCACCGCCACCTTGCGGGTGCGGGCCGGGTCCAGCGGAAGCGCCTGTCGGGAGTTCTTCAGCAGCACCATCGCCGCACCGGCAGCCTGCCGGGCCAACCGCTGGTGTTCCGGGCTGTTGATGACGTCCGGGGTGATGCCGCCGTGGCGGCCACCGCCCGGGTCGAACTCACCAAGCCGGAACCGCACGTTCAGGATCTCCCGGATCCGAGCGTCGATGTCCGCCTCGGTGAGCAGGCCGGTCGCGAGCGCCTGCTTGAGGGCCGTCACCGTCGGTTGGGCGTTTGTGTCGTCGGTGATGAAGCTGTTGAGGCCGGCCTTGACGATCGCGGCGTTCGCCTCGGGCTGGGTGGCGTAGTACCCCTGGGAGGCGACGAGGTTGTTGGGGGCCCAGGCGTCGGTGACGTTCATCAGCGGCTGGTCGGTCCAGCCGCGTACCACAGTGGCCAGGTCTGGGTCCACAGTGGCGGGCCGCCCGTTCACCAGGTTGTACGAGGCCATCACCCCGGTCGCCGCGTCGGCGGCGATGGCCGGCTTGAACGCCGCCCGGTCGTACTCGTTGAGCACGCGGGGAGGCACGTTCGACGAGGTCACGTCGCGACGGACCTCGTTGTTGTACGCCAGGTAGTGCTTGAGCGTCGGCGCGCTCTTCAGGTGGTCCGGGTCCCCGCCGGTCATCCCCGAGCCGTACGCGGTGGAGATCTCGGCGGTGAGCAGCGGGTCCTCGGAGTAGCCCTCCTCGTTGCGGCCCCAGCGGGGGTCGCGCAGCAGGTTGACCACCGGTGCCCACAGGTTGAGACCCCAGACGCGCGGGTTCTGCGCGTGGTAGCCGCGCGCCTCGTCGCCGACGGCCGAGCCGACCCGGTTGATCAGGTCGGTGTCCCAGGTGCTCGCCATGCCCACCGGCTGGGGAAAGGTAGTGCCGCGGGCCTTGACGACAGCACCGTTGTTGTCGATGTCGGTCGACCAGGCGACCCCGTGCAGGGCCTCGGTGCCGGTCTTGAACAGGCCGATGCCCAGCCGGGGCACGGCCGGCTGGTACTGGTGCAGCCAGGAGATCTTCTCGTCCAGGGTGAGCCGGCCGAGCAGGTCGTCGACCCGGGCCTGCACCGGTAGGTGTGGATCTCGGAACGGGTAGGTGGGTTCGGCGAGGGCGGTGCCGGGAACGGCCGGTAGAGCCAGCAGGGCGAGCGCGAGCACGGCGATTCCGCGCCGAAGGCGCTTGTTCCCCATTTGCTTCTCCTCATGTCGTACGACCGGCGCCAAGGGGCGCCGAGACCGGCGCGGCCAGGCTCGACACCCGGCTGACGGGCCTGAACGACGGATCGTCGAAGCGCTTCGACGATGCCACCGCACCACCACGGTCAGGAAGGGGTGCGATTCGCGCAACTATAGGTGCGCATCTATGGCGGTACAAGGTCGGGCGCTGCGCGCTTCCGGTCGGTGTCTCATTGCCGACCATCGCGCCGACACCGAGCTGGCCCCCGCCAAGCCCGCAGACGAGCGGGGACGGGGGCCCATCCTGCATCGCGACGCGGGACAGCCCTGCCGCTGAAGAAATGGCTCAGGGGACAGGACCTGTCGGTCCTGTCCCCTGGATGCTGCACGGTGAGCCGCAGCCGCGGCGGCCCGCGACCGATGTCAGACGGGAAGGTCAGACGACTTGGCTCCGTCCGGCGAGTAGTCGTCGCCCAGCAGCAGTTGGTGTAGTTCTGCCGAGCAGGCGGCCACCTGGTCCATGTGGGCGTTGTGTCCGAAGGAACGCGGCCGTGGGATGTCGATGTCCACGAGCCGTTGCAGCCGGCCGGGCCGGGCGCTCAGCACCGCGACCCGGTCCGCCAGCAGGACGGCCTCCTGGATGGAGTGGGTCACGAAGACGACGGTCGTGCCGAGGTCCATGTGGATGCGCTGCAACTCCGCCGCCATCTCCTCCCGGGTCAGCGCGTCGAGTGCGGAGAACGGCTCGTCCATCAACAGGACCTTTGGTCGCTGGATGAGCGCTCGGCAGAGCGAGACCCGTTGCTGCATGCCGCCGGAGAGTTCGTGGGGAAGCCGCTTGGCGAATCCGTCGAGCCCGGTCATCTCCAGCAGGCGCATGGCGTGATCGCGGTGCTCCGACCGATGCCACCGGAATATCTCGACTGGCAGCAGCACGTTACCGAGGACCGTCCGCCAGGGCAGCAGCGCGGGGCGTTGGAACATCATGGCGACATCACGGCGAGGTCGGGTCACCGGCTCGCCGCCGACCCGGACGTCACCCGCCGACTGCGGGATCAGCCCGGCGATGAGCCGCAGCAGTGTGGATTTGCCACATCCGGAACGCCCGATCACGGCCATGAACTCGCCGTCGCGGATGTCCAGATTGATGTTCTCCAGTGCCTTGACGGTGCCGGTCCGGCTCTTGAACGTCCGTGACACTTCACTAAGATTGATCATCATGCTCCCAGAGGTCCGAGCGCCGGTCATGATGAGATCGCCCGGGCCCATGGCACGAGGATTCGCTCGAGTGCGCCGACGAGGTAGAACAGGCCGGCTCCCATGAGCGCGAGCAGGGTCAGTGCGGCGAAGGCGAGCGGGGTGTCGGCGGACTGTCCGGAGCTGACGACTACCGAGCCGAGACCCCGGTCAGGCTGGATGACCTCACCGATGATCGCACCGACGATGGCCAGTGAGGTAGCTACCTTCAGGCCCACGAAGACCTGCGGCAGCGCCCAGGGGAGGCGGACCTTCACGAAGGTCTGCCACCACGACGCGGCGAGCGAGTTGGCCAGCTCGCTCAGGTCGTTCGGCGTCGAGGTGAGGCCGGCCATGGCGGAGACCAGGATCGGGAAGAAGCAGAGAAGGACGACCATCACGATCTTGGGTTGGGTGCCGAACCCGATCCAGACCAGGAGGAGAGGCGCGAGCGCAACCTTCGGTACCGCGTTGATCCCGGCAATGAGCGGTAGCGTCATTCGTTCTACCGTTCGGGAGGCGGCCAGCAGGATCGCGATCGCCAGTCCGCCAACCGCGGCGATGCCGAAGCCGGTGACCGTCTCCAGGAGGGTCACCCAGGCTTCCCTGAGGAGATAGTCCGGCAGGCGGAGGAACGCATCGACGACGTCGGGTGGGGCAGGCAGGAAGAATGGCTCGATATTGAAGGCTTTGGTGGCCAGCCACCACAGGGCGACCGCCAGCACCGCGCCCAGGACAGGCAGCCCGGCAGTCGACCATATGTGTGTTGACCTGGAGCTGGTCCGTTCGACAGGCATGGTGGCTTTCTCCGTGGAGGTCGGGTGGCAGGGGTTGTGCCCGGTGGCCGTGAGGGGATGGCGCCACCTGCGGCAACCATCCCCCCACGCCAGGTCCGCGAGGTGACGCTTCTCGTCAGCCCTTGGGGATGAAGCTGTTGTCGACGATGTCCTTCGGGGTCAGACCGTTCGGAACCACGCCGGCGCCCTGCAGGATGGCGATCGACCGCGACACCCGCACCTCGTCCATGGATCCGATCGGGGCTCCACCGGCCGGTGCCACGTACGCGGCCATCGCCTCGATCTCACCCACGCCCGCCGCTACGGTGTAGGTCGGCTTCACCTTGTTCAGGATCGTCGCGGCTTCCTGCGGGTTCTTGACGCTGTACTGCAGTCCCTTGAGGATCGCCTCGGTGAAGCGACGGACCAGGTCCGGGTTGTCCTTGATCAGGGCCGGGGTGGTGATGATGGCGTTGCCGAAGAGGTCGCCGAGGTAGTCGCTGTACGGCAACACCACGACCTCCTTCTTCGATACCGTCGCCAGGGCGCCACGGCTGAGCAGGAAGGTGCCGAGCGCGTCCACCTGGCGACTGGCCATCAGCCCGTTCAGTGCGGTGGTCTGCGCGCCCTGGATCTTGACCGTGTTGGGGTCGAGTCCGGCCATCCTGGCGTAGGCGGGAAAGAGCAGCTCCGTGACCGAGCCGGCGCCGGTGGCCATCGTCTTGCCCGCGAGGTCCCGCGGCGCGCTGATACCGGTGTCCTTGGTGGTCATCACGGCGACCAGGGTCTGCTGGTGGACAGCGGCGATGGCGCGCCAGTCGGTGAACTCGCCCTTGCCTGCCTGAATCACCGCGCCGGTGAAGTCGAGGGCGCCGAACTGAACCTGGCCAGCCTTGAGTGCGGTCAGGTTCGGTACGTTTCCGGACCCCTCCTTGATCTCCACCTCGATGCCGGCCTCGGCGAAGAAGCCCTTCTCCTTGGCCACCCACGCGAAGGCGTCCCGGCCGACAGCACCGAAGGCCGTGATGTAGGCGACTTTGTCGACCTTCTTCGACTCCTTGGTGTCGGCGTCTGAGCCGCTGCAGCCGCTCACGGCTACGAGGGCCGCGGCAAGGACCGCGGCTACCAGCACACGGGACCGCTCAATCATCATTTCTCCAGCTTCCAGGGGGGTTTGAGAAGCGGACGCGGGGAGCGCCCGAGCAGGTTGGGTAGAGCCCGCCACTGATCATCGATCGTGGACTGTAGAGGATTCACGCCGCGCCTGTCACCGCCGAGATGCGACGGTGACCACCCCAGCAGTCGGCCATCTGGCTCTTTCGGCAGCTCAACGGCGTGTTGACATCCGGATCATGAGCAACGATCCTGTCTACAAGATTGTGCGAGATTTCGCGCACAGTTTGCAGGCGCCCTCCGGTAGCGGGGTTGCGGCCGGGCCGCCACGGCCCCCGGCGATCCACCGCAAGGGGCACGGCACCTGGTGGTGTCCAATCGGTTCGGGCTCGGCAAGCCGGGCCCGGCGACACGGAAAATCGGTGACCGTAGCCATGGGTACTTCGCCACGACGTCCGGCAGGCATCTCTGCCGACGAGGCTTACGAGCAGCTGCGCCAGGCGATCCACAGTGGTGATCTCGGGCCCAACGAACGCCTTGTCGAAGCCACCTTGGCCGACCGGCTTCAGGTCACCCGCGGTGTGGTGCGCACCGCGCTGATCCGACTGACCCAGGATGGTCTGGTCGTTCGTACCCCCAACCGCGGGGCACACGTGCGGATGTTCACCGAGGCCGAGGCGGTCGAGATCCTCCAGGTGCGTGCCGCCCTGGAAGCGCTGACCGCGCGGCAGGCGGCGGTGAACGCAACCGACCAGGAGATCGCCGCGATCCGGCGGCAGCTCGACCAGATGGCCCTGAAGCTCAAGCAGGATGACCTGCTCGGCTATTCCGAGGGAAATGCCAAGCTACACGCGGCGATCATCGCGGCCGCCCGGCACGGGACCGCCGCGCAGCTCATTGCCGGCCTGCGCGCACAACTCGTCCGGTTCCAGTTCCGCACGATCCTGGTCGCCGGCCGACCACCCAAGTCGCTCGCCGAGCACACCGCGATCGTGGAGGCCATCGTCGATCGCGATCCCGACGCCGCGGAGTTCGCCATGCGCCAGCACCTTCTGAGCGTCGTATCCGCATTGGACAAGACCGCTACCGCGATCCGGCGGCGGTCCAGTCCTGTCGACTCCACCCACGCGGCCTGAGTCGAGCGTCACCTCACCAGCCCTTCCAAGGAGCAGAATGTCAGACCATCCCACCCCGTCCCCGCGCGCCCGCGCCCTGGTCACCGGGGCGTACGACACCCACGTCCACGTCGCTCCCGACGTGATGGATCGGCGGATCGACGATCTCGACCTGGCCCGACGGTGCGCCGAGGTCGGCCTCGCCGGCTTCGTACTGAAGTCCCACTACGTGGCGACCGCTGAGCGCGCGGCGGTAGTCCGCAAGGTCGTCCCCGACGTGGACGTGCTCGGCGCGGTCACGCTGAACGGATCGATGGGTGGCATGAACCCGGCCGCAGTCGAGATCGCGGGCCGTCAGGGCGCGCGGATCGTCTGGATGCCCACCGTCGACTCGGGCAACCAACGCCGCAGCAGCGCCACCGACCTACCCGGCGCCAAGCCGGCGATGTGGGGAGCGCTCCAGGCCGACCTGCACGCCCAGGGAATCGTGCCGGCCGTCGTCGAGGTCGTCGACGAGGAGGGCCAGGTGCTGAACCAGGTGCGGCAGGTGCTGCGGGTCATCGCCCGTCACGACCTGGTGCTGGCCACCGGGCACCTGAACGGCGACGAGATCCTCGCCGTGGTCCGGGCCGCGAAGGAGGAGGGCGTACGTCGCGTCGTCGTCACCCACCCCGAATTCACCTCCCAGCGTCTGCCGGTGCATCGACAGCGGGAACTGGCCGAGGCCGGCGCTCTGCTGGAACGGTGCTTCACCACGCCGCACACCGGGAAGGTTGACTGGGACGACCTGTTCGCCAACATCCGGCAGGTCGGCGCCGAACACTCGATCCTCTCCAGCGACCTGGGACAACCATTCAACCCGCCAGTCGAAGACGGTCTCGCGCTCTTCGCCGACCGTCTGCTGGACGCCGGCTTCAGCGAGCAGGACATCCACACGATGGCAGTGGTCAACTCCCGGCGCGTCGCGGCGGCGAAGACGGAGGTGCCGGCATGAGTGAGCGCAGGCTGCTGGTGGTCGGGGCACACAGCGCGGACTTCGTCTGGCGGGCGGCCGGCACTGTCGCCGCCCACACCGCCACCGGCGGGGAGGCCCTCGTGCTGGCCCTTTCGTACGGCGAACGGGGCGAGTCCGGCGAGCTGTGGAAGGACCCGAACCAGACGATCGAGGGCGTCAAGCGGATCCGGCACGCCGAGGCGGAGCGGGCCGCAGCCGCCGTGGGCGCCAGATTCGAGGCGTTCGACCTGGGCGACTACCCCCTGCGCATCGGCAACGAGGACATCGATCGGCTGGCCGAGCTGATGCGCGACTACGCCCCCCACGTGGTGCTCACTCACCCGGACCGGGACCCGTTCAATCCGGACCACCCGGCCGCGCACGCCGCAGTGGCGACCGCCCGGCAGCTCACCGCAGGTGCGGGCGTCGCCAGCGGCTTCAAGACCGCACCGCCCTCGGAGTTCCTGGTCTTCGAGCCACACCAGCCGGAGCTGTGTGGCTTCACACCCACCGTCTTCGTCGACATCACGGACGTGATGCCCGCCAAGCAGGAGGCGATGGCCGCGATGGGTGCCCAGGGCTACCTCCGTGAGTACTACACCCAGCGGGCCGACCAGCGAGGCAATCACGCTCGCCGGGTCACCGGCAACAGCGCGATCCGGCAGGCCGAGGCGTTCCAGCGGCTGATCCCGAATGTGGTCGGTACGCTGTGAGCGCCACCCCTTCGCCCGCCGGGACCGACAGTGACGCCCTTGCCGCGTTGATCGCCGGTGGCGTTGCCACCGCGTACGAGGCGTCCGGGCGGCGAGGCCTGATCGACGTGGAGCTGACGCAGATCGTGCCGGGCACCACTGTCGCCGGCCCGGCCCGCACCGTCCAGTGCGGACAGGGCGACAACCGGGCCGTACACGAGGCCATGACGGTGCTCAGGCCCGGCGAGGTCCTGGTTCTCAGCATGCCCGAGCCCGCACCGGTCGCGTTGATCGGCGAGTTGTTGGCAACGCAGGCCAAGGTGGCCGGTGCGGTTGCCGTACTTGTCGACGCGGCGGTCCGGGACGTGGATGAGTTGCGCGCACTCGGCCTGCCGGTCTGGGCCCGCTGGTGCCGCGTACGGGGCGCGACCAAACAGGAGCGGGGCTCCCTCGACGTCGTGGTACAGGTGGGCGGCGCCAGCATCGCACCCGGCGACATCGTGCTGCTCGACGCCGACGGCGCGGTGGTCGTCGACAGGGACAGCCTCGCGGAGGTGGCTGCGGCGGCCACGGCCCGGATAGCGAAGGAGACCCGACTGCGGGCGCGCCTGGAGGCCGGCGAACTGAGCTACGACCTGCACGGGATGAGGGCGACAGACGAGGCAGCGGCTGGCTGATCTCCGTGCCGGCGGACGTGGCCCACCACTCCTGCCGCAGGCCTGTCCACACCTCGAACGCCCGCTCCGGCCAGCCTCGAACAGCTCGGGGCAGGCCGGAGCTCGGGGAAGGTTCCGAACCACCCGGACAGCCATCAAGGCCCTGGCCAACTTCTTGCTGGCCAGGGCCTTTGGTTGGTGCGCCGCCAGGGACTCGAACCCCGAACCCGCGGATTAAGAGTCCGCTGCTCTGCCAGTTGAGCTAGCGGCGCTCACCGACAACGGGACGAGACGCTAGCACAGGCCCGGTCGGGTGGCTCAGCCACCCAGCGCCGCGCCGCGAGGGTGCGGGCCGTCCCGTCACGAGGTGGCCAGCACGTACATCTGCACGGGCTGGGCCGGCGGTGTCTGGTCGGCAGGCCGGGGCTGGTCCTGGTTGGAGGGCATGCTCTCCCAGCGCAGCACGTAGGTGCGGTCACCAGCCACCGAGGTCGCGGTCCGCACGCCGATGCCGGGGAACGTCGACCGCACCTGAGTGATCTCGCTGGGCAGTTGCGGATCGGGCACGTCGGCCACGACGCTCATCAGGGACGGGTCGACGATCAGGGACCGCTTGACCCCACGGCACGTGTACGGCACCCGCAGTTTGCCGTCCGGCAGCCCGCTCGCGGCGGACTGCAACGAGACAGGGAAGGCCAGGGTGCCGGACCCGAGGATCTCCCACCGGCCGGTCCAGTCGGTGAGGCGGGTGATCCGCCAGCCGCCCGCGCCGTCCGGCTGTGCCGCGTAGAGCTGGTTGCCGAGGTAGGCGTCGTACTTGGTGTAGGTCACCACGACCCGGTTGGCGGCGTCGAAGCCGAGCCGGACGTTGCCGTTCACCACGCCACCGTAGGTGGGCACCGGGTCGATGACCTCGGACCGGAGGTAGGTCAGCGGCAGGGCCAGTGGCCGGCCCGCGCTGTCCTCCCAGGTGACCAGGTCACGGCTGCGGGCGTACGACGGCATGCTGGAACTGCCGGCATCCTGGGTGTCCCGCCAGACCAGCGCCAGGTGCCAGTAGCCGTCCGGCCCGCGCAGCGGCCCCTCGGGGTAGGCGTTGCGGCCGGCTCCGTCGACCAGTGGGCGGCCGAGCAGGCTGGACCAGGTACGGCTGACCGGGTCGTACCGGTTGTAGTAGTCGGCACCGTCGCCGCTGACCCCGTTGCGGTAACTGAACAGCAGGTCACCGTTGGTGTGGCGGAGGAAGCGCGGATAGGTGACGGACCCCTCGACGGAGCTGTTGACCATGGTGGGGATGCGGGTCAGCGTGGACACGTCACCCGGCACCGAGGTCCGGAAGTAGACAAGCGGCACGGCGTGCATGTTGCCCGCCACGTGCAGGTTCCCGGTGCTGTCCAGCGCCATCGTGATGCCGTTGTGGCTGTCCCAGCCGACTGTGGAGTCCAGCGTCCGGCGCGTCCAGGTGGTGCTGTCGAGCGAGCGCTTCGCCACTGTCATCCTGCGGTCGGCGTCGTAGTACGCCACGTACTGGTCGGCCCCGGAGGTCAGGACCGCCTGCTCGACCGGATGCCCCGCCCAGGTGGTCCCCACGTCGATGACCTGGCTGACGGCCCGGGACGCGCCCGGCAGCGGGTAGTCGCCGGGCGCGCGGGGCGAGCAGTCCAGCGGCCCGGGCTCGGCGGGCGCGACGGCCGGTGCCCTGCTGGTCTCCGCGGCGAAGAACGGCAGGCTCACCGAACCGCCCTGCGAGTACAGGCCCGCGCCACCCCCGGTGAGCAGGTCCCGCCAGCGGAGCCCGACGTACCTGTCGATGGCCTGTCCGGCCGCGACGCCCGCGCCGTCGATGGCGACGTGGACGCCGCTGCCCCGGTTCTTGCCGTCGATGCTCATGCTGAGCGTCGCACCGGGCTGCGCGGTGACGCCCCCACCGGCGAGCAGGGCGTCGGAGGCGCCGGCTGACGACCGGGTCATCCGGACCAGCTGCCACTGGGCCTGCCCGCCGTCCGCCTGCGACTGGCCGACCCGCAGCACGTAGTAGGTCTGGGTGCTGTCCCCGTGATCGACGATGTTGAAGGCGATGCCGGTCCACGGCCGGTAGGTCAGGGCCGGTTTCGGCAGGGTCAACGACGTCTTGAGCAGGAATGTCTCGCCCAGGGTGAATCCGCTCGGGTACATCAGCCGATCGGCGGTGCCGGACGGGACGGCGGTCCCGCCGGCCACACGCCAGGTGCCCCGGGCGACCCGCCAGCCGCTGCCGACCGCCCCGTCGGCCCGGTCGAACCCGTCGTGGAACGAGCGGTAGCCGGGCGACGTCGTGGCGGTCACCGTGAAGTCGCGCAGGCCGACGGTGCCGGCCTGCGAATAGAGCCCGACCTTGCCGCCGTTGATCCGGTCGGCCAGGCGCAGCGGGACGGTCTGGTCCACCTGGGTGGCGCCCGCGCTGATCCGGACCACGGCTCCCCGGCCGTCCGCGGTGCCGGTAACCCGTACGCCCAGCGTGGCACCGGGGGCGGCGGCGAGATCTCCCTCGCCCAGCAGTCCGGCGTCCGTCGCGCCGGCGGAGTTGTCGATCCGCACCAACTGCCACCGGGCCCGCGCCCCGTCGACCTGGTTCTGCCCGACGCGCAGGGCGTAGAAGGTCTGTGTGCCGTCGGCGTGATCGATGACCTGGAAGGCGATGCCTGCCCAGAGCCGGGTGGACCCGGCCGGGGTGGGCAGCCCGAGCGAGGTGGTGATGTCGTAGGTAGGGCCGAGGAAGAGCGAGTCCCGGACCAGCACCCGCTCGGCGGGACCGGCGGCCTGGGCGGTGCCGGCCGCGATGGACCACGTGCCACGGGGCGCGGCCCAGCCGTTGCCGACCGGCCCGTCCGTGCGTTGGAAGTCGTCGCGGAACGAGACGTCCGCCGCACCGGCCGCGGCGGCCGGGGTGCTGCCGGGCGCAGCCGGGCCGCCGGTGGCCAGCAGAGCCGCCACGGCGACGGCGAGGGCCCGGCCCCACCCGGGTCGTGGGCGTCGGTTGGGCACCCTGGGGTCGGCGGGCATCACAGATCTCCTTCGGAGCGGCGCTGGGCAGTCCCGGCGGAGCCGCGCGGGGCAGGGAGGTGCCGATTGTACGGACCTCGTCGCTCCTGTGTGGACCGTCGCGGCGCGGGAGCGAGCGGCGGCGCTGGGGGGTGGCGAGAATCCGGCGGACCGTGGCATTTTCGCCTCTCGTCCTCCACCGCGGGCCTTCCTAGGCTCCTTCCCGACATGCTTCAACGGGAACGAGAACGGTGCTGGATCGTGCTTCGCTATGTCATGCCCGTGGTGATCGGGCTGGTCTTCGTCGGGCTCAACTCCCTCGTGCCGGAGCCGCACCGGCGGCGCCTGAACGCGCTCGTCGTGACCGGTGCCGGGGCCGCCTACATCAGCGGTGGCGGGTTCGGGCTGTGGGAGCTGGCCTTCTGCGTACTGCTGGTGGTGGTGGGCTACGCCGGGCTCACCTCGTACACCTTCATCGGCGTCGGATGGCTCCTGCACACCGTCTGGGACGTCCTGCACCACCGACGCGGCACCCCGATCATCCCGTCGCTGCACGACTCGTCCTTCGGCTGCGCGCTCTGCGACCCGGTCATCGCGCTGTGGTGCTTCGCCGGTGGCCTGTCGGTCAGAGACCTGTACGACCGGGTCGTGCGGCGGGCGCACGACGCGCGCCCGGCGGTCAGCGCCCAGTCCTGACTGGTTGAATTCCGCCATGCACACAGTGGCCGTGCTCGCCCTCGACAGCGTCGTCCCGTTCGACCTGGCCACCCCGATGGAGGTCTTCCACCGCACCCGCCTGCCCGACGGGCGCGCCGGCTATCGCGTCCTCGTCTGCGCCGCCACACCGACGGTCACCACCGGCGCGTTCAGCATGGCGGTGCCGTGGGGCCTGGACGTCCTCGTCGACGCCGACACCGTCGTCGTGCCGGGGGTCTCCGACCCCGCCGCCGCGACACCCGCCCCGGTGCTCGACTCGCTGCGTGCCGCCGCCGCGAACGGCGCCCGGATCGCCTCGATCTGCGGTGGCGCGTTCACCCTGGCGGCCACCGGCCTGCTCGACGGGCACCGCGCCACCACGCACTGGCTGGCCACCGACCGGCTCGCCGCCCAGCATCCGCGGATCCAGGTCGACCCCAACGTGCTCTACGTGGACAACGGCCAGTTTCTGACCTCCGCCGGCGCGGCGGCCGGGCTCGACCTGTGCCTGCACCTGGTCCGCCGCGACCACGGTGCCGCCGTCGCCGCCGACGCGGCGAGGTTGTCAGTCATGCCGTTGGAACGCGCGGGCGGACAGGCGCAGTTCATCACGCACGAACCACCGGCCCCGGAGGGGGCGACACTGGAACCGCTGCTGGCCTGGATGCGGGACAACGCCCCGCGCGAGCTGACCCTCGCCGACATCGCCCGCCACGCCGGCATGAGTACCCGGACGTTGAACAGGCGTTTCCGCGACCAGACCGGCACCACCCCGCTGCGGTGGCTGCACCGGGTCCGCGTCCACCAGGCGCAACACCTTCTCGAGACCACCACCCATCCCGTCGACCGGGTGGCGACGCGTGTCGGCTTCGGCTCCACCACCGCCTTCCGGGAGCACTTCAGGCGGATCACCGGCACCAGCCCGCAGGCGTATCGGCGGAGCTTTCCGGGCGAGTGACCACGACCCACGACGGCAACCGAGGGTGGGACGTCACCAGAAATGAAGAAGACCCCGGCCCGGCAGGTGACTGCCAGGTCAGGGTCTTGATCGTTGGTGCGCCGCCAGGGACTCGAACCCCGAACCCGCGGATTAAGAGTCCGCTGCTCTGCCAGTTGAGCTAGCGGCGCTCGTTCGGCAACGGAGAGAAGATTAGCACCCCCACGAGCCGGGCTCCAATTCGGTTACCCGGCTCCCCCCTTCGGTCGAGCTTTGCGGGCAAAACTCCACGAACCGGTCAGCGCTCCCGGGACGGGGGCTTGAGTTGCGGCGGTGATGCGGCACGATGTCCGCCAGGTACGCGAGAACAGAGGTGGGCATGGCACGGTTCATGCGAGCCGGAGCGGTGGTGGGCACGCTGACTCTGGTGGCGTCGCTGGCACTGACCGGGTGTGGCGACGAGCAGAAGAAGCCGGCATTCGTCGGCGGGACGGCGGCGGCCGACACGAGCGCCGCGCCGGACTCGTCCGTGCCCTCGGCACCGACCACGCCGAGCGCGCCAACCGGACCGACGCTCATGCTGAGCCCGGCCGACGGCACGAAGAACCGGCCGGTGAGCACGGAGATCAGCGCCAAGGTCCCGGACGGCGGGAAGGTCGCCGCGGTCACCCTGACCGCGGACGGCGGCGGCACCGTGGAGGGCAAGCTACGCACCGACGGCTCCGCCTGGGTGCCGTCCGCCCCGCTGAAGTGGGGCACCCGCTACACCGCCACGGTCACGGCCAACGCGGCCGACGGCACGACCAGCCAGGGCACCAGCAGCTTCACCACGATGGCCAAACCGAAGTCGACGATCGGGTCCGGTCTGTACCTCTTCGACGACAAGAGCTACGGGGTGGCCATGCCGGTGGTCACCGAGTTCCACCCGGGCATCCCGAAGAAGGACCGGGCGGCGGTGCAGAAGCGGATGTTCGTCCGCACCGATCCGCCGCAGCCGGGGGCCTGGCACTGGGTGGACAACGGCACCCAGGCCTACTACCGGGCGCCGGAGTACTGGAAGCCCGGCACGACCATCACGGTGCGGATCGCCCTGGCCGGGATGCCGCTGAGCAACGGCAAGTACGGCGACCTGGACCGCAAGGCCACCGCCAAGATCGGCCGGTCGTTCGTGATGAAGGTCGACAACGCCAACAAGAAGATGATGGTGTACGAGGGCGGCGCGCTGGTGCGCACCATCCCGGTGAGCCTGGGCAAGAAGAGCACGCCGTCGTCGAGCGGCACGATGGTCGTGATGGAGAAGAAGGAAGCCACCGTCTTCGACACCCGCGACGACCCGGACCCGGCCAACCGCTACGTCACCGACATCCAGTTCGCCCAGCGGCTCACCTGGGGTGGCGAGTACATCCACGCCGCGCCCTGGTCGGAGCACGTGCAGGGGCGGCAGAACGTCTCGCACGGCTGCGTGAACGTGTCGATGGCAAACGCCAAGTGGCTGTTCGACAAGACCCGGATCGGTGACCCGATCACCATCAAGGGCACCGAACGCAAGATCGTCGCCGGCAACGGCTGGACGGCGTGGAGCCTGAGCTGGTCGGCGTTCGTCAAGGGCAGCGCGCTCCCCGTACCAAAGGGTGGCGCCGGCCCGCTGCTCTGAGCCTCGTCGGTCCCCTACGCGCTGGTCCTGCCGATGGCGGGGCCGGCGCGTACCCTTGCACTCCGGCGAGGCGACGACGCCGCGGCGACCCCACCACCCCGGACGGAGACGAATCACGCTCACGAAACGCCGGATAGTAGCAAAATCCGGCAGGATTCTCGGCGTGTTTCGGTTCACCCTCGGCAACCCGGGCCGGCTCTGGTGCGTCAGTAGGAGACGATGGGGCAGCGACCACGACTGTGAGGGAATCATGCGAGCTAGCCAGGATCAGCTGATCAGGCAACGTTGGCGACGCCGTGTGTTCGCGGCGGGGTTCCTCGCCGTGGCGCTGGCCTTCACCGCGGCCTGCACCGACGGTGGCGACGGCAAGCCGTCCTCATGGCACGGCGGCGACGAGAGCCCGCCACCGAAGGCCGCGGCGACGATAAGCGAGCCGGCGGCCGACGCCAAGGACGTGCCGGCCTCGACCGGCATCACCTTCACCACCAAGGATGCCGTGCAGACCGCCGTCGAGCTCAAGGACGCGGCCGGCAAGGCGGTCGAGGGCGCGGTCGCCCCGGATGGCAAGACGTGGCAGCCGGCCGGCGCGTTGGCGTACGGCACGAGTTACACGGCGACCGTGACCGCCACCGGCGACGACGGCCGTCCGGCCACCACGACAAGCACCTTCACCACAATGGCCAAGCCGGCCAACCAGGTCCGGGTGAGTAGCTTCCTCGGCGACAACCAGGTGGTCGGGGTCGGCATGCCGCTGATCGTGAAGTTCAGCCGGGGCATCCCGGAGGACTACCGCGACGACGTGCAGCGGCGGATGACGGTGACCTCGACCCCGGCCCAGGAGGGCATCTGGCACTGGGTCAGCCCCACCGAGGTCCGGTACCGGCCGAAGGAGTTCTGGAAGACCAACAGCAAGGTCTCGTACCGGGTGCAGGCCGGCGGCCTGCCGATGGGTGAGGGCTGGTACGGCCGCGCCGACCTCGCGGTGGACGTCAAGATCGGCCCGTCGGTGATCATGACGGTGGACAACAAGACCAAGCGGATGACGGTGACCCGCAACGGCGCTGTGATCAAGACCATTCCGGTCAGCCTGGGCAAGAAGAGCACCCCGTCGTCGAGCGGCACCATGGTGGTCATCGAGAAGCTGCGCAAGACGGTCTTCGACACGATGGAGGAGCTCGGCCCGGAGGAGGGCTACCGCACCAACATCGACTTCGCGCAGCGTCTCACCTGGGGCGGGGAGTTCATCCACGCGGCACCCTGGTCCGAGGGGCAGCAGGGCAGCGTGAACGTCTCGCACGGCTGCGTGAACGTGTCGATGGCCAACGGCGACTGGCTGTTCAAGAACACCCAGATCGGTGACCCGATCACGGTCAAGGGCACCGAGCGCAAGCTGCAGAACGGCAACGGCTGGACCGACTGGAACATGAGCTGGGACGAGTACGTCAAGGGCAGCGCCCTGCCGTACGAGCCGCCCGCCGACCCGGACACCACCCCGCCGACCCCGGACGGCGCTGGCACCCCGTCCGCCACGCCGACCGCCTGAGCCAAGGTCGACTCGCGTCACAGGAAACCGGGGCATCCCAGCGAGGGGATGCCCCGGTTTTCGCGTAACCGGTGTGGATCAGGGTCGTCGAACACGACTGAGGCCCCCTCCGGGGAGGGGGCCTCAGTCGTACGACCATCTGGGTGACTGATGGGAATTGAACCCACGACAACCGGGACCACAACCCGGTGCTCTGCCAACTGAGCTACAGCCACCATGCCGCCGTCGCCCGGTCGATCGCCCCGGGCGGGGTGCGGACCAATAATAGCCGCACCACGGCCGGCCCCGTCCAGCGGGTATCCGGGGCCGCCCGCGCGTGGGGTCAGAGTTCGGCGGCGATCGCCTTGGCGGTCTCCACGTCCGGGCCGGGCAGCGGGACGAAGAGCGTACGCCGGTAGTACTCCAACTCCCGGATGCTCTCCCGGACGTCGGCCAGCGCCCGGTGCGCCAGGCCCTTCTGCGGCTGGCCGAAGTACACGCGCGGGTACCAGCGCCGGCACAGTTCCTTGATCGAGGAGACATCGATCATCCGGTAGTGCAGGTGGGCGTCGAGCCGTGGCATGTCGCGGGCGATGAAGCCCCGGTCGGTCGCGATCGAGTTGCCGCACAGCGGGGCCGTCCGCGGCTCCTTGACGAAGGTGCGGACGTAGTCCAGGACCAGGTCCTCCGCCTCGGTGAGGGTGACCACCGAACGGCGGACCTCCTCGGTGAGGCCGGACTTGGCGTGCATCGTCTGGACGATCTCCGGCATCCCCGCCAGTGCCACCTCGTCGGCGTGGATCACCACGTCGACCCCATCACCGAGCACGTTGAGATCAGGATCGGTGACAAGTGCCGCAACCTCGATCAGTTTGTCCCTGCCAAGGTCCAGCCCGGTCATCTCACAGTCGATCCAGACAAGAAGATCAGCCACCGGCACAGCCTACGCGCAGCCCACGCCTCGCGGCTGCGCGCTCTCGGCGGAGCAGACCGCTAGGGTTTCGGGGTGCCAGCCGATCCCGTAGCACCGCCCGCCGTCACCGACGACGACCCCGGCGGCCGTACGGTCCGTCGCCTGGTCACGGTGGTGGCCCTCATCGCCGTGCTGCCAGCGCTCTACCTGCCGGGCCTGAACCACAAATTCCTCGACCTCAAGATCTACATGTCGGCGGTCGACTGGTGGCGCGTCGGCCACCCGCTCTACGACTACGTCCAACCCGACCGGGTGCAGGGCGAGCTGTACTTCACCTACCCGCCGTTCAGCGCGCTGCTGCTGTGGCCGTTCGGGCTGCTGAAGCTCGGTGCCACCGTGGCGATCTTCACGGTGCTCACCGCGGCGGCCGTGGTGCTGACCACCCGCTGGCTGGTGTCGCCGGTCATCGCCCGGCACGACCTGCCCCGGGCGTTCACGCTCACCGCCGCCGTGCTGCTGGTGCTGGCCATGGAGAGCACCCGCGAAACGCTCACCTTCGGGCAGATCAACATGCTGCTTGTCGTGCTGATCCTGGCCGACCTGCTGTTCGCCGTACCGCAGGCGCGGCGCTGGGCCGGCGTCGGCGTGGGGCTGGCGACGGCGCTCAAGCTCTTTCCCGGAATCTTCATCGTGTACCTGCTGGCCACCAGGCGGTGGCGGGCCGCGGCGGTGGCGAGCGCGACCGCGGCGGCGGCGACACTGCTCGCGGCGGCGGTCGCCCCGGCCGACTCGTGGCGGTTCTGGACGCACGAGTTGTGGACCACCGAGCGGGTCGGCCGCACCGACATCGTTAGCAACCAGTCGCTGTTCGGCCTGCTCAGCCGGTTCACCGAGCCGGCGAAGCCGGACCGACTGCTCTGGCTGCTGTTGGTGGCCGTGGTGGCCGCCTACGGGCTGTGGCGGGCCGCCCGTGCGGCGCGGGCCGGTGACCCGTTGACGGGGCTGACGTTGACCGGGTTGGTCGGTGCCCTGGCGAGCCCGATCACCTGGACCCATCACATCTACTGGTTCGTGCCGGCGGTGGTGCTGCTCGCCGACGCGGCGTTGCGCGCCGACCGTCCGGACCAGGCACGTCGGCGATGGTGGCTGGCCGGGCTCGCGCTGGGCATCACCGCCGTGACGGTCTACGGCGTGGTGACGTTCCAGAAATGGGGGGCGGGACCGATCCGCACGCACAACCCGGTGGACTTCGTTGTGCAGAACGCCTACGTGCTGATCAGCCTGCTGCTGTTGGTGGCCCTGCCGGTGCGCTCCGCTCGCCGGCGCCTCGCCGACGACCAACCGCAACCTGCGGAAAAATCGCACCAAATGGACGGATCTACCTAGTAACCACCAGTGGCGCTAATCTGGCCCAACTACCTCAAGCGTCGCTCGGGTAGCACCGATCCCCCGGTGAGGGTGGCCCTCCGCGTCGGCAGCGTGGAGGGCCACCCGCTGTTTCGTCGACCCGCACCGGCCGGACGGTGGCCTTCGCGCCCGCCGGCGGCCACGCGAGGCTCACTGTCGCCTCGGGCCGGGGCACCCGGGCCGACTGCTCCAGGTCCGTGCGGGCAGCGGACCGGGCCGGTGCGGCACCGATCGACCGAGACCGCTCCCCCGCCCCCGAGCCGACCATGCTGAGCTGCCGCACGGCCGGATAGGGCGCGGCCGGCGCGGGCTCCCGGGTGCCCAGGCCACTGAGCGAGGTGACCCCGAGCCGGCCGGCGAGCACCGGCACCTGGTCCGGCTCCACCACGAAGATCACCTCGCGGGGCCGCAACGGTCGCAGCAGGAGCAGCAGGGCGCACGCCACGAGCAGAACGCCACCGGACAGCAGGCTCCAGGTGGCCGGGCCGGTCCACCCCGCGTGCACCTCGGCGCGCAGGTCCAGCGCCAGGTCGGCGGCACCGTCGGGGCGCATCAGCACCAGACTCATCGGCTCACCGGCCAGGTCGTCCGCGCTCCACTCAAGCGAGCCGACGCCCTCGCGTACCCAGGACGGCCGGTCCGATGGGCCGACCGGCACGACGGCGGCCGGATCGACCGGAGCGCCGGCAGCGGGACCGGCCGGGTCCAGCCGAACCGGCAGCGGGCCCTGGGCCAGCGCCACCCGGCGGAGCACGGCGTGCGGCACCGGCGCCAGCCAGTCACGCACCTCGGCGGTGGGCGCGAGCCCCACGAAAGCCGGCCCGTCGGTGCTGCGGGCCTCCAGCCGCAGCCGGGTCTGCCCGGTACGCGCGAACGGCGCCCCCTGGCGCAGCAGCTGGTCGAGGTCGGTGACCACCACCGCGTGGCCGGGTGTGCGGAGCGTCTCGAAGCGGGCGGCGAAGGCCCCGTCGGGGTCGGCGTGTCGGGTCACCAACCACAACCCGCCACCAACGAACAGCGCCGGAATCCCCACCGCCAACAGCAGCACACCGACGATCGCCCGCACGACACGCATTCGCACCGTCTCCCTCCGTAGCCAGATACCCGGCCGACCTTACCGACGCAGGGGCGGTGATCAGGGGATATCCACGGCACCGTCAGGTCCGACCACGTGAAAGCGCGCTGGCCCGCCGGATGGTTCCGGCGGGCCAGCGGGCGCGACAGGGTCAGGACTTGGCGACCGGCTCCCGACGGGTCCGGGTGAACGCCAGCCCGCCCAGCACCAGTCCAGCCAGTCCGGCGACGAGACCGGCCACGCCGAGGCCGACCGCGAGCCCGTTGCCCTCGTCGTCATCGTCGTCGTCCGGCGACGACACGACGGCGGCGGCGCTCGACCCGCCTGAGCTTGTCGACGCCGCGGCGGCGGTGAGGGTGAGCACCGGCGCGGGGTTCTCCGGCTCCTCCGCACCCGGCGCCGGCGGGTCGATCCAGCGCGAGATGTTGCCATCCGAGTAGGTCTGCAGGACCTTGAAGACCATCGAGTCGACCTGCGGCAGCGGCCCCATCGAAACGGGGAACTCCTGGAACTGACCGGGCTTCACCGCCGCGTCGCCGGTGGCCGTCCAAGTGATCTTGGAAACCGCCTCGGTGAGCGGGCTGCCGTGCACCTCGATCGGCGGGTCCACCTTGCGCTTCTCCGTCGCGACAGTCCAGCCGGGCACCGGCATTGTCGACACCGAGCCGACCGGGGCGTTCTCCGGCAGCGTCACCTCCAACTTGGTGGTCGAGGCGGTGTCGCTCTCGTTCGGCACCCGGAACGCCACCCGGGCGTACCCGCCCTGGGCCGCCTCCTTCGGGTTGACCGTGACGTGCGCGGACGCCGGTCCGGCGAAGCCGAGCACAGCGGTGGCGGCGGCGGTGAACGCCAGGGCGGCAGCGGCGGTTGCGGTGCGCCGGAATCGGGTCATGGGTTTCGCGAACCTCTCTAACGGATCGGCACGGTGGCGGTCACCGTGGCCTGGTCGATGTCGGTCGTTCGGGCGGTGATCTTGATTTGCCAGTCGCCGGCGGCCGGCAGGCTGATGTCGCCGTAGGCGTGGTTGTCGGTCAACCCCAGCAACGGAATCTCGATCGGCTCGATCCCGGCCGAGGGCAGCGCGGCGGTCGCCCGCCACTCCACCACCGGCAGCGGCTGGTCGTCCTTGCCGTACGCGTACAGGTGCACCGAGTTGTTGCCCCGCTGGGCCGGGCTCAACTCGACCTCCATGGAGTAGAGCGGACTGGTCAGCCGGGTCCTGAAGTCGCCCGCCTCGGCGCTGGCCGGGCCGGCCACCGCGGTGCGGGCCGGCGTCGTCTGCACGAGCGTTGCGGACAGGCCCAGCACCACCACTGTGACGGCCAACTCCACCCAGACCGCCCGGCGGATCGGGGCCGGGCGCTGCGCCGCGACCCGACGACGCACCAACTGCCGGGAGTACGCGGCCACGGCGATCACCACCGCGAACAGCCCGATCTTGGCCAGTAGCAGCCGCCCGTACGTGGTGTCGACGAGCGCCTGCGGAGTGGCCACCTCGATCAGCGCCTGGACGGTGCCGGCCAGCAGGAGGGCCGAGACGGCGAGCGCCGCCCAGCGCGACCAGATGGGCAGGATCGCGCCCAACTCCCGCTCGTCGGCCTGGCGCAGCAGGAATCCGGCGAGCATCAGCAGACCACCCAGCCAGACCGCCATGCTGCCCAGGTGGACAGCGTCGACCACCACCGAGACCGCCGGCGCCGGGGAGGCCGCCGGGTGGCCGGCCAACGGCCAGGTCAGCAGGGCAGCGCCGCCGAGCACGGCCAGGATGATCGAGTCGGTGCGGCCGGCCGGCCGGGTCAGCAGCGGCCGGAGCAGGAAGACGGACGCCGCCAGCAGGCCGAGTCGGACCAGGTGGGCGGCACCGAACGCGCTGCCGAACACACTTCCGAACCCCTCACCGGTCACGTCGAAGAGACCACCGCCGGCCGTGTAGGGCACCTGCAACCACAGGTCGGCGAGGGTGGCGACGGTCACCAGGCCGAGACCGGTCCAGGCCAGCCGGGCCGGCCCCCGCCGGGAGAGCCGTCGCGGCCACAGCGCGGCGAGCACCAGCGCCGGCCCGACGAGCAGCACCAGCCCGGCGTAGCCGAGGAAGCGAGCCACCTTCACCGCCGTACCCACCACCGGGTTGGCGCGGCTGTCGGTGCCGGAGTCGACAGGTGGCGTCGACGGCGCGCCGACCGAGTAGGTGAACGCCCCGGACACCGGGTGACTGTCGGCGGAAATCACCCGGAAGCTGACCAGGTAGGTGCCGCGCCCGCCGGCCGGGTCCACCGGAATGCGCACCGCGCCGCCGTCGAAGGACGGCTCCCCCCGATCGGCGCGGGAGCCATCCGGGGCGATGACCCGGATCTTGCCGGGCACCTTGCGGACCGACTCACTGAACCTGAGGACCACCTCGGACGGCGCGCTCGGCACGATCGAGGAGGTGGCCGGGCTGGTGCTGTCCAGCACCGCGTGGGCGCTGGCCGGGGTGGCTGGCGCGATCAACAGGGCGACGACGGTGACCAGCAGGCCGGCGGCGGCGGCCAGCCGGGTGAGCCAGCGGCGGGGGGCGACAGTCATGCCAGCCATGGTCGCCGACCGCTGTGGCTCTCGGCGAGCCGAGTCGGGCAGAGGGCTCAACTCGGCTCAGCCGCCCGCGCCGCACCAGAGGGATCGCGTGTCATGACGGGGTAGTCGGCTCGGGTCGCGGAAAAGTTCCCGACGTGGCGCAGACCATCCAGGGGCCGAAGGACCCTGGCGCTGCGCCGGGTGCCGCGTAACCTGGTTTTTCGTGATCCCCGTCCCGCGTGACACCGGTGCCGCCGGTCCGGCAGCGCCGGCCGGTGACGTCGCGCGGGACCCGGCAACCGCGTGGGCGTTCCGTGCGCGCGACGGTGATCCGCAAGCGCAGGCGGCGTTCGTCCGGCTGACCCAGCTCGAGGTCTGGCGCTTCGCCGCCGCGCTGGTCGACCCGGACAGCGCCGACGACCTGACCCAGGAGACCTACCTGCGGGCGTTTCGGGCCCTGCCCGCGTTCGAGGGCCGGTCCAGCGCCCGCACCTGGCTGCTCGGCATCGCCCGACGGGCCTGCGCCGACCACCTGCGGACGGTGATCCGCCGCCGCCGGCTCGACGAGCGGCTGGCCGCGAACGCGTACACCGACCACCCGCACCCGGACCCGGCCGGCCAGTTCGGTGCGGCGGATCTGGTCCGCCGGCTCAGCGCCGAGCGACGGGCCGCGTTCGTGCTCACCCAGATGCTCGGCCTCTCGTACGCCGAGGCGGCCGCCGTCGAAGGCGTGCCGGTGGGCACCATCCGTTCCCGGGTCGCCCGGGCCCGCGACGAGCTGGTCGAGGCGGTCGGCGACGCCCTGACCGGCTGAGCGGGGAACTTCCGGCGCTGACGGGACGACAAATGAGCGTGACTGCACCTTCCCCCCGGGGCGGCCGTTGGCCGGTCGTCCGGCCCTGGCTCGGCACTGTGGCACGGCTCGGCCTCGCCGCCGTCTGGCTCGTCGCCGGCGCGTCGAAGGTCGGTGACCTCGCCGCCTCCGGGCGCGCCGTCAACGCGTACCAGGTGCTGCCCTACGACGTGGCGACGGTGGTCGGCGCGGCGCTGCCCTTCGTCGAGCTGGCGTTGGGCGTGCTGTTACTGCTCGGGCTGGCCACCCGGCTCGTCGCCGGGGTGTCGGTCGCGCTGCTTGTGGTCTTCATCGTGGGGATCGCCTCGGCGTGGACCCGTGGGCTGGCCATCGACTGTGGCTGCTTCGGCAGCGGTGGGCAACTGGGCGAGGGGCAGGCACCCAGTTACCTCCCGGAGATCCTCCGGGACCTGGGATTCTTGGTACTTGCCGGATTTCTGGTGAGCTGGCCGCATACGCCGGTATCGGTGGACGGGTGGTTGGCCGGCGAACCCGCTGTGGAGGACGAAGATGAGTAGTCGCAAGGGGCAACGGGACGCCGCCCGGGTCGTCCGCGAGCAACTCGCCCGCGAGCGGCGACGTCGGCGCACGGTCTGGGTCTCCGCCGCGGCGGTCGTCGTCCTGGTCATCGCCGGTGTCGTCGGCTGGGTCGTCTGGTCCAACCAGCGCTCCGACGACTTCACCACCCCGCCCGGCGCGAACGCGCCAGGCACCGGCATCGTCAGCGGCGACGGGCCGGTCACCGTCGACGTCTACGAGGATTTCCTCTGCCCGGTCTGCAAGCAGTTCGAGCAGACCAGTGGGTCGACACTTGAGCAGTTGGTGGCCGAGCACAAGGCGAAGGTGGTCTACCACCCGGTGGCGTTCCTCAACCGCTTCTCCACCACCGGATACTCCACCCGGTCCTCGGCCGCCTCCGGCTGCGCCGCGGCCGGCGGCAAGTTCCGCGAGTACGCCAGAGCCCTCTTCGACAGGCAGCCGCCGGAGGGCAGCGCCGGGCTCACCAACGACGAGTTGATCGACATCGGTGCCGGCGTGGGCCTGGACCGGGGCTCGTTCGGCGGCTGTGTGCAGGCGCAGACGTACAAGACGTGGACCGAACACGTCACCGAGGACGCCAGCCAGAGCAAGGTCACCGGCACGCCGACGGTAAGGGTCAACGGTCAGCCCCTGGAAAACCCCACTCCGGACGCGCTCACCGCGGCCGTGGCGGCGGCCGGCAAGTGATCCGTACCCTGCTGGCCCGCGCCGGCCTGGTCGCCGCCGCCGCCGGCCTGGTGACGCTGATCAGCGCGGCGCCCGCCGCCGCGCACGGCGCGGACGCCCCCGACGGCACCAACTACCGGACCCGGACCACCGGGGTCACCCCGCAGCGGCCCGGACTGGAGGTACGCGTCGTCGAGGCCGGTGCCCGACTGGAGTTGACGAACAACACCGGCAGAGCCGTCGAGGTCATCGGCTACTCCGGTGAGCCGTACCTGCGGGTCGCCCCGGACGGAGTCTTCGAGAACAGCCGCTCCCCCGCCACCTACCTGAACCAGACAATCGCCGGGGACACCGCGCTCCCGGCCGAGGCCGACCCGGCCGCCCCACCGACCTGGCGGCGCATCGCCGACGGCAGCACCGTGCGCTGGCACGACAGCCGGGCCCTGTGGCAGGAGTCGGCAGCACCGGCGGCGGTACGCGCCGCGCCGGACCGGGAGCACCGGGTCCGGGACTGGACGATCCCACTGCGGGACGGTGCCGACCCGGTGACTGTCCTCGGCTCGGCGGTCAACAACGATGGCAGCGCCTGCGCGGGCTACACCGCCCCTGGCGTCGACGGTCAGGCCACGGTCATCGCGGACGCGAT